>NZ_CP102096.1:309283-618567 GCF_024582835.1 Vibrio japonicus
TTTATAAGCACAAGTCGCCATATAAAGAGTGTGAGGCCGATGTCAAAAAAATAGCGCTACCACAAATGATAACAAGTTGTTAAAATTGTTGGTGTGAAATTTGAGAGGGCTTATGAAATATTTCGGTGAGAATAAATTGAAAAAGCACCTATCAATCGCCTTGCTAATACTGATATACCTAGGAGTGCTAGGTTATTTGTCCAGATATCTAGCTTAATTTAGGTGATCGATAGGTTGCACTTTTGTTAACTTTAATTAGTAGTCATCATATTCAGCGATGGCACTTCCTTCGATCACATATCCTGTTTCAGCCAAGTCATGTGAAATAGTTTCCGTTTTTAGAGTACCCACCACATAAATGACGTCCCAAAGCTGCTGAACAGGTGCGCCTTTGGGAAACTTCACGTAGATAATTTGATTAGGTGGTGGTGGCGGTACATGGATACATGCTCCAAAATATGGCACGAGCAAAAACTCCGTGACAATATTCTCATTGCCTTCTAGGGGAATGACAAAGCCAGGAATTTTGACCGTACTGCCATTCAGTTCCTTCCGTACACTGCCAAGTTTAGATTGTACCATCACATCACCTGAGTGATTGATCGCTGGCATCCCTTGTTGATCAAACTGATTTCTCTCAGCCTCTGGAATTAAATCTATCCAATCGAGTGTGAGAACGTCTTCTTGGTTTGCGTAACTCGGCAAACTAAAGCTCATCATTGCAATTAAAAACAGAAGTATGTGTTTTATCTTCATCATTTATACCCGAATTGTCATACCGTCGCTTAGGGATTGTTTGTAGGCTCTAAAAGCTGGAATAAACCCAATTACTGTACCTGCAAGCTGAACTAAACCAAGCAGAGAAAGTTCGTAATTGGATAACGTTATTGTGGACAGGTTAATACCATAATTTTGCTGAATTATAGGTGAAGCCAGTGCAAGGATTAAATAAAGTGCGAGCGTACCGACAACAATGCCAATGAAGGTCAAACTGCTCGCTTCCAAAATTAACAGTGAGAATACGTGTTTTGGTCTGGCTCCCATTGCTCGCAGAATTGCCATTTCACGGCGTCGTTCCTGCAAACTGGTGAGTAGGCTAGACAACATGCCAAGCAGTCCTGCAATGACGACAAACACGGAGACTGCCATCAACGCTTGTTCGGCCACAGACATCATACCCCAAAGCTCATGCAACGCGACGCCAGGTAAAATCGCGCTTAGTGGCTCTTTGTTATAGGTATTAATTTGTCGTTGTAACGCGAAGGTTTGGATTTTAGATTTTAGCCCTAGCATCATCGCAGTGATTTGTTTGGGTTCGAAGTCCATCGCCTTAAGCTGGTAGGCTTCGGGATTATTGCCAAGATTGGCACCAGATTCCCAGCCGACATGAATCGCTTCAATGGCTTCTAAAGAAACGTGTACTGTTTTGTCGACGGGTGTTCCTGTCGGAGCCAATATGCCCACCACCTTGAAAGGTAAGTTGTCGTGGCGGCTGAATCCTACGTCACTGATACCGTGAGCGATGATGATTTCACTGCCAATCTCATAGCCTAACTGCTTAGCAACATCAGCCCCGAGAACGGTTTCAAACAATCTATTAAATTCTTTGCCTTGTGAAAAAGCGAGATTCTGCTTTTGACCATATCGGTAATGTTCAAAGTAGCTATGGTTGGTTCCCATGACTCTAAAGCCTTTGTGGGAGTCCCCTAAAGAAATTGGAATAGCCCATTTTACCGCGCGATGCTGGCTAAATTCCTGATAGCTTTTCCAGTCTATGTTGTTGGTGGCGTTACCGATTCTAAATACGGAGTAGAGCAGTAAATTGACTTGTCCGGAACGACCCCCAACGATCAAATCTGTGCCGGAGATGGTGTTTGCGAAGCTGCTTTTCGCTTGGGTTCGTATACGCTCGACGCCAAGTAACAAGATCACAGAAATTGCCACGGTAAGGATCGATAAAATGGCGGTCACTTTACGGTTGCGTGCGCTTTTCCAAGCTAGGGATAACGTTGGCGTCATTGTTTGCCTCCTGCTTGGTTGATCTCTCTCAGATCGACACTGCGATCAAACAGAGGCTCTAAGGTTGGATCGTGGCTAACAAATATCAGCGTAGAATTGGCGTGATTGACTTGATCTAGGAGTAGCTCAATAAATGCGGTCCGGTTGTCATAGTCCAGAGACGATGTGGGTTCATCAGCAATGATCAATTTTGGTTTGCCGATTAATGCACGCGCGGCCGCTACTCTCTGTTGTTGCCCGATACTGAGTTCTACGACAGGTTTGTTCATTAAAGATTCGGAGAGGTGAAGTTTATCGAGCAACGTTTTTGCTTGGTCTCGTAAGTCGCCTGAAACCTGTGAGCGTCGTTTCTTGGAAAATTGGCACGGAAGAATCACATTCTCAATGACGCTGAGATAAGGCAATAGGTTAAATTGCTGAAATATATAGCCAATATGGTCAGCTCGAAACTTATCTCTGTTGCTGCCAGATAAGTCCGAAAGGCTTTGGTTTAGTACTTTTACTTTTCCTTCTGTCGCTGTGTTGATACCGGTAAGAAGGCTGAGTAACGTTGATTTTCCACAACCACTAGGCCCTTTTACAAACAGGTGTTCACCCTGTTGGAATTGTAGATGAGGGATAGCAAGTGTCGGAGAGTCATTACCGGGCCAGGTAAACGCGACCTGGCTTAATTCGATAACAGGTGGTGGGTTATTGGTGTCCATAGCGTATTCCAATCACAGAAAAAGCGGCTTGGCTAAGTACCAAGCCGCAGTGCCTTTTATAGAGAAATGATGTTGTTGTTTTTATCTAGGCGTGATGAAGCCTGCTTAGTTTCAGTTAATAGGTTCATTTTGATTGCTTCGGTGGTCGGGAATCGCTCGAACCATGAAGTACTGATCGTTTTTAGCTGAGTAATATTTTCACACTGGTAGTGGTACTCGACAGTAAACTCACCATGATCTGAATGCTCATGATGTTCATCGTGGCCTTCTTTATGGTCATGATGATTTTCATGCTCTTCGTGCTTGTGATCATGGTGCTCATCGCTATGATCTTCGTGGTCGTGGTCGTGGTCGTGGTCGTCATCCTCTCCGAGTGTATGAGACACGACTTGGTGCTTCACGCTGCAACCTGCTTCTTCTGCGAGGGTGAAAATAGCACTCGCATCGCTTAGATGAACTTCTGCTTGTTTTAATGTATGGCGTTGTTCATCTGTTGTTGGGGCATGCTCAAAGCCAACCACATCTGCACCTGGAGCGGTAATTTCAAACAGAATCTCAGCGCCATCTTGTGCGATGTTGAGTTCTACTTCCCCATGGACATGGGCATCATGTTGACGAAAGTTTTCTTCAGCAGCGACAGAGTGGCTCAGTGTTAGTGCGATAAGCGCAGCAAGTGGTGAATACTTGTTCATTTTAAATCCTAAATACAATCTTAAAGTTGAGAAATATCGCTCCAACGGATTCGGAGCTTAGTCAGTGGATCAAGTGTTAAGATGATTAGGCGGTGAGCGTGCCTGATAGGCAAATGCGTTTATGGTGGAACATTGGTACTCCTCACCTTTTATAAAGAGATCAGGCAGTGATGAGTCTGGCGTAGAAACAGTGGCGGCGCTGGCACCATGCTGCGCACAAGAAAAGAGTTGGCAATGGTGCTCATGGTGTTGAGCTGGAGAAAGATCATATTGGTGGTCAACAAAGGCGACATCCATCCATAGCGTCAACATAACACAGCACAGTGCTATAACGGTGAAGCGGCATGAATGTAGGCGTAGCGTAGACACAACCAGTAAAGCTCAAATAAATAAAGGAACTGTTATGTTATAACAATTCCCTTATCAACGCGAAACGCATTTGTGATCAGATGTTATCTGAAATTAGTCCAAGCACTTGTTTCACTTCACTTTCATTAAGCGCGCCTTCTTTTACGAACAGCACTTTGCCTTGTTTATCTTGGACAATGATCGTGGAAGACTCTGGAGTTAGATCCCAAGTTTTTGCCACTGTCCCGTTTTCGTCAAGCACCATGGAAGACCAGGGAAATGCTTGTTTACTGTCTTCAGCGGAAGATTTTACGAAAGAGCCAGTGCCCCAGATCGCATCATCTTGGTTGATGATGGATGTAGTTTGATAGCTCTGCTGAGGGAACTTTGCGGCTGTAATCGCAGCCATCAGTGGTGCGTTCATTTCTTTAGCGCTGCTTCTTCCTGCGATAGCGTGGATGACTCGTACTTTCCCTTTCAAGCTTTGACTCGACCATTTTTGGTAAGCGGTTGAGTCATCTTGAATGATTATCTCACCATGTTCTTGAATGACAACGCTGGGTAGTGCGTTACCTAGAGAGATGTTGTGTGCTGATGCAAACGTTGGAGAGCATGCAATAGCAAGAGCGATTAACGTTTTAGTTTTCATTGTTATGGTCCTTTTCTATTAGCGCGAAAAGTATATAACGATTTTTGACAAAGTGTTGCTTATGAACGTCGTTGGGTGAAGCGGTACAATGTTTTTTAACAAAAATTATACATTTGAAATGATTACAGTATAATATCCCAATAGCTCAAGGATTAGAGCACTTGTCTAACAACAAGAAAATAACAAATGGATATTGGAGTCGCTTATGCTGCGCGAATTTACTGCTTACAGACCACGCCAAGTGGCGCGATTTGTTAAGACACTATTTAAAGGTCAGTTTACTATTGAGGGAATTGGCGAATTCTCGTTTGATAACGGGAAGGTGCTCGTGCCGGATGTGAGTAATCGTCAGATGCTCATCACGTACAAAGAGATTAACCAAGAAATCAAGGCATTATCTGCCTGATGAGATGAGTTAACATTGGTTAACCCCAAACATTGAAAAAGTCGCCGAACATGGCGACTTTTTTCATAGGGGCTTAACTTATCCCGAGCTGAGGTTACTTACTCGGAGGGAAACAGACACCTGTTCCACCTAAACCGCAGTATCCTTCTGGATTCTTAGCTAAGTATTGCTGGTGGTAATTTTCTGCATAGTAGTAAGGGCCTGCGTGCTGAACTTCTGTGGTGATTTGTGACTCGCCGAGTAACTCTTGGTACGCTTGCTTCGTTTTCTCTACCACTTGAGCTTGCTCATCGCTATACACATAGATAGCTGAACGGTATTGAGTCCCCAGATCATTACCCTGACGCATACCCTGTGTCGGATCGTGTCTTTCCCAAAACCTTTTTAGCAGTTCTTCAAGGCTTATCACAGAAGGGTCGAAGACAACTCGCACGACTTCTGTGTGACCGGTTTGACCTGTGCATACTTCCTCATAGGTCGGGTTTTTTGTGTATCCGCCAGCATAGCCAACGGATGTGCTGATCACGCCTTCTAGCTGCCAAAATAGCCTTTCTGCACCCCAAAAGCAGCCCAATCCAAAGAGAATCTTATCTTGGCCCATTTCCGGTTCAGCAGTCAGACTAGATTGATTGACGAAGTGAGTGTCATCCAAAGGCATGGGAGCATCGCGTCCGGGCAGGGCTTCTTCTCGGGTGATCATGTTTTGTTTATTGAGCATCTTTGCATTCCTTGATGATTTAATTTATGAACAGACCGCCTAATTGACTTTTTTCATACAGACTTATTAATTTTCAAGCGGTATTATTCCGTAATCAGATATAGATAGATAATTAAGCATGTTACGAAAACCATTACCACTTTTGATTGCATTTCTACTTTCTCCAACATTAGCTCATGCCGAAGAAGTTGATCTTACAATCAAGGGTCTCAAAGGTAGTGCAGAAGACAACGTTGACGCTTACTTATCATCGATTCCTCCCGAAGAATACCGAACCGATTTACGTTTTCAAGCCAGAGTCCAGCGTATTATTACCGAGGCTTTAAATGCCGTAGGTTATTATCACCCTACGTTTAAATTTGAAGTGTCTGAGCAGAATAATGAATTGATTGTCACTGTGAATAGAGGCAAGCCACTGATTATCAAAGAGGCAGACATTCAAATTTCAGGTGAGGCTGAAGGCGATGTTGATTTTATTCTGCTTGTAAAAAACAGCAAGCTGACAAAAGGCAGACGCTTGAATCATGGAGACTATGACTCTCTAAAGTCGAAAATACGTAACCTTGCTTTGCAGAAAGGTTATTTCGATGGCAGTTATTCTATGACGCGTTTAGAAGTGTCTCCAGATCTTAATCAGGCATTTGTACGTTTGCATTTCGACAGTGGTATTCGATACCACTTTGGAGAACATCAGATCACGGGAAGCCAAATCAAGCTCGATCGTGTCGAGTCCCTGGCTCCATTCGAGCAAGGTGATCCTTACCTTGTTTCTAGCGTTGGCGAATTCAACCAAAACCTATCGAATTCAGATTGGTTCTCATCGGTCTTGGTGGAACCTGATTTGTCTTATCTGGGGCAGGGGCGAGAGCTACCAATGAAAGTGTCTGTGGAACCTCAAGCACGAAATCAATTAGAAACAGGTTTAGGTTACTCAACGGATGTCGGTGTCCGAGGTTCATTAAAATGGAAGAAACCATGGGTGAATAGCCGTGGTCACAGTATCAATAGTAGCCTTGAACTGTCTAAACCAGAGCAAACGATCACGGCCAGTTACCGAATTCCTCAGTCGGACGCTCTCAACGATTACTACAGTATCAACTATGGGCTAAAAAACCTTGATAAGCGTGATACGAAGAGTTTGGAGTCCAATATTTCAGTTGGTCGAACGCAGAGATTGGAGAATGGCTGGAACCGAACGGTCTTTATACGCTACCTACTAGAAAACTTTGAACAAGGTCTACAGGATGATAGTTCTCAGTTTTTATTCGGGGGCATTTCATTCGCCCGAAGTCGCATCCGTGGTGGCGCGATGCCACATTGGGGAGATAGCCAGCAGATCACTTTAGAGTATGGTGATCCTAGTGCACTATCTGAAACACGCGTGACACGTGTTATGGGTGGAATGAAGTGGATTCGCAGTGCGGGAGAAAACCATCGAGGGTTATTCCGTATCGATGGCGCGGCAAACTTTGCAGAAGATTACGATAAACTTTCGCCTTCTTTGCGTTTTTTCGCTGGTGGTGACAATAACCTGCGTGGTTATGGTTACGAATCTATTTCCCCTCTCGATGAAAGTGGCTCGTTAACGGGTGCTAAGTACATGCTTACGACTTCCCTGGAGTATCAATACCGGCTTTACGGAAACTGGTGGGGAGCCGTTTTTTATGACTACGGTGACGCGTTTGACGATCAGCCAGATTTTAAACGTGGTACGGGTGCAGGTATCCGCTGGGCATCGCCAGTTGGCCCAATCCGCTTAGATTTCGCATGGGGTCTTGATCAAGAACCTGTGAGCGAGTACAGAATTCACTTCACCTTGGGGCCTGAGCTATGACCAAAGTCGTCTTAAAGTGGTCGAAATGGCTGTCATTATCTCTACTCGGCATTCTAATTACTTTACTGCTTACTGTTAGCTTTTTGCTCTTTACTAAAGCGGGGTTAGGTATGATTCTGTGGGGGGGCGAGAAATTTGTCCCTCAGCTTAAAGTCGGTTCATACAGTGGTGCTATTTTTCCTAGGTTCACCTTAAATGATGTAGAGTTTGTCGACGCCAATCTAGCGATTGATACCAAGGTTGATACCTTGACTCTAGCGATCAATCACACCTGTTTTACGGAGCCAAGTGTCTGTGTTGATGAGCTTGCCATCGATGGGCTGGTATTCGCGATGGAGTCCACAGCGCCTTCAGAAGAGCCGGAAGTGCAAGAAGACCCAACTCCTCTTGGTAAAATTACGACGCCTATCCCGATAAAAGTCTCCCGAGTTGCCCTGACAAATATAGACCTCGATATCTTGGGTAATAAAATCGATTGGAAAAGTTTTACAACTGGGCTGATCTTTGAGGGAAATCGCCTGCGCATTAGTAAAACAGAACTCAAAGAGATCAGCATTGCGCTTGCCAGTTCTGAGGCAACAGGTGAGGAGCCACAGCCGGCGCCTGAAACACAATCAACAGAAGCACAAGCGATAGAATTACCGGACGTGGAGTTGCCGCTGCAAGTTGATGTTGAGCGCTTAGATATTTATGACTTTGAGCTTAAACAAGAGTCTCCCATTGTCGTTCATCACTTAGGACTTGAAGCCACAGCGTTAGGCTCGGACATCTCAATCCCAGTACTTGAACTCGATATGCCGCAAGTAGAAGGCAAAATCGATGCGAACGTGACGTTGAAAGAAGGTTATCCATTAACGCTCAATGTTGACGCTTTAGTGAAAGATGAGATGGCGAATGGTCAAAAAATCAGCCTTACCGCACAAGGTAGCGCTGCTGATCTGAGTTTAGATACGAAGTTAAGTGGTTTGGCTAAAGCCGATCTTAAAGCGAAATTAGCACTGCTAGATCCGGATCTGCCTTTCGATATCTCTCTGAAGAAAGTCGATGCCAAGTGGCCATTAGTGGGTAAAGGCGACTACTTCGTGAAGGTAGACAAACTGGAAACCAAGGGTTCGTTAAAGGGTTATAGCCTAAACTTAGACTCTGAAATTAAGGGCAACGCGCTGCCTGATTTAGATCTGAAAGTGAAAGGTAAGGGTAATTTAGATCAAATAGAACTGAGCTCGCTTACACTTGAAACCTTAGGCGGCTCCGTGGCTGGCGATATATTGGTGAACTGGAAGCAGCCAATAAATTGGGTGGCGAATCTTGCCTTGAATGACATTCAACCAGGACTTCAATGGCCAGAGTCTGAGGGTAAAGTGAGTGGCGATGTGTCGACTTCCGGTTCATTGACTGAACAAGGTGGCTGGGAAGTCTCTGTCAGCAAGCTAGATATTGACGGCATATTACGAGAATACCCATTAAACATAAAAGGTCAGTTAGACGCCTCAGACGTAACGGGCAAAGGTCGATATCGAGTAGACACTCCAGGCTTGGTGCTTTCCCACGGTCCGAACAGTATTGAAGCAAAAGGTAAATTGACAGATGAGTGGCGTATGTCACTGTCGCTCGATCTTCCAAATCTGGCGAAGTCAGTCCCGGATCTGTCCGGTAAAGCGATTGGCGATGTAGTGTTACGCGGGCCGATGAAAGAGCCTAATGTAAAGCTGGGTTTGGATATCGACTCTATTGATTTTCAAAACCAAGCACAGGTTAAGCACGTTACGCTCACTGGGAATATCACACCTTTACCTAAGCCTAAGGGCAACGTGAAACTCAAAGTCACCGGAGGAAGCTATCAGGACTACAGTATTGATGATGTGCTTCTGATATTTTCGGGGGAACAGTCCCTACATAATCTGACTTTGGATTTAGATTCTAATCTAGCCTCTGCGAATTTGGCGCTAACAGGTACTCTAAACGACAAGCCAAACCTAAATTGGGCCGGTAAGCTTGAGAGAGTGCAGCTCAGCTCAAAACAAGGTGATTGGCGCTTAAATAAACCGACTAGCTTAGGTTTTGATATGGCAACGAAGCTCGTGAGTGTTGCCGCCCATTGTTGGTTACAGCAAGACTCTTCGGTGTGTCTGGACGAGAATATTAAGGTCGGAGAAAGTGGTGAAGCCCGTTTGAGTGTAAACCAGTTTAACTTTGATCAGATCGCGGCATTCATTCCTAAAGAGACTGAGTTACATGGTGAAGCAAACGCCAACGTTTGGGCTAAATGGGAAGCTGGAAAGTCTCCAGAAGCAAAAGTAGAAGTGAGATTACCTTCTGGGGGGGTATCTCAGAAACTACCTCAAACCGTTGATATTGGTTGGGATAAAATCACGCTAGATGCCAATTTAGCCGGAGACCGTTTGGATGCGAATTGGCTAATTGATGTGACGGACAATGGCGACTTTTCTGGTCAAGTCACGCTCCCGAATGTACTGAGCACAGAACAAACGCTGGATGGCCAGATAAAACTGACCACCTTTAATCTTGATTTTCTAGCGCCATTGATTGGCGAGTACAGCAAGCTTAAGTCGGATATTTCTACAGACATTGCGCTTAGTGGCCCGATTTTACATCCTAGAGCGAATGGCCAACTGCTGATAGACAATATTCTGGTGCAGGGGGATATCTCACCCACTCAGATTGATTCGGGCAAACTCACCGTTGATTTGTCTGGTTATGAGGCAAACCTATCGGCCATATTAAATACGCCGGATGGAGCGCTAAACCTTGAAGGTGATGCAGATTGGCGAGATTTAAGCGATTGGCGGACGAAACTTCGTGTATTTGCGAAGGAGTTAAAAGTTGAGATGCCACCAATGGTTGCGCTTAAAGTCGTGCCTGATATGACGATCAACGCTTCACCAAAATTTGCCAAAATCGAAGGTAACATTGCACTGCCTTGGGGGCGGATTGTCGTTGAAGAAATACCGCCGAGTGCAACAGGGATCTCGTCAGATCAGGTACTGCTTGATGAAGATTTAAAACCGCTCAAGGAAGACTCAGCAATACCGTTTGAAGTAGAGACGGACATCAATATCCAGATCGGTAATGATGTTCTGCTCGAAGCGTTTGGATTGAAAGGTGGCTTGGTGGGTAATCTTAATGTCACGCAAAAAGATAAAGGTCCTTATGTTGTCGGTGAAGTGAATATTGTTGATGGTTCTTACCGATCGTTTGGGCAAGACCTGCGCATTCAGGAAGGTAAGATTCTGATGAATGGTCCTGTGGATCTTCCTTATGTGCAAATTTCTGCGATACGTAATCCGGAAAACACACAGGATGATGTGATTGCAGGGGTGAAAGTGACTGGGCCGGCTACGGATCCGGTAGTATCGATTTTCTCAGAACCTGCCATGCCACAGGCAAATGCTCTATCCTATTTATTACGAGGTCAGGATATTGATGCAGAATCGGGTGGTAACGCGATGACGACGGCGCTCATTGGTTTGAGCTTAGCGAAAAGTGGTCGTGTTGTTGGCGCGTTAGGTGAAGCCTTTGGTGTACAAGATCTGCAACTTGATACAGCAGGAAGTGGTGATAGTTCAAAAGTGACGGTCAGTGGTTATTTACTTCCTGGACTGCAAGTGAAATATGGGGTCGGTATCTTTGACTCTGTAGGTGAATTTACGGTACGTTACCGCTTGATGAAGGATTTGTATCTTGAAGTGGTCACTGGGATGAGTAGCGCTGTTGATATACTCTATCAGTTTGAGTTTGATTAACGTCACTCATCAATTTTCATTGGTGAAAGAGCAAGGAACGCTATGCAACATCTACTATTTGTTTATGGCACTTTACGCAAAGGCGAAAGTAACCACACATTCTTAGAACACGCAGAATTTCTAGGTAGTTATGAAACTGCCCCTGAATACTCATTGTATGATCTTGGCGGTTACCCAGCCGTGATTGAGGGGCATAGTGCGATTCAAGGGGAGATATATCTCCTAGATGATAAGACATTAGCTGAAATTGATAAATTGGAAGATGTGCCAGTCGAGTATCGGCGAGAGCAGATAGACACACCGTTTGGCAAAGCTTGGATCTACTTGTACCAAGATAGCAGCCAGTTGGATGTTATTCTGTCATCAGGAGATTGGTGCCAACGAGTTTAATTATCCAACTTAGTCTCCAATCAACAAAAAGAGCCAGCAATTGCTGGCTCTTTGCGTATTTACTTAGATATTAATCATTATTTCTGAGCGCGCTCGTAAGACTCTAAAATCTCTTTGCGTGCAGAGGCCACATCTTCCCAGCCATCTACTTTTACCCATTTGCCTGACTCAAGCTCTTTGTAACGCTCGAAGAAGTGCGTAATTTGAGCTTTAAGCAGTTCAGGAAGGTCGTTCACATCTTGGATGTGATCGTACTCTTTAGTGAGTTTAGTGTGTGGAACAGCTACGACTTTCGCATCTTCACCAGACTCGTCAGTCATCTTTAAAACACCGACAGGGCGGCAACGAATAACAGAACCAGGCTGTAGTGGATGTGGTGTTGGGACCAATACATCAACAGGGTCACCATCAAGAGAAAGCGTATGGTTTACGTAGCCGTAGTTACATGGGTAGAACATAGGTGCAGACATAAAACGGTCTACGAAAACCGCGCCTGAATCTTTATCTACTTCATATTTAATTGGGTCAGCATTGGCAGGAATCTCAATCACAACGTAGATATCATCCGGAAGTGATTTGCCTGCTGGTACATTGTTTAAACTCATGAATAAAGTTCCTTTTATCGTGTACCCGTATTGGGCACTTGGGCTGAATTTTTGACCAAAATACCTTACTGCTAAACTCGGTTTTATGTAAACGAGAAAGGTGAGATTTCGTTCAAGAAATGTGAAAAAGGCGCTATTTACAGCGCCTTTAGATGGAAAGTCTTATTGTTCTTCTTTGTTTTGTTCTAATAACTCTTCAACTTTCTTAACCATGTTTTTAGAACCAACAAAGAAAGGCACACGCTGGTGAAGTTCTTTTGGCTCTATATCCATTATGCGGTTTACACCGTCTGATGCGACACCACCAGCTTGCTCGATAATGAACGCCATTGGGTTACATTCATAAAGTAAGCGCAGTTTACCGTTAGGGTGGCTTTCTGTACTTGGGTACAAATAGATACCACCTTTAAGTAGGTTACGGTGGAAGTCAGCAACCAAAGAACCAATATAACGTGACGTATAAGGACGGTTGTCTTCAGGTGCGCTTTCTTGGCAGTACTTAATGTACTTTTTCACACCTTGAGGGAAGCGAATGTAGTTGCCTTCATTGATTGAGTAGATGTTACCGTCTTCCGGGATCATCATATTTTCATGAGAAAGGCAGAATGTACCCAGTGATGGATCGTAAGTGAAGCCATTTACGCCATTACCTGTTGTGTAAACCAGCATGGTTGATGAACCGTAAATAACGTAACCCGCTGCAACTTGCTTGTGGCCTGGTTGTAGGAAATCTTCCTCAGTCGCTGGAGTACCAATGGGAGATACACGGCGGTAAATAGAGAAAATTGTACCCACCGATACGTTCACATCAATGTTTGAAGAGCCATCTAGTGGATCCATCAGTACAACGTATTTCGCGTTTTGATTAAGCTCTTTGTTAAACGCTACTGCTTCGTCTTCTTCTTCACTTGCGACTCCACATACTTGGTCACGTGCTTCTAGCGCGGCTTTAAATTTATCGTTGGCGTAAACATCCAACTTTTGCTGAGCTTCACCCTGCACGTTCTCAGTACCAACAGCACCAGTAATATCGCCTAAACCCGCGGCGTTAATTTCGCGGTTTACAATTTTAGCTGCAAGACGAATTGAAGATAGTAGGGATGACAAGTCACCGCCTGCATGGGGGAAGTCTGCTTGTTTCTCAACAATGAACTCGCCGAGGGTGCGCATTCCAGACATGATGTTTCCTTAAGGTCGCTTCAAAATAGAATAGGGGGATTTGGCGGTATGGGATCTCTTTCGGATCTTGGTTTTCGCCGACCCTTATTGTAAAAGCCGAATCTTTTTATTGGTAATGAACTAACTGATGAAGATCCCAATTTATTTGTCGACCTTCTCGCTTGTTGCATTCTGCTCATCTTACTTATTTGTATGAGCACGAAATGAGCACTTAATTGGCAGAAGCTCACGAACTGATCAAAGTAGTTCGCTTTTCAGAGCTTTATCGCCATAATGACCAGATAATTTTTTGCCTGCTATAGGGTCAGTTTATGCATATTCATATCTTAGGGATTTGCGGCACATTTATGGGTGGCGCAGCAATTTTAGCACGACAGCTTGGACACAAAGTGACAGGCAGTGATGCCAATGTGTATCCACCTATGAGTACTTTGCTTGAATCTCAAGGTATTGAAATCATACAGGGTTTTGACCCATCTCAACTCGACCCTGCGCCAGACCTAGTTGTTATCGGTAATGCGATGAGTCGCGGCAACCCATGTGTTGAACATGTTCTTAATACGAATCTCCGCTACACATCTGGCCCACAATGGTTGCAAGAGTTCTTGTTGCATGATCGCTGGGTGTTGGCGGTGTCCGGAACACACGGAAAGACCACCACCTCCAGTATGTTGGCGTGGATCCTAGAAGACTGTGGTTACAAGCCTGGATTCCTTGTCGGTGGCGTATTGGGTAATTTTGGTGTTTCGGCACGATTAGGTGAAAGCATGTTTTTCGTGGTTGAAGCGGACGAATACGACAGTGCTTTTTTCGACAAGCGTTCTAAGTTTGTGCATTACCACCCACGCACATTGGTTATGAATAACTTAGAGTTTGATCATGCAGACATCTTCGACGATCTGGAAGCGATCAAACGTCAATTCCATCATTTGGTACGGACTGTTCCAGGAAATGGTCGTATTCTAGCACCTAAACAAGATTTGGCTTTGGAAGACGTATTAGGTCGTGGCTGCTGGAGCGAAACGGAATTCACGGGCGAACAGGGCGATTGGAAAGCGGAAAAACTGATCCTTGATGGTTCTCAGTTCAAGGTACTGTTCCAAGGTGAAGAAGTCGGTACGGTTAAGTGGGATCTGGTTGGTGATCACAACGTCGATAATGCATTGATGGCTATTGCTGCGGCTCGACACGTTGGCGTCACGCCGTATTTAGCTTGTGAGTCTTTAGCTAAGTTCATTAATACCAAGCGTCGTCTTGAACTCAAGGGTGAAGTCAACGGTGTGACGGTTTACGATGATTTTGCGCATCATCCAACCGCGATTGAACTGACGTTGGGCGGTCTGCGAAACAAAGTGGGTAAACAACGCATCCTTGCAGTTCTCGAGCCTCGCAGCGCAACAATGAAACGTGGCGTACATAAAGAGACACTTGCAGAGTCACTGCATGCGGCTGACCACGTGTTTTTATATCAACCAGAAGCCATCGATTGGTCGGTTGAAGCGGTAGCTCAAACGTGTCATCAACCTGCACAAGTGTCTGATTGCGTTGATGACTTGGTGGCAAAAATTGTAGAGCAGGCTCAACCGGGTGATCAAATCTTGGTGATGAGCAATGGTGGCTTTGAAGGTATTCACGGAAAGCTGCTGGCAAAATTGGCCGAATAAATTAGTGTAGAAACATGAGTAACAAACAAAAAGCCATCACATTGGCATTTACAGGGGCATCCGGTGCGCCCTATGGATTGCGGTTGTTAGAATGCCTTTTGGCGGCTGATTATCAAGTCTACTTGCTGATCTCATCGGCAGCGCGCGTTGTTCTGGCGACAGAGCATGGTTTACAGCTGTCCGCTAATCCGGACGCGGCAAAGTATGCATTAGTAGAGCATCTTAAATGTGATCCTGAAAAGCTCACTGTCTGTGGTAAAGACGATTGGTTTTCGCCAGTGGCCTCTGGGTCTGCTGCGCCAAAACAAATGGTGGTGTGCCCATGTTCAGCAGGTAGTGTGGCGGCCATCGCTCATGGCATGTCGGATAATCTGATCGAACGTGCAGCAGACGTTGTGATGAAAGAGCGTGGTCAACTATTACTGGTGGTGCGTGAAACACCGTTTTCAACACTTCATCTAGAAAACATGCATAAGCTGTCTCAGATGGGCGTGACGATTATGCCAGCTGCACCGGGCTTTTATCATCAACCTAAATCCATTGAAGATCTGGTTGATTTTATGGTCGCCCGCATTTTGGATCATCTTGGTATTGAGCAAGGACTAGTGCCTCGCTGGGGATACGATCAGCGTGGTTAACACTGGCTATCAGATGATATAACGATTACAATTTTGTCGATACTCATCGGGGCGCTATTCATCCTATCAATAGGAATCAGCTGAGATCGAGCACACACTCGGAACCCGTGTACCTGAACCAGATAATACTGGCGTAGGAATTGAGTCTGGACTCGGAACATCTCAACTCTCCCGTCCCTCAAGCCTGTGCCGCTCAACAAGGAGAGAGCGAGCAGTGAAAACCACTCTGAGCACTTTAGCGATTGCTACCCTAACTTCATTTTCGGCTTTGGCTGCTGACAACACGTTAACGGTTTATACCTACGACTCGTTCGCCGCAGATTGGGGGCCTGGTCCTGCTGTAGAAAAAGCATTTGAAGCGAAATGCGGCTGCGATGTGAATTTTGTGGCGCTTGATGATGGCGTCTCGATCTTAAATCGCCTACGTCTGGAAGGGAACAACAGTAAAGCGGATATCGTACTAGGCCTTGATAACAACCTGATGGCAGAAGCAAAGAAAACGGGCTTACTGACTGAACATAAGGTAAATACGGAAAGCGTTACGCTACCTGGTGGTTGGAACGATACGACGTTTGTTCCTTATGACTTTGGTTATTTTGCTTTTGTATACAACAAAGAAAAGCTATCTAACCCACCTAAAAGCCTGAAAGAGCTGGTTGAATCACGCGACGATCTCAAAGTGATCTACCAAGACCCGCGTACATCGACACCAGGTCAGGGCTTAATGCTATGGATGAAATCGGTTTACGGTGATGATGCCACTCAGGCATGGAAAGATCTGGCTAAGAAGACAGTCACGGTCACCAAAGGCTGGTCTGAAGCTTACTCGATGTTCTTAGAAGGTGAGTCTGATCTGGTACTTTCTTATACAACCTCTCCAGCATACCATTTGATTGCTGAGCAGGATGACAAATTCGCGGCGGCTGATTTTGCTGAAGGTCATTACACGCAAGTTGAAGTAGCAGCGAAGGTGAAAGGTTCTAAGAATGAAGCGCTTGCTGACGACTTCATGGCATTTATTTTAAGTGATGAGTTCCAGTCAATGATGCCAACAGGAAACTGGATGTACCCAGTCACAGATGCGAAGTTACCTGAAGGTTTTGACACGCTTACTGTTCCAAGTAAGGCGCTAGGTTTTAGTGCTGATGAAGTGGTAGAAAACCGCAAAGCATGGATTCGTGAATGGCAAAGTGCTTTAACATTCTAAGGTTCTCCGTTGCACAAGACTCCTAAAATCGGCATTTGGGTCGCGATACTTATCGCGACCTTTGTTCTTTCTGCCCTAGGTGCTTTGCTGATTGAAGCGCCCTCGTTAAACGTGTTGCAAGTGTGGCAAGACCCATACTACCGACACGTCACTAAGTTTAGTTTTTATCAGTCATTTCTCTCTACGTTGTTGAGTGTTGGTTTGGCCGTGCCTGTCGCCCATGCTTTATCTCGGAGAAGTTTTCCCGGTAAAAAGCTGCTTCTCAAATTGTTTGCGACAACCTTAGTTCTCCCAGTTCTAGTGGGTGTGTTTGGCCTATTGGCTATTTACGGCAACAGTGGTTTAGTTGCTGAGCTTTTTGAAGCGTTAAACAGTAAGCTGCCTTTTTCGATATACGGGCTCAATGGTATTTTGCTCGCGCACGTTTTCTTCAATTTACCCTACGCGACCCGATTGTTACTGCAGTCACTGGAAACCATACCTGAAGAGCAACACAAACTTTGTGCTCATCTCGGTATGGGGCACTGGCAAAAGTTTAAATGGGTAGAGTGGCCACGCCTTAAACAGCAGCTTACGCATGTGTGTGGCTTAGTGTTTATGCTGTGTTTCACCAGTTTTGCTACGGTGATGGCGTTAGGCGGCGGGCCTAAATCGACAACAATTGAGTTGGCCATCTACCAAGCGATTAAGTTTGATTTTGATTTACAAGCCGGTGCATTACTGGCGATTTGGCAAATGCTGCTTTGTGGTTTGATGGCATTGGCTATTCAGCGTTTAGCGAAACCAGTCTCGGTCAGCGCAGGCAGCACATCATCAAATATTTATCTAACGAAAGATACGCTTAAATCCAAGATTTGGGATTGGAGCTGGATCGGCCTAAGTGCGCTATTAGTTTTACCTCCGCTGTTAATGGTGATAATCAGTGGCATAAATAGTCAGGCTCTGGCGGTGTTCTCCGATATTCGTTTTTGGTCAGCGTTATGGGCATCATTAAAAGTTGCTACGCTAGCGAGTGTTTTTGCCTTGCTGGCCGGTATCAGTATTTTGATTTCCAGCCGTCGATTAAGGCTTAATTTTCATCAGAAAAGAGCGGATCACATTGAATTAATCGGCACGATTATTTTGGTGACACCGGGCCTAGTGATCTCCACAGGATTGTTTTTGTTGCTTCGTTCAATGACAGATGTGTTTAGTTTGGCCTTTTTAGTTGTCGTCGCTGTTAATGGTTTAATGGGGTTGCCGTACGTTATAAAAACGCTTTCTCAGCCTATGTTGCACATTGAACAGCAATATCAATATGTGTGTGCGAGTTTAGGTATGAAAGGTTGGCAACGATTTAAAGTTGTCGAATGGCGAGCGTTGAAAAAGCCGATGGCTCATGCGTTTGCAATTAGTTTTATGTTCGCTATTGGTGATTTGAGTGCGATTGCTTTGTTTGGCAGTCAGGAGTTTCGCACCTTGCCTTTATATCTTTTCCAGCTTTTAGGTAGCTATCAAATGGAAGCGGCAGCCGTTGTATCGGTGACTCTGTTAGCCCTCAGTGTTGGCTGTTTCACGTTAATTGAAACCCTATTTAAAGCGAATTCAAAGGTGACGTATGTTGACGCTAAGTGATGTCCATTATTACTACCACAGTGAATTGTTTCACTTTGATCTTCAAATCGATCAAGGTCAGATTGTCGCGTTAATGGGGCCAAGTGGGGCAGGGAAGTCTACCTTATTGGCGCTGGTCGCCGGGTTCATCGAACCAGAGAAGGGCAGCATTTCTGCAGATGACATGGAGCTAGTAGGCAAAGAGCCACATCAAAGACCGTTTGCCATGCTCTTCCAGGAACACAATCTGTTTGCCCACTTGACCGTCCGTGAGAACATCGGGCTAGGTTTAGATGCCGGGCTTAAGCTCAGTAAGGAGCAGATGAGACAGGTTGAAGAAGCCGCGACTCAAGTCGGTATGAATGAGTATCTGGATCGTTTGCCCGAACAGCTTTCTGGTGGTCAGCGCCAGCGTGTCGCCTTAGCGCGGTGTTTCGTGCAGCCTCATCCTGTTTGGTTGCTTGATGAGCCGTTTTCTGCGCTTGATCCTATTTTGCGAGAAGAGATGTTGGCGCTGGTCAAGCGTTTAGCTAAGGAGCGCAATATTACGGTATTGATGGTGACTCACCATATCAGTGACGCCAAGTCGATTGCTTCGCATTTTGTTTTTGTCGCCAATGGTCGAGTGGAAGTGGCGGCAGGTATTGATGAGCTTGTGTCTCATCATCCCAATTCTTTGCTGGCAGGGTTCGTGAGAGCGGGTGAATGAAAGAGCAGGTGAATAAAAAAGAAGGTTGATGGAGTCCATCAACCTTCTTTCGTTGTCACTTAATATTCTTCGTCGTTGAGCTCTTTCAACACTTGGAATATTTCGCGGTATGCTTTCGCTGGTTTACCCGCTTGCTTTTCTTTTGCTGCTTGGCGAGCAAGTTGGCGTAAACGCTGGCGGTCTGCAGTAGGGTAAAGCTCTACTACGTCAGCAATCGCACTATCACCTTCGGTGACAACACGATCACGCAGTTGCTCTAACTTGTGCAGGACAGCCGTGTTTTGAGAGTGCTTATTACGCACTTTGTCTAACGCCGCTTGAATTGGCTCTGGATCTTCATGGCGCATCAGCTTGCCGATGAATTGCAGCTGACGACGACGCGCTTCGTTTTTAAAACGCTGTGCATCTTTGATTGCATCCGCTAAGTCTTCGCTCAGTGGGAACTTCTCTAGCACTGAAGGTTTTAAGTTTACTAGCTCTTCGCCAAGCTTTTGTAACTCGTCCATGTCGCGTTTCATCTCGGATTTACTTACCCAGATGATCTCTTCTTCTGCTTCCCATGGCGCTTTTTGGTTTTTACGTGCCATTGTTCTACCTTAATTTGAACATTCTATTTCTCTATTTTAACAAGAATCATGGGGAGAAAGCGAAATTCTTGTTATCCTAGAGTACAAAGACCTCATTTAAAAAAGTTGATATGGACGTAAGACAGCAAGTTGCTCAACAACGCGTTGAGTTAGAAGCCGCCGTAGCCAAAGCTCTTGAGATGGCCGCAGAGAAATCCGACGGCGCAGAAGTGGCAATCACCAAGACAACGGGATTGAGCGTATCTACTCGTATGTGCGAAGTAGAGAATGTGGAGTTTAACAGCGATGGTGCGCTTGGCATTACGGTATACCGTGGTCAACGCAAGGGCAGCGCGTCTACGTCTGACTTGAGTGAAAAAGCCATCGAGCAAACAGTATTGGCAGCGTTGGATATCGCTCAATATACTTCTGAGGACCCATACGCAGGACCAGCACCAAAAGAGCTGATGGTGAAAGACATCCCGGATTTGGATCTGTTCCACCCAGACACGCCAGATCCAGATTACGCCGCTGAGATTGCGATCGCTGCTGAGCAACAAGCACTTTCATACAGTGACAAGATCAAGCAGAGCGATGGCGGTAGCTACGATAGCCACTACGGGTTGAAAGTGTATGGCAATAGCCATGGCCTATTAGCCAGCTACGCATCTAGCCGTCATAGCATCAGCTGCTGCGTGATTGGGCAAGGCGCTAATGGTGAGATGGAACGTGACTACAGCTATACAGTTGCACGCCATAAAGATGATCTTTGGTCACCTGAAACCGTGGGTTTGAAAGCGGCCGAGAAGACTGTTAGCCGCTTAGATGCGCAGAAGTTAAAAACGGGTAAATACCCAGTTATGTTTGCCGCTGATGTTGCGACGGGTTTATTAGGGCACTTGGTCATGGCGATCAGTGGCGGTAATTTGTATCGCAAATCGTCTTTCTTATTGGACCAGTTAGGTAATCCAATCTTACCGGAGTGGTTTAATGTGTCTGAGCGACCACATGTTCCACGCGGTTTGGCTTCAAGCCCTTTTGATAGTGAAGGTGTCTTCACTCAAGATCTTGAAATTATTACCGATGGTGTATTAGCAACGTATCTACTAACAAGCTACGCCGCACGTAAAATGAATATGACCCCAACCGGCCACGCTGGGGGAATTCATAACTGGTACGTGAAATCTACAGGTCAAAACTTTGAACAAATGCTTAAAGAGTTGGGTACTGGTCTTTTGGTTACAGAAGTGATGGGGCAAGGTGTAAACATTGTCACTGGTGACTATTCTCGAGGTGCTGCGGGTTTCTGGGTTGAAAATGGTGAGATTCAATACCCTGTTTCAGAGATTACCATCGCAAGTAATTTGAAAGAGATGTACAACCAGATTGTAGCGGTCGGTAATGATGTAGAAACGCGCTCGCAGATTCAGACGGGTTCTATTCTTCTTGAATCGATGAAAGTCGCTGGCGAGTAACATCCATATACCTACATCTTGAAAGAAAAGGTTGGCCTATGAGCCAACCTTTTTGTTTTCTATCCTTCAAACAACTCTTTGTGCAGTTTTTGAATCGCTAATTTAGATACGGATTCATGCACTAGGAAGCAAAGGTTATGTGGGCTTGCACCATAGCAAATCATGCGCAAGTTGAAGTCTTCTAATGTGCCAAAGACTTGTTTTGCGTAGCCTTTACTTCCACTCATATTGTTACCAATGAGCGCGACCAAACATAAATTGTGCTCAACTTCGACCGTACATAACTCTTCTAGTTCTAGACGAGCGGCTTCAGGTAGCTGAGGTGCGCCGCCAGACGTATCCGTCTGATCTAAAGTGAGCGACACGCTGATTTCTGAGGTGGTGATCAGATCCACTGACACTTTATGCTTCGCCAAGATTTCGAATACTTTGGCCAAGAAGCCGTAAGCGTGAAACATTTTTGCACTGCGCAGAGTGACCATTGTTTGATTGCATCTTAGTGCCAGCGCACGAAACAGCGGTGAGCTTTCTACCTGATGACGAATCCAGGTTCCACCTTTTTCTGGCTCTTTCGAAGAACCAACGAACACCGGAATGTCATGGCGCAGTGCTGGAACCAACGTGGACGGATGGAGAATTTTAGCGCCGAAGTTCGCCATTTCTGACGCTTCACTAAAGCTAATCTCTGGAATGGGAGAAGCTTTGGATGCAATACGAGGATCTGTGGTGTAAATTCCCGGAACATCAGTCCAAATTTCTAATCCTGAGGCTTTGACTGCTTCAGCGATTAGTGCCGCACTGTAGTCACTTCCACCACGGCCAAGTGTTGTTGTATTACCTTCTTCATCTGAACCGATAAAGCCTTGCGTAACTACGACAAAGTCATTGCAAAGTGGTACCAATGACTGCTGCGCCAGTTGTGCAATAGTTTCGATTTCAGGTTCGCCTTTACCAAACGTACTGTCCGTTCTTAGCACTTCACGAATGTCAAAGCGTGTTGCGTTAATGCCACGTTCTTTCATCAATTGCGTCAAAATATGCGTAGACATTAATTCGCCACACGCGACGAGATGGTCTGTGAGCTTTGTATTCGCTTGGATGGATGCAGCTTCGGCAAGGCTGGTTACGGTATCTAGAATGCCGTATACCTCAGCGGCCGCTTCTGAGGAATCGGACAGTTTATCAAGGATCGAATCATGGATATCCGCGAGCTGTTTTAAAAGGTCACTGCGGCGTTCCTGATCCTGAACACCATTCGCAAGTTCGACTAAAAGGTTTGTTACCCCTGAACAGGCACTGCTTACGACAAGCTTAGTATTTGGATTTGATTCTATGATAGCGGCGCAGCGGCTCATTGCTTCGAAGTTAGCAACGCTTGTTCCACCAAATTTAGCAACGTTGAAATTGCTCACGGCATTTCTCCCACGACTTCCTGAAAAATTACAGTTAGGAACACCAATGAAGTCATTCATGACTGTCTATTGATAGATTCCAACATCCAATGTTTTTTGCGGTAATACAGTTTTGTATTTGAAGAGAGAATGAGCGTATAGCGAGGTTAGTATTTAGAATGTATACCTCAGAAGCTCATCACCAGTCTGTGCTGATGACAGTTGATGGGACTCAACCCAAGTCAACCGACAAACCAAAACCACAATTTTGATCTACCTCGGCACTACTCCCCCTCAGTGAATTGTCTTGGAGTTGCGGCTCCACAAAACACCTACCTGGGTAGTGCTCCTCTTCTGCAAAATGCAATTAACCAACTTACAATATCTATCCGAGTTTGTTGGTTTAGATGGGATAAATATTCACCACCTGATTTGGCATTGAACGTTTTTCTTAGCAGCTTGTCAACGAAATTTTATAACTTATTAACCATTTTAAATAACAAATTAGAGGCATCGATATCTATCCAATACTTAGGAATAATTGCTGCTTATGGCGATTTGGATTAAGGTGGCTTATGAAATCGATATAACTACAACAAAGATAGCCTACCAATTCAAGGAGCAGCCAATGACGATTCAAAGTTTCATTCCACCTCATCGTATTCTTATGGGACCTGGACCTTCCGATATTTCACCTCAAGTTTTGCAAGCGTTAAGCCGTCCAACTGTTGGCCATTTAGACCCGCTGTTTATCGGTATGATGGATGAGTTAAAGCAACTTCTGCAATATGCCTTTCAGACTGAAAACGAGTTTACGATTGCAGTATCAGCACCGGGTAGTGCAGGAATGGAAGCGTGTTTTGTAAACCTAATCGAGCCGGGCGAAAAAGTCATTGTGTGTCGTAATGGTGTGTTTGGTGAGCGCATGCGCGAAAATGTGGTTCGTGCTGGTGGCGTCGCAGTGATGGTTGATGATGAATGGGGTAAACCTGTTTCTGTTGAAAAAGTTGAGCAGGCACTAAAAGAGAACTCTGATGCTAAGATCTTGGCATTTGTTCACGCTGAAACGTCAACAGGTGCATGCAGTGATGCAGAAGCTCTGGGCAAACTGGCGAAGCAATACGGTGTACTTAGTATTGTTGATGCGGTGACGTCACTGGGTGGCGTGCCTCTTAAAGTGGATGAGTGGCAATTGGACGCAGTGTACTCTGGTAGCCAAAAGTGCTTGTCGTGTGTTCCGGGCTTGTCTCCCGTGACGTTTTCTCCAGCGGCAATTGAAAAGATCCAAGCGCGTAAAACACCAGTGCAGAGCTGGTTCTTAGATCAGAGTTTGGTTCTGGGGTACTGGAGCGGTGAAGGTAAACGTAGCTACCACCATACAGCACCAGTAAACAGCCTATATGCGCTGCACGAATCTCTCCTTATCCTCAAAAATGAAGGCTTAGAGAATGCGTGGAAACGCCATAGTGAGATGCACGAGAAGCTTAAAGCTGGCTTGGAGAAACTTGGCTTTGAATTTGTGGTTGATGAAGAATCTCGCTTACCTCAGTTGAACGCGATTTATGTTCCTGAAGGTATTGATGAAGCGAAAGTTCGCAGCCATCTGCTTGAAACGTACAACTTAGAAATTGGCGCAGGTTTAGGTGCACTTGCTGGCAAAGCGTGGCGTATTGGCTTGATGGGTTATGCTGCTCGACCTGAGAATGTGGCACTTTGCTTACGTGCGCTAGAAGAGTCTCTGGCTCAATAAGCTGAGAGCAGATAGGTATTCAAATGTTAGAAAGGCGACTCATTGAGTCGCCTTTCTTATTGATATTCAATCGCCAAATAATGGCGCTATTCGTTGGCTTCTGCTCTTAACGCGTCGATATCTGGCGGGATATACTGAATTTTTGAAAAGTCTCGGTTCGGGAAAAGGAACTGTGCCTCGTTTCGGATCTGTTCAGCCTTTTCTGTCTCTCCTAAACCTTGGTAGGCTAGGATCAAGTTATTATAAAATGCAGGTCTTGGCTTATCTTTGATGATATTTAATGACCAATCTATGTATGGCTGTATGAGTTTCGCATCTTGCGTAAACAGCCCTACGTTAAGGTATGTGCTGTAGATATCCCAGTTGTAGCGATCTTTCCAAACAATGGGGTTACTTACTTGATCCAGAATGTCCGGATTCTTTGGGTTTGAGCGTTCAAATTGAGTTAACACATAGTTGGTGTGTATTGCACTCAGCATATAAAAGCTGGTTAGAATCGGAATGATCAAGCTCAGTACACGTAGTGCCGTTTGGGAAATAAAACTCAATTCAAACGTTCGGTATTTGTTGACTCTTTGATCAACCCAGTAAAGCAAAATGATAAAGGTGATCCAGTGAATGGCAGAGTGGTAAAACGGGTACTCTAACTGCGTGTGAAGCACGATTGGGATGAATAACGCAAATAGAGCCAGTCGCGTTCCTTTCTTCGTTTGGTAAATACGGTAAAGGATCAGGATCGCTGCAATCAATATTCCGAGAAGTGGCAATAATCCACCTTCAACACCCCAATAAAGCAGTTCGTTATGTGGGTGATCCATGGATTCTAAGCCTGGCTTATAATCGGCGTTCAACTGATGCTGTCTAGCCGTATAAACGATGTATTCTGTTTCGAATTTACCATAGCCGTAGCCAGTGAAAGGCTTCTCAATAAACATATCCAACGCTTGTGGGAAAGTGTATTGTCGCGGGCCGTCTAGGTTCATTTTTTGCTCTGACAGTGTGTTGGAGTCAGAGCTTATTAGCGAAGGAGTGAGGCCTAAACATATTCCCAACAACCCAGACACAATCCACCCCCAGCAGCGCTTTTTCGTGGCGTAGCGAATTAGGTAGGGAAGGGTGCACAGAATGGCGAGGATTGTACTCAGCCATCCCGTTCTTGATGCCAGTATCACAAGCAACGGAATCGTAACGAAAGGCATTAGATACAGCAAAGTGACTTCACTGACTTTGGACTGATACTTTACACGTTGTCGTGTGAGTAAGTAGCCAGATGTAATTAACCCTGTAGCTAAGAAACTTGCCATAACATTAGGTTGCTGAAAAATGCCGTAAGGTCGGTTCTGGAGAGTGTCGTATCCAAACAGGTTACCGAGCTCAAGGAACAGGTATTGAAACCAGCCAAACAGAGCTTCAATGAATACACCGATAGTGATAAACCAGAGTAAACGTTGTTTTTGCTTATTACTGAAGCGAAATTGCTGCAAGACGACAAATAGGATGTAGCCTGCCCATAAACCGGCGAGTTTTCCGATGGTCAGATCAATGTTTGAGTTAGGGTAAAGTACAGGGACAGTGATGGCTATACAGCAAATAAAAAAGCCTATTGTCAGTTTGTTGTACCTTAGAATGCCTTGAGTGCCGAGTTGGTACAGACCGATTGCGATTGAAATACTGAGCAATAACCAGGTTGTTGGATTAAATGAAAGCGCTAGCCCCGATCCTCCTGGATTGGGCATAAAAAAGTGCATAGCTAGAATATAAACAGCACCCAAGGAAGCGAGGAATGGTTTGATCAATGGGAGCTTAGGTGTCGGCTGCGCGAGCTTGGTTCCAGCTACATGTATTGTGGCCATGGTTCAATAATCCTAAAAAACAGACCAGTGGAGAATCTCACTGGCCTGATTACTTTACACTATTTGCTATTTTAACATAGGCTTAAGAAAGTGCGCGGTATGTGAACCTTCGACCAATGACACATCTTCTGGTGTACCTTCGGCAATAATCTCACCGCCACCTTGACCACCTTCAGGGCCTAAATCCACGATCCAGTCTGCGGTCTTAATCACATCTAGGTTATGCTCAATCACGACGACCGTATTTCCGTGGTCGCGCAGTCTGTGCAGTACCGTTAGGAGCTGCTGAATGTCGTGGAAATGTAAACCTGTGGTTGGCTCATCTAAAATATAGAGTGTTTTGCCAGTATCTCGTTTCGATAACTCACGCGCCAGCTTGACGCGCTGTGCTTCACCACCGGACAGTGTGGTTGCTGCCTGGCCCAAACGAATGTAAGACAGGCCTACATCCATTAATGTTTGGAGCTTGCGTGCAATGACAGGGACCGGTTCAAAGAAGGCTCTTGCGTCTTCTACCGTCATCTCTAGCACTTCATCAATGGTTTTTCCTTTGTATCGAACTTCTAGTGTTTCGCGGTTGTAACGCTTTCCTTTACAGACATCACAAGGTACATAGACATCCGGCAGGAAATGCATTTCGACTTTGATGACACCATCGCCTTGACACGCTTCACAGCGGCCACCGCGAACGTTAAAACTGAATCGACCTGGTTTGTAACCGCGCGAACGCGATTCTTGTGTACCCGCAAACAGCTCTCTGATTGGGGTAAAAATACCCGTGTACGTCGCAGGATTCGAGCGCGGCGTACGACCAATCGGGCTTTGGTCGATATCGATCACTTTGTCGAAGTGTTCCAATCCTTTTATTTTCTTATAAGGAGATGGCGTCGCAGTGGTTGCGCCATTGAGCTGAGTATGAGCAATCTTAAAGAATGTATCGTTAATTAAAGTGGATTTACCGGAGCCAGAAACACCAGTAATGCAGCTGAAAAGCCCTACGGGAAGCGTTAAGTTTACGTCTTTAAGGTTATTACCAGAGGCACCAATAAGCTCTACTACTTTTTTCGGGTTCATTGGCGTGCGTTCAGCCGGTACAGAGATCTCTTTCTTGCCACTCAAATATTGGCCTGTGAGTGAGTTAGAGTTGGCAATGATTTCCTGCATGCTGCCTTCAGCGACAACATAGCCGCCATGCACACCTGCACCTGGGCCGATATCTATCACGTGGTCCGCCATACGAATGGCGTCTTCATCATGTTCGACAACTAACACGGTGTTGCCTAAATCACGAAGGTGAGTCAGGGTTTTCAGCAGTCGTTCGTTATCACGTTGGTGAAGGCCGATGGATGGCTCATCTAAAACGTACATAACACCGACAAGTCCGGCACCTATCTGGCTCGCGAGACGGATACGCTGTGCTTCACCACCAGAGAGAGTTTCTGCGCTACGCGATAAGTTAAGGTAGTTAAGACCCACGTTCACTAAAAACTGTAAACGATCGTTGATCTCTTTCATCACTTTTTCAGCGATCTGGGCGCGCTGGCCTTCTAAGGTGAGAGAGGCAAAAAAGCCCAGTGCATCGGCGATACTTAGCTCAACGATTTCCGGCAGCGTTGTGTCGCCAATAAATACGTTACGAGCTTCCAAGCGCAGTCGGCTTCCGTCACAGCTTCCACACGTTTTGGTTGAGATGTATTTTGCCAGTTCCTCACGCACGGAACTTGATTCTGTATCTCTGTAGCGTCTTTCTAGTGTGTTGAGTATGCCTTCGAATGGATGACGTTTTACGCGGATATCACCACGATCGTTAATGTATTTAAACTCGACCTCGGTTCTTCCTGAGCCAGTCAGAATAACTTCTCGGATTTTCTTTGGCAGCGATTTAAACGGAGCGTGAAGCTCAAAGTCATAATGCTCTGACAGTGACGTCAGCATTTGGAAGTAGTAATAGTTTTTCTGATCCCAGCCCCTGATTGCGCCTTGCGCGAGGCTTAAAGAATCATCAACGATCACTCGAGAAGGATCAAAATATTGCTGAACACCTAAGCCGTCACAAGTATGGCAGGCACCAGCTGGGTTATTGAATGAGAACAGACGAGGCTCGAGTTCCTGCATACTGTAGCCGCAGTGCGGGCAGGCAAAATTGGCAGAGAAGACCACTTCTTCACCATCGCCATCCATAGGGGCGACAACTGCAATTCCGCCAGAGAGTTCAAGTGTGGTTTCAAATGATTCTGCTAGGCGCTGCTGTAAATCAGCTCTGACTTTAAAACGATCAACAACCACTTCAATGGTGTGCTTTTTGTGCAGTTCAAGGGTAGGTGGATCGGACAGATCGCATGTTTCCCCATCGATACGAGCACGAATAAAGCCTTGAGCGGCCAAGTTTTCTAACGTCTTTACGTGTTCCCCCTTGCGCTCTTTAACGATCGGCGCAAGCAGCATCATTTTTGATCCTTCCGGCATCTCCAGTACTTTATCCACCATTTGAGAGATGGTTTGAGCTGCAAGTGGCACTTTATGATCTGGACACCGTGGTTCGCCAACGCGAGCATAGAGAAGTCGCAGATAGTCATAGACTTCAGTGATGGTACCAACAGTAGAGCGAGGGTTATGCGAAGTGGATTTTTGCTCAATAGAAATGGCAGGAGATAGACCTTCAATATGGTCTACATCAGGCTTTTCCATTAACGATAAAAATTGACGAGCGTAGGCAGAGAGGGATTCAACATAACGTCGTTGTCCTTCCGCATATAAGGTATCGAATGCCAGTGAAGATTTACCTGAACCGGATAGGCCAGTAATAACAGTCAACTTATCTCTAGGAATTGTCAGGTTGATGTTTTTGAGGTTGTGTGTACGGGCACCGCGAACTTCAATCTTATCCATTATCATCGCTCAACGTAAAAACAAGTTGGCTAAGTATTACATAGTGTGAGAAATGTTCAAAGAAATACTGGATAAAAGAACAGTAAAAAGGCCGCATGGAAAGCGGCCTTGAGAACATGGAATGTTACGAGGTGACTGGGATACTAGGATGCTTTTCTTGTCGCGTGTTTACCTAGTTCAGACGTTTTGCAGTCTTTTAGGTAGACATTCTCAAAGCAGTAGTTGGTCGCTTCGATGTATCCTTCTACGCTACCACAGTCGAAACGCTTACCTTTAAATTTGTATGCCAGTACACAGCCAGCTTTTGCTTGCTTAAGTAGCGCGTCGGTGATTTGAATCTCGCCACCTTTGCCCGGTTCTGTGTTTTCGATTAATTCAAAGATATCCGGTGTTAGGATGTAACGACCAATGATTGCTAGGTTGCTTGGTGCCGTGCCTTTTTCTGGTTTTTCTACCATGTCGTCTACACGGAAAATATCATCTTTAATCATTTCGCCAGAGATAACACCGTACTTATGTGTTTCATCTTCTGGTACTTCTTGCACTGCAACAATTGAACAGCGGAACTGCTTAAATAGTGCCACCATTTGAGCAAGAACACCTTCTTGTTCATTTACACACAAGTCGTCTGCAAGGACTACGGCAAAAGGTTCGTCACCTACCAGTTCGCGGCCTGTTAAGATTGCGTGACCCAAACCTTTCATTTCACGTTGGCGAGTGTACGTGAAGTTCGCACTCTCAATGATGTCACGAATGTCGACCAAAAGATCTTCTTTGTTAGTGCCGCTGATCTGATGCTCTAGCTCATAGTTTTTATCGAAGTGATCCATGATCGAGTGTTTGCCTCGACCAGTAACGATACACATACCGTCCATACCCGCTTGGATTGCTTCTTCAACACCGTATTCAATTAACGGTTTGTTGACGATAGGCATCATCTCTTTAGGCATCGATTTTGTTGCAGGTAAAAAACGCGTCCCGTAGCCAGCCGCAGGGAAAAGACACTTTTTAATCATGTTGGTTAAACCCTATATTATTCTGATGGTCATTTTTCGGAGACGACAATAACATGCTTTGCATTAAGAGGTCATGAATCCGTCCACTAAAAACATAGAATTTGGTAATCGTAACGAATTTAAGACATTAAATGCTGTTTTGCCCAAGCACTTGCTTGCACACGATTCTTTACGCTTAGTTTTTTGAATATCTGGTATAGGTGCGATTTTACGGTGAATTCGCTGATAAACTGATCTTCTGCAATTTGGCTATTTGACGCGCCTGTCATCAAACTTCGAAGTATATGGATCTCTCGTGTTGTGAGGTTGACGGTGGCTGGTGCACACTGGCTTTCAACAACGGTTCTATAGTGGTATAGCAGTTGCGCCGATACTTTTCTTGGTAGCCAGTTTTCACCGTTTATGATTTCGCTGCATCCCTTACTGATATCATCAAGCGTATCACTTGCATAAAATAGCCCTTTCAGATGGCCGAAACTCAGTATTTCATCGGTGGTCAGTCTTTTATCTACATTAATAACAATAGTTTCGAATACTTTATTTGCCAGTGGAAGAGAGCGAATCTGGTTGCTTAGTTGGGAGTAATCTCGATGGTCTATCATTAATATACGATGTTTGTTGCGTTGCAGCGCCAACATAAGCTCTTCAGGTTCAAGGTAAGGAATATCCAGACTCAGACGCTTCTTGATATTTTCCACGAGTGGATGGTGAACGGTTTTATTCTCACATAAAAAATGAATGGTTCTCATATAGTTACTTTTCATGATGAAGTCTCCTTCCCTGTAGGGTCAGACTCAGACTGACTGAATTATCAAGAGAGTGCTAGTCGGAGTTGAATCCTTGCGTTTTGATTCATACACATTGGTAACTGAGTGTTTTGTCATTCGGAGTAATGTTTGATTATTCTCGTAAAAATGTTGGCTGGGTATGTAAGACGCTAGAGAGTAGAGACATTGTAGAGACATTGTAGAGAGAGGAATTTGTCCCACGCGCAAAGCATGCTATGCTATTGCGCTATTTCATTCACACTCAAATTTTAGACGGAGCGAAACATGGCTAGCCGTGGAGTAAATAAAGTCATCATTATGGGCAACCTTGGTCAAGATCCTGAGGTTAAGTACACTGCTAATGGTAGCGCCGTGGCAAATATTACCGTTGCGACGTCTGAAACATGGCGTGATAAAGCATCAGGTGAGCAGCGCGAGAAAACAGAATGGCACCGCGTTGTTTTATTTGGTAAGACGGCAGAGATTGCGGGTGAGTATCTTCGCAAGGGCTCTCAAGTTTACTTAGAAGGTCAGCTTCAAACTCGTAAGTGGCAAGATCAAAGCGGTCAAGACCGTTACACGACAGAAGTTGTTGTTCAGTGGCCAGCAGGTCAAATGCAACTGTTAGGTGGTCGAGCACAAGGTGGCGCTCCAGCAATGGGTGGTCAACCTCAGCAGCAACAAGGTGGTTGGGGTCAGCCTCAACAGCCAGCTCAGCAGCAGTATAATGCACCGCAGCAACAGAAGCAGGCTCCTCAACAGTCTCAGCCTCAGTACAATGAGCCACCAATGGATTTTGATGACGACATCCCGTTTTAAGCTTGTATTTCCTAAAAAAAGCCGCGATTTTCGCGGCTTTTTTATATAGTGAAGGGAGCAAATTGCCCTAAGAAATATGGATGTCGGGGTGATTTCTCTTGTATCCATAAAATACATTGGGAGCCAATCTCTCGCACCTATTCGCTATAGAAAAGGAATTCCGCATCTATGAGGTATACCCCTACCTTAAAACTGAGCACCAGATTGGTTGCTTTTGTCACGGTGATTGTCGTTAGTGCCATCTTCATTCTATTTATTGGTGGGACTCTTTCTTTTAAACGTCTAGGTCATGAGTATTTGGAACACTCTTTATCAGGGATAGTGACTGTTGTTGATAAAGAGATGGAAGATCCTGATGCGGCTTACTCCCTACAATATTGGATGCCAAAGATGCTACAAGCATCGAGTGTGGTAGAAATGGAGTTAGTCTCCTCTTACGGCACTATCTATCGCTTTAAGGATACCGCTTCAAAAGTCGCCCCCTCTCTTCTCTATCAAACCGAGTACGTTTTAGAAAGAAATCAAGGTTACCGTATTCGTTTTAAAGCGGTTCCGCCATACATAGGTTTCGGGTATTCGATGCAAGCGTTATGGTCTATCACGCTTGCCATTGTGTTGATCATCTTTTGTCTTATTCAAGGCGTAAAATGGCTGAAAAAGCAGTTACATGGTTCGGAGTTACTCGAAGAGCGAGGACGGATGATTCTGGCCGGAAGAGTCGAAGAGTACGCCAAAGGTGACGAAAAAGAGTGGCCATTTACCGCGAGTGAAGCGCTCGATCGCTTGATTGAAGAGTTACAAGATGCCCGTCAGGAGCGAAGCCGATTTGATACGTTTATCCGCACTCAAACCTTTTTAGATCAGTTGACAGGAACAGCGAATCGCGTGCTGTTTGACAGCAAATTAGAAGCGGCACTATCAGAGAATGGTTCTCATGGCGGCGTGTTATTGATCCGCATTGATGATTGGGAACAAATTCAAGAAGAGTGCGGTAAAAAAGATGCCAATGATTTCATCATCGAAGTCGGTCAGGCACTGAGCAATGTCATTCAGCGATATCAAGATGTGATTTTGGCTCGTTACTACAGTTCTGATTTCGCGATTTTAGCGCCGAGTCTTGGGAGCAAAGAAGTATCAACCATCGCCATGCAGTGTTTAAAACAGCTTTCTCGCATCACACCTCCTAACTTGTTGGATGAGGAGAACTGGGTGCACATCGGAGTCAGTATTTACCGTGAAGGTGAGCGACAAGGAAAAATCATAGACGAAGCAGAAACGGCACTGAAAAGTGCGCAGCTGCAAAGAATCAATACATGGAACCGTTTCAAGAAAAACATCGATTTGGACGTGGAGCGGGGCAGTGTTCGTTGGCGAACTTTGTTCGATCAGGTCATTACGCCTGATAAGTTACTTATCTTTGCACAACCTTGTTACCTGTTAAATAACCAGCAAGAACATCAGCTTGATCACTATGAGTTGTTTGCGCGAATTCATGATCCAGAAAAAGGCGTCATTAAGGCTTCTCGTTTTAACTCTGCGATTGAATCAATAGGTTACGAAGCGCTGTTAGATAGAGCGGTGATCCGCTCGGTTTTTCGGTATTTGAAAGTGTCGCCCTGTTCTGTGTGTTATTCTATCAACCTTCATGTGGTTCCTTTTGCCGATCGAAGCTACTTTAAGTGGTTTCGAGATGAATTGCTGCAGCTTACTGCTGAGCAGAGGAGCAAACTGAGCTTTGAATTTGTGGAAGCAAGGTTGGTGAAGCATTTAGACTATATGCGACCTGTCATCAAGATGACGGCGGGTTTAGGGTGCAAAGTTGTCGTTGGTCAAGCAGGCCGGTCCATCGTAAGCACTCATTATCTGAAAGAGCTGCCCATCAGTTTTCTTAAGTTGCACCGTAGCCTGATCAAGCAAATCGATCAGCGTCACGAGAATCAGCTGTTTGTTCGCAGCCTTTTAGGTGCTTGTGATGGGCTGATGACTCAGGTCATCGCGCTGGGTGTCGACACAAAACAAGAATATGACACCGTTCTGCAGTTGAGTGTTAATGGTGTTCAGGGGCGGTATTTTGAAGAAGAGCAGCAAATACTTCCTTTGCCGTCATCTCGCCCTAAAGACGTGGAACATAAAAAAGTACAAATTGGTCGTAGAAATCGTTGGCGAAAAAGTAAGTAATTAAATGAGTAACAGTTCTTTCTTAGGTAAATTCAGACAAAACAATCAAAGCACTGCACGGTTGAGCATTGTTGTGCAACCTGGTGGGTTGTATTTTTCTTCGCTATCAGAGAGTAAGCTTCCTTCTTACGTCGAGCTAGACGGATTACCTTGGCAGAAAGTCCTGAACAACACTTTAAAAGATCACGGCGTATCCGGTGTTTCTGCGGATGTTGTTTTACACTCCAATCTCTACCAAACCTATCAGATCGATAAACCAGCTATCCCAACCGAAGAATTATCGGCTGCTTTACCATTTCTGCTTAAAGATCTTATTTCAGAACGAATTACTGACATTGTTGCTGACGCAGCACCATTGCCTACGGGTAATAAGCTTCAGGTGTTTGTTGTTTCGCGTGAGATTGTGCTCTCCTTATATGAGCAGTTTAATCAACTGAATATCAAACTAGAGCGCATTTTAGTTGAAGAAGAAGTTTGGGCACATTCCGCTCAAAAACTCACTCAGTTCCTGCTTTTACAACGGAGTAAAAAAGGTCAGTTTCGTGTTTTTGCTTTTATTGATGGACGTTGTACGTTCCAGCGAACAATACGTGGCATTGAATCACCGCTCACAGGTGTCGCCAGTAGTATACTTCAGTTAGATGGACTTGCACTTGAACTTCAACGTTCGATAGATTACCTATCGTCTCAGATGAAGGGCGCGTCCTTGCATCAGATGAAAGTCTGTTGCGATGAAGAACAGCAAGGTGAAGTTGTCTCGGCACTTGGTGAAAGACTAAGTGTTAAGGTGTTGCCATTAAATGATGCTGGTCGTGAATCGGGAACATTACTGGTTGAAAACACCACATCGGCACTTACCGATGCGGTTAACTTATTCCCATCGTATCTTAAGCCTAAAAAAGAGTATTTTACGTTAAAGAACGTCCTATTGGGTTGGGGCGTGGCAGCGGCTGCGTTGGTCGCTGTGTATAGCGGAGTGATGTACCAGCAAAATGACTTAACGAAACAACTTTACTTAATTAAAGCGCAAGAGGCCGAGTTTGCGCAGCAGTCAAAAACTCTGAAACAACGAATTGCGAGTCATAAACCGAGTCCGGAAAAAATCGCGGCAGTATCGCGCTTAGAAATCGAAATAGAAGCCAAACGGCGCTCTCTGGGGGCGATAAAAGAACATGATGCTGCACAGCAAATGGGTTACTCTGGCGTAATGCAATCGCTAGCCAAGCTTGGACGTAACGATATATCGCTGAGTTCTATTTCCATTTCTACCCACTCGCTTGACTTGAAAGGTTTGGCTAAAGATCCTCAATCGGTTCCCAGTTGGATTGGTCAGTTCAAAAATGAACTGAATTTGGTCGGACGTACATTTGAGAAGCTAAAAATTGGCCGGAATGAACAAGGTATTCTTACTTTCGAGCTGAAGACGAAAGAGGAACGCAGCTAATGCAAGCATGGCAAATGTTGAGTGACAAGTTTGTAAAGTTGTCCGAAAGAGAAAAATGGCTCATTACCTTGTGCGGTTTCGTTGTGATCATCATGGCGGTATTTACGCTCATGATTGAGCCTGTTTTTCAGGCTAATCAGAAGATGACAAAGAATATCACCGCAACGAAACTCGCCAGTCAGCAACTAGAAGCTGATGTTTTGTTGATGACTGCAAAGCTCAAAAAAGACCCAGATCAGGAAATAAACCTGAAATATAGAAGTTTGGTCACTGAGAGCCAGCAGTTGTCTGAACAGTTATCAGAAATGATCGAGAGCCTTATTTCTCCTAGTGAAATGGCAGCGCTACTTGAAAGTGTGTTGGAAGGAAGTAAAGAACTCCGGTTGGTATCTTTGGAATCTCAACGTGCGGAACCTGTTGTTCCAAATCAATCTAGTCCGGATGCATCTGCTTACTATGTTCATCCTGTTCGACTTGAGCTACTCGGTAATTACTTTGCGATCGTTAAGTACTTAGAATCGCTGGAGTCACTCCCCGTAAAGTACTACTGGCGCAGCTTCCAATACAATGTGGAAGAGTATCCTACGGCACGTTTGGTTTTAGAGGTCTACACACTAGGGACGAGAGAGGAGTTTATCGGTGGTTAAGTTTATATCTGCGGCTGTATTGTTAGTTTGCTCATCGCACAGTTTTGCAGCCCAAGATCCCACAGCTCCGCTCAATTGGCAAAAGCCAACCGTACCGCAAGAGACAAAGAAAGTGGTCAATCGTCCTCTACCCAAACTTGAAAGCATCGTATGCAGTGGCGATGTAGCGTGCAAAGCGGTGGTCAGTGGTCAAGTTGTGGTGGCTGGAGATAGCATCAGTGGTTATCAGGTAAAGAATGTTGAGTCAGAGCATGTGGTATTGTCTCGTGGTGGCAAACAGTTGAATTTGAAACTTTTCGCTCTGGATATTAAACAGTAAGGTTATAGAAATTATATGCGTAAATTCGCAGTCTCTATTTTGATTGCTTCACTAACCGGTTGTTCGATGGGACACCGTGATCCAGTTGAAGTTAAGAGCACTCTAAATCAGGCCATCAATGAGGCCAATGCTCATAGCCTAGCGCAGCTTCCACCCTCTGTGGAAGCGGATCTCATGCCTCTTTTAGATGATGATAGTGTCGCTTCAAATCAGACGGCCAAGCGTTTTCGAATCCAAGCCAATCATGTGAATGCGAAGTCGTTTTTTGCCAGCTTGGTCAAAGGTACTGAGTTTAGTGCTGCCATTCACCCTGATGTTCAAGGTGACATAACCGTCAACTTGACCGACGTGTCTTTAGATGAAGTGTTGGCGGTGGTGCGAGATATCTACGGCTTTGATATTGTCAAAACGGGCAATATCATTCAGGTTTACCCAGCAGGGTTAAGAACCGTTACCATACCAGTTGATTACCTTCAGTTTAAACGCTCCGGTCGTTCTTTGACGTCTATATCAACGGGAACCATCACCAACACAGACACGGATTCAAACTCAAGCTCTTCAAGTTCTGATAATAACTCAGCTTCTAGCCGAACTGCCAAAGGCGGGACAGAGATAGAAACGATTAGCGAAAGTGATTTCTGGCCGCAACTAGAAAAGGCGGTCGCTCAGTTGGTTGGATTCGGAAAAGGGCAGAGTGTGGTTGTGACTCCGCAAGCCAGCGTAATTACGGTTCGCGCCTATCCAGATGAGATCCGCCAAGTGCGCGAGTTCTTAGGTGTGTCACAGCAGCGTATGCAGCGTCAAGTAATCCTAGAGGCAAAAATTCTCGAAGTCACATTGAGCGATGGTTATCAGCAAGGGATCAATTGGTCTAAAGCTTTCTCTTCCAATGGTACTGACTACACAATAGGACGAGGTACTGTCAAAGACGCAGACGGAAACATCCTCAATTCTGTTCTTCCGGGGCTCGATGCCATTGGCACACTGTTGGGTGGGCAATCCAACGTCGTGATATCAAGCGGTAGTTTTGACGCTGTCCTTAATTTTATGTCCACTCAAGGCGACTTAAATGTCCTTTCTAGTCCGAGAGTGACCGCGTCGAACAATCAAAAAGCCGTCATTAAAGTGGGTACGGATGAATACTATGTGACTGACTTATCGAGTGTGGTAGGTACGGGTGATAACTCAGAGCCCTCACCTGAAGTAGAGCTTACCCCTTTCTTCTCTGGTATTTCTTTGGATGTGACACCTCAAATAGATGATAAAGGCAATGTTCTATTACATGTGCATCCAGCCGTCATTGAAGTGGATGAACAGGTTAAAGAAATTGGTTATGGCGATACGCGAATCAGTTTGCCTTTAGCAAGAAGCTCGATTCGAGAGTCAGACTCCGTTATCCGTGCGCAAGATGGCGATGTGGTAGTGATTGGTGGATTGATGAAGTCTAACACCTTTGACCAAGTCTCTAAGGTTCCGTTCTTAGGTGATGTTCCTGCGCTCGGTCACTTGTTCCGCAATACAAGGAAGTTAACCGAAAAAACAGAGCTGGTGATCTTATTGAAACCGACAGTTGTTGGCGTAAATACTTGGCAAAAAGAGTTGGAGCGTTCCCGAGATTTGCTTGAGGAATGGTTCCCAGAGCAGCAATAACCCGATGTACTTTGAGCATTTTGGTTTTCATCAGCCGCCTTTTAGCCTGACGCCCTCAACGGATTTGTTTTTAGGGTTAGGCCCACATTATGAAGCCATTCAGACAGTGAACAGCGCACTGGAAATGGGCGAAGGGGTTATCAAAGTGACAGGCGAAGTCGGGACGGGTAAAACCATGATCTGCAGGATGATGGTGAATCACTTCCCTGACAACATTCAGCTGGTTTATTTGCCGAACCCAGCCCTCACGGGAGATGAGCTCAGGGTGGCGGTGGCAGCGGAACTTGGCATTAAAGGGCAAGCATCCAGTGCTTTGGTTGAAGATATTCACCAGCGTCTTTTCGATTTAGCGAAAAATGGAAAGCAAGTTGTCGTGTTTGTCGATGAAGCGCAAGCTCTGTCCGATGAAGCGTTAGAAGTGCTAAGACTGTTTGGAAACATCGAAACTGAACAACAAAAACTGATACAAATCGTGTTAATTGGGCAGCCAGAACTGGATGAAAGATTGCAGCAGCATCATCTGCGTCAGCTACGTCAGAGGATCACCTTCAGTGCTCATTTAAGGCCATTGAGTCATGCAGAAACGGCCACTTACATAGAAAGCAGGCTAGAGAAAGCAGGTGGTGAACAGTTCCTACTGACAGCGGCACAAAAGAGAGCAATATGGCAGGCAAGTCAGGGAGTGCCTCGCTTGATTAATCAAATCAGTCATAAAGCGTTGCTTCTTGCGTATAGCCAAAATGCAAACAAGGTTGAAAACGTTCATCTTTTTGAAGCAATCCATGACACATACGATTGCCGTAAACCCAGATTTAAATCTCCGATATTTTGGGGATGGAGCTAATACACTATGAGTGCGATGAATAAAGCTTTGTCAGAGTTGGCAGACAATCAAAATGAAAAACGACACTCAATTGAGCGTGTCCACGTTGCGCCTGTTAAGCAAAGACCGATTTTACCTTGGGTTGTAGGCACCTTTACGCTGAGCTTAGCGGTGGGAGGTTGGGCGATTTCGTATCAAGAACCACTCGATCCAATTGAAGCGGCCAGCAGTGACATCGTCTATCGAGGCGCATCGCAGCAAGTTCATGACGCTTTAAATCCGATATCTGTGCCATCACCGACGACAAAAATTCTTTCTAAAACTGACGGTATGATACATGTGAAAGCGCCGTCAGTGACATCTCCACAGCCGGTATTCATTGCGGCTCGTACCGTTGAGCAACAAGCGGAACCTGGGTTACCCACATCAGAGCTTGAATTGACTGAATCTGACGATGTGGCTTCAACTGAGCTTGTCGTTGTGGGAGAAGTCTCGATAGAACATGTTGAGCTCACCCCTGAAGAACTCTCCATTCAAGCACAAGATAAAGCCAAAAAAGCGTTAGATAACAGCGATCTTAAAAATGCTATCGAGCTTTATAGTGAAGCGCTTAGGTATACGCCGCAAGATACAAAACTGCGACAAACCTTGTCTGCGCTGTACTACGGCAAAGGTGAGGTGAGAAAGTCCTTTGAAATACTGCAGAAAGGCATCAGCCGAGACAGCGACAACATCACGTTGCGCTTGTCACTCGCGAAACTCTTATTGAAAGAAAAACAGCAAACCACCGCTTTATCGGTTCTCACGCCACTCCCTAGCAATGTCAGTGTTGAGTACTTATCGTTTCGTGGCGCTTTGGCTCAAAAATCGAACCAAGATGACATCGCACTGACGAGCTACGCGAAGCTGGTTGAATTAGAACCTGAAAGTGGCCGCTGGTGGTTAGGCTTGGGCATTCAGCAAGAGCGTCGATTAGAGTTTGATAATGCTAAACACGCTTACACCATGGCGTTGCAGGGGCTTGGAGTATCAGGGCAATCTCAGCAATTTATTCGCGATAGACTCAAGCTTATTGCTCAATTAGAGGAGCAGAAAGGTGAAAGTTAAATTAAGAAAGCGCCTTGGTGACTTACTGGTTGAAGAGGGTATTGTTACCCAAACTCAGATTGAACAAGCACTTGCCGCACAAAAAGTGACAGGGCAAAAATTTGGTGCCACGCTGATCGAGCTTGGGTTTTTGTCTGAACATCAAATGCTGACCTTTTTGTCTCAGCAGCTGGATATCCCATATATTGATTTAAATCGTACCAATGTGGATTTGGATGCGGTTCAGATTCTACCTGAAGTTCATGCTAGGCGGTTGCGCGCGCTTGTGATCAGTCGGCAACAGGACTTGTTACGTGTTGCTATGAGCGATCCGGCAGACTTGTTCACTCAAGAGGCATTGCTTGCCCAGCTGCCACAATACAGCCTCGAATTCATTGTTGTCGCGGAAAAACAGTTAGTCGACAGCTTTGATCGTTATTATCGTCGCACCAAAGAAATTGCCTCATTTGCGGAGCAGCTACAAGCAGAACACCATGTGACCGATGCTTTTGATTTCAACATTGAAAGCGATGACAGCGACGAAGTCACCGTTGTTAAACTCATTAACTCTCTGTTTGAAGATGCGATTCAAGTTGGCGCTTCCGACATACACATCGAACCTGACGCCAATGTACTTCGCCTACGTCAACGTATTGATGGTGTATTGCACGAGACCTTATTGAATGAAGTGAACATCGCGCCAGCGTTGGTGCTTCGTTTGAAATTAATGGCGAATTTGGATATTTCAGAAAAACGTCTTCCGCAAGATGGCCGTTTTAATATCAAAGCGAAAGGTCAATCTGTCGATATCCGTATGTCGACGATGCCGGTTCAATATGGTGAATCGGTCGTCATGCGTTTATTAAACCAAACATCAGGTGTCCGCAGGTTAGAAGAGTCGGGCATACCAGACAGCTTATTACTGCGTTTAAGACGTCAGCTAAAGCGTCCTCACGGCATGATTTTGGTAACAGGTCCGACTGGCTCAGGTAAAACCACGACCTTGTATGGAGCACTGAATGAGCTCAATGAGCCGGGTAAAAAGATCATCACCGCAGAAGATCCGGTAGAGTACCGTTTGCCACGTGTAAACCAAGTGCAAGTCAACACCAAAATTGATCTTGGCTTTTCTACCGTCCTTCGAACTTTTTTGCGTCAGGATCCTGATATTATTCTGATCGGTGAGATGCGAGATCAGGAAACGGTTGAGATAGGCTTACGGGCATCACTGACGGGCCACCTTGTGTTGAGTACACTTCACACCAATGATGCGGTGGATAGTGCGATTCGAATGATCGACATGGGAGCGCCAGGTTATTTGGTTGCCAGTGCCGTACGTGCGGTAGTGGCTCAGAGACTGGTGCGGAAAGTCTGCCCTGATTGTAAGACAGAAGAGCAGGTTGATGATGCGCGTCAGCAGTGGCTCGCACAACGTTTCCCTAACCAAACATCCGCGACGTTCTATCGTGGGCGAGGTTGTCAAAGTTGCAACCTGACCGGGTATCGTGGCCGTATAGGTGTCTTTGAAATGTTAGAGCTAGACAACGCAATGATGGATAAACTACGAGCAAACGATGCCGTTGGCTTTGCCCAGGTTGCTCGACAATCTCCTTCTTACAAACCCCTGCTCGCCTCAGCGATGGAGTTGGCTATGGAAGGCGTAGTCAGCCTTGACGAAGTGATGAGCCTTGGTGAAGGTGACATTTCTGGCATTGAACAAGCCATCTTCATTTAGGGTTAGCTATGCCATTGTTTCAGTACCAAGGTCGAAATTTGCAAGGCGCGTCTGTTTCCGGTGAGCTGGAAGCAGCGACACATGATGCTGCCGCAGAGCAACTTATGAACAAGGGCATCATCCCAATACAGCTTCATGAAAGCAAAGGGGCAAGTGCGCTGAGTTTGAGCTTAAAGCAGTTAATAACGCCAGCCATACCGTTGGATGTTTTGGTGATATTCTGCCGTCAGCTTCATAGTTTGACGAAGGCTGGTGTTCCTTTGCTCCGCTCGTTTCATGGTTTGGCTGCGAATTGCCAAAACAAGCAATTGAAATATGCGCTGGAAGAGGTGATTCATGAACTGACCAATGGTCGCAGTTTAGCGGCGTCTATGAAAAAGCACTCTCGCGTGTTCAGCCCATTGTTCGTTTCCATGATCAATGTTGGTGAAAATACTGGTCATCTGGACTCGGCATTACTGCAACTCTCCCATTATTACGAACAAGAGCTGGAAACGCGCAAACGAATCAAAACCGCGATGCGTTACCCGACGTTTGTGATCAGCTTTATTGTGATTGCTATGTTTGTCTTAAACATCAAAGTGATCCCGCAGTTCACCAGTATGTTTCAGCGATTTGGCGTCGACTTACCTCTCCCAACGCGGATTTTATTAACAACATCTGACTTTTTTGTTAGTTACTGGCACTTACTGCTTGCGTTGATTTTGGGTGGGTTATTTGGTTTTACCGCATGGTTAAAAACACAATCAGGTCGGGAAAAATGGGACAAGTTCCGCTTAAAGATGCCGATCGTTGGTCCGATTATCAATCGAGCTCAAATGTCACGTTTTTCACGAACCTTTTCTCTGATGTTAAAAGCCGGCGTGCCATTGAACCGCTCGCTCTCTTTAGCCGCTGAGGCGCTGGGGAATAAGTATCTGGAGAATCGCTTGATGGAGATGAAATCGTCAATCGAAGCGGGGGGCGCAATCTCTTCTACAGCGATTAATAGTGGTATTTTCCCTCCATTGGTGATCCAAATGATCTCCGTTGGGGAAGAGACGGGGCGTATTGATGAGCTGTTAGTTGAGGTAGCAGACTTTTATGATCGTGAAGTCGATTACGATCTTAAAACGCTCACAGCTAGGATAGAACCGATACTTTTGGTACTTGTAGCTGGCATGGTATTGATCCTTGCATTGGGTATTTTCTTACCAATGTGGGGAATGCTAGATGCTATTAAAGGATAGTTTGTCGGAAAGCATCGAATCGTTATCATCTTGAAACACAAATACTTTCCATCTGATTTTTTTGTGGAATAGATAATTTTTTGATACGACGACAATAGAAGTGTCAGTAAATACCCGTATAATACATCGTACTTTTTAGTGAGTTAAATGAATATGGACAATAAACAGTCAGGTTTTACGCTGGTCGAGCTGGTTGTGGTAATTGTCGTTGTCGGCCTGTTAGCGGTCGCAGCCCTACCTAAGTTTTTAGATGTCACTGACGAAGCCAAAAAAGCAAGCGTGGAAGGTGTTGCTGGTGGCTTTGCAACGGGGGTTTTGTCCGCTCGTGCGCAGTGGGAAGCGGAGTCTCGACCTTCTAAAACCATCAGTGGTGAGAAGCTCAATACCGTCAATTACGATGGCATTGAGTTTTGGTTAACTCGCGCAAAAACAAGCGATGGCAGTGATACGGGCTTTCGTGATGGTTATCCAATTGCTTTGTATAAGGATGGGGCAAGTTTTCCTAACAGTTTAACCACACAAGCGTGTGTTGATCTGATGGACAACTTGTTGCAAAACCCACCGAGCGTCGATACGGTGGACAACGCAACAGCCAATTCAAACATTAAATATTCCGCACAAGCTGATAGTGATAATTCAACGTGTACTTACATTCAGCAAGAAGGTGGTACTGATAAACATCAGTTTGTGTATGAAGTTAATACTGGTCGTGTGGCCGTAACGCTGCAGTAGAGCGGCGACAATAAACATAGAGAGATAAAAAAACGATGAAAAAACAAGGCGGCTTCACCCTAATCGAACTAGTGGTGGTCATTGTTATTCTGGGTATTTTGGCTGTAACAGCGGCTCCAAGATTTCTAAATTTGCAAGACGATGCGCGTGAAGCTTCTTTAGAAGGGCTACGTGGTGCAATTGCAGGAGCAATGGGGATCTCCTACGGCCGATCAGCGGTTAAAGGTCTTGAGGCAACGGCTTATGTAGCTGGCGAAACGAAAACAGTTGTTGGCGGTATTGTTCATCACTATGGCTACCCAACAGCAGTTAGTGATAAGACCGCTAATTTAGGTGGGATACTTCAAGCTCTCGATTTATCAGATGATTTTTCCGTATTGGCATCTGATAAGAGCAATGATGCAACCGATCAAAGCAATGAATGGATTGATATAGGCTTTACAGGCTATACAGAGAAGTGTGTCCGTTATATAGCAGCAAAAGATGCAACGACTCCTGCAAAGGTTGAGCTTATTGAAGGGGAGGCAGGTAAGTGTGGCCTCACTGCTCCGTAAGTAAACATTAGTGTTTCTAGGCCAGCTTTGCTGGCCTTTTTAGCATCTCAACCTGCAGATCTTCCCACTTCATCTATAAATCCTTCTTAAACGTTGTATTCGGCACCCATTAAGTCACTAATCTCATTTATAATCAGGCCAGTAGATTTCGCAGCTTAGGTCATTTATGGACATTAAACCTGCCCGGGGCTTTACCTTGGTTGAACTTATCGTGGTTATTTTATTGCTTGCTATTGTCTCCGTGTACGCTGCTAGTCGTATGTTCGGTCGCGACAGTGTGGCAGCGATGGTGGTTCGACAGCAGGTTATATCGGTTATTCGCCAAGTTCAGGTGAATCGAATGCAGTCCAACGTAGACCTCAGTAACGTCACTGGCGATAGCAGTTTTGTCTTAGCGGTAAACTCAGACTGTATTGGCTCCCAGCAAGCCTGCGCTCTTAAAGCTGATACTCGAAGCGACTGGGTAGATAGCGATGGAAACGGCGTGTTTTTTTCTGTCAATACCAGCCCAATCATCAACTTTGATCTATTAGGAAATCCGCTCGACAGCTCTGCCTCGGGTGCAGTGATCACCATTTCTTCGTCACAGGATAAATGTGAAGTAAAGATCAACGCTCAAGGTTATGTCTTTTCCGGAGACTGCTCATGAGGAAAGGGCGTGGCTTCACTCTTATTGAAAGCATTATTGTGATGGTGATTCTGGCTTTTGCCATGATCACCATTTCTAATTTCTTGGTGCCGCAAATTGCTCGGTCAGCCAATCCACATTATCAAGTGCGCGCTGCTGCTTTAGGGCAGAGTGTGATGTCGATTATTTTAGCCCGAGGATTTGATGAAAATAGTGATTTTAATGGTGGGGATATTCGATGTGGTGAAACGGCACTAAGCGGCGCTGCTTGCTCTTCCGAATTGAAAAATGAAGAGACAGAGATAATTTCATACAACGATGTTGATGACTACAAAGGTTGCTGGGAACCCGAGGGAAGAAATGGTTGTAAGGATCTGAATAAGCTCCTTGGCGACAGTGTGACGACCTATAAAAACTTCCGCTTGGATGTCGACATCACGTATCAGGAGGCTCAAAAGGTTAAGCATATTGCTCTGACTATATCAGCCTCAAACCAAACGACAGTTAAACTGCATGCGTATAAGGGAAACTACTGATGAATCGTAAAGGATTTACCCTTATCGAAATGGTCATCACCCTGATTGTGGGGAGTATCCTTGTGTTTGGTATTGCGGGTTTTGTCGAGTTGGGTGCGAGGGGGTACAGCGATACTATTGAACGTCAGAGACTTCAGACTCAAGCTAAGTTTGTATTGGAAAAAATCAGCCGAGAAGTGCGTCACGCTGTGCCCAACATGTTGTCGGATGAACTTATCTCAGGCGCAAACTGTCTCTCGTTTTACCCTATTATCACGTCTGGCTTCTATGCCGTATCAGGAGCAGATTTACAGTTTGTGGTGGGGAGCAAAAGTGCTTCTGTAGACACAATCAAGGATTTGTCCCTTGTGATTAATCCGACCGTTTCTGCCGCGTCACAAAGCAACATTTTTCCACTTACCAGTGTAACAAGTGATAGGGAAACGTTTTATCTCGCAGGTATGGCTGACGAGGTGAAAGGAAATTCGGTTTCCAATCGGCATTACATCTTTGATGCACAAGGAAAGGTGAGTTACTGCATTATTAATCAACGCGTACAGAGGCTGGAAAATGGACTGGATGTGACGCCAATTTCTGACTCAGGTGTGTTAGGTCAGCTTAGTTATGACGCGGCGACAGTGCAGCACAATGGTGTTGTCAGTATTTCACTGACGTTTACCAACGAAAAGGACGATGAGTCGACAAGCTTCCAACAAAAAATTCAGGTGTTAAATGTCCCTTAAACGTAAACAAACTGGCAGCTTATATATTGTTGTGATTTTTGTTCTGGTCGTCATGGGGTTTCTGGCGATGAGCTTAAGTCGTATTGAATGGTCCAATAATGATGCACACACCAAAGACATTATTGGCCTACAGGCTGCGTTGTTAGCCCACTCTGCAAATGAGTTAGCACTCATCGAGTTGTATCCATTTCGCTCCTCTCCATCCGCTGCTTTTGATGTTTCAGGCGCTTGCAGTGCTCTAAGTGGCGCAGTCAAAACGATCCCGTCAGCCGTCGATTGCCAAGGTGTGCAAATCTCTTGTGAGCCACGTGGTGGAGAACTGGCAGATGGTAAGCGGTTGTATGTGATACGTTCTGAAGCAATATGCGGTACAGGCATTAATACGATGCAGCGCAGTCAAGAAGTGTGGGTGAGGGAATGAATATCTTAAAGCGCGCTGTCAGCGTTTTGGTTCTTTACATCATTAGTTATCCGGCCATGGCGATAGTGGATGAGTGTGTGTACTTTAAATCCGCAGTTCAAACTTGGGATAGTAGTGAGGCTACGCTGAATATTAACACTAACCCTGACACTAACGTTTCCAGCTATGTAAAAAACCCTAATGGCTCCGATCAAGTCGGCTTTAAGGGGATTCAGATAGAAGGGAACCACGACGCGGCGTGCAGAATTAGTGATACTGAAGCAACAGAGTGTATAGGGAATGAATCTCTGATAGTAGAAAAGCCTGATTTCTCCAACTCAGCGTTTACTGGTGTTGATGGCTCTATTGTTAGAGATGATGTATTAAGCCCAGGGAACTATGAGTCAATAAAAATTACGGCTGGTTGGGGCTCGAAAATCACGGTTACTCCTGGTGAATACTGGATTTCTAATTTTGAGTTGTCAGGATTTGAAGAGTTGGTTTTTTCAGACAATGAGAAGACAGTGATTAACGTAGAACGCTTGTCACAGTCAGGGGGCTCTTCATTTAATCATCAAGGTAAACCTGACAACTTAATCATCAAGGCGTACAACTCCGCTCTTGGTGCTCCCGCGCAGATAGCCATGAGTGGAGCAGGGAGTTTTAGTGCGTTGATCATTAGTGAGGGTTCATTTGTTGCTAATGGCAAAATTGAAATTCTAGGCTCTGTTACGGCGAAAAACATTACCTTGTCTGGTGGCGCACATGTCATCGCGAAAGGGGATTGTTTTAGTGAGAAACCTAAGCTGGAGCTACGCATCTCTCCTACTACAGATAGCGGTACTGCTTGTGATGGGATCCCTGTAACCTTCTCGCTCGTAAACAGTGACACCGATCAAGTGGTTATCGGGAGTGGGCAAATCTTGGCTGTAACCAGTGCGCCACACTCTGGCTCCAACACGGCTTGTTGGAGTGAAAATGGATCGATAACAACTAATCAGTGTACGCCTAATTCGGACCATGGTTTTATTGCGACGTTTGCTCGTGGCCAAGCAGCCAGTATCACTTGGTACATTCACAGTAAGTTTCTTAATGACTACAATGTTAGAGCTATGGTTGCGAGTGAAGATTTAGAGGCCAGTTCAGGCCCATATCGTTTTTCTCCATCATCCTTGCTGTTTTTACCCGAAGGGATAGATGGCGGTGAGGATCGGCAGGTTGCTCATCGCCCATTTGCAGCTCGATTTAAACTTTCCGGCTCCACGGGCAATGGCAATCAACTCAATTGTAATGTGGTTGACTATGATAGTTTGAAGGAAATTCAGTTGGAAAATGCGCAATTGCCAACGGACAGCCCACACAACTTGCAGGTATCTATCGACTCTGGGAGAACCTGGCAGAGTGCTAACACGACATTTTCATTAACGTTTAAAGATGGTGTGGCGGGCGGCGATGTCAACGCGGCAGATGGAAGCATTTTGTTCAAACTGGACGATGCAGGACTGGTGGATCTGAAAGCTACAGCGTTCAGTTTCGGCAAATATATTGAAGCAACGAAGCGTATTCATTTTAGACCTTTTGCCTTGGCTTTATGTGATAGTAACGGTGCACTGCCTCATTCTACTGACGAGTCTAATGGTGGTTTTACCGCATCAGGCAGTGATGCCACTAGCTACCTAAAAGCGTTTGGCTGGGTTAATACGCTAGATAGTAACAACAATGGTATCCCGGACAATAATGTGACAGCGACAGGTCTTTGTCGGGAAGCTGAAACGCCAAGTTATTACACTCACAATGGCTTCCCTGCGATAGCCTCATTCAGTCAGCCCGAATTGATTTATCCTCCTTCAGGCTCCCGAGGAAATTTAACCCTAGACGGTACGTTGTTGCCCAACACAAGCGTTGAAATTAACTCTTCAGACAGAAACAAATCACGGTTATTAAATTGGGATGAAGTGGGGACTGTTGCTTTGTCCGCGTCGCAAGCCAATTATATGGGACTAGCTGGCTTTAATATTCCAGGCGTTTCTGCCCAAGTTGGCCGCTTTTATCCCAAATACTTTAAGACAGTAAACACGCCTGTATGGAATTACCCAAATGGGCAGACATTTGCGTACATGAATCAACCATTTAATGGTGTGACATTTGATGTCGAAGCGCTCAACGCCAAAGAAGAGCCTGTCTCGAATTATGCGTATTTTGACGAGTCATTGACGGCGAGTTTTGCGTTGTTTGAACCGGATTTTAGTGACCGATTTAATGCGCCGACACCGTCGAAGTCATGGGCTTTAAATGGCGGGAGAAGCATTGGCACCTTTAACCTTAATAAAGAGACTCTTTCAGCAGACTGCGAGTCTGAACTGTGTTGGAAGAAAGCGGAAACTTCCGAAGGCTATGAAGATGGTCCATTCAACACATCAGGAGGAGAGGCATCGAGAATATCCATTACTCAAGAAGGCTTATCCAACACAGATCCAGTGATGTACCCACCATCAACAGGGGGAAATGATCCGCAGCTGTTATCCTCTCAACCAGACATCCGTTTTGGTCGCGCAGTCATTGACAGTGTGGGGGGGAAAGTCGACAACGGACAGACTATTCCTCTTCGACTGGAGTTTTGGAATGGAACACATTTTGTGACGAATGGTGATGACAGTACGACATATATTGCTGGCATCAACGTCGTTTCCTCCAATAAATCGATTTGGGTTGAAAGTGGAAAAACTGCCGCGGATGTGAATTTGGAAAACGGCGGTGTCGTTGAAAATGGGGAATCAAACAGGATTACGGCATCGCAAAATGCATCGGTAAGGCAGCAAACACAAGTATGGCTAGAACTAGACAGTGGAGTGAGGGCTGCACCATGGTTGCGATATCGTTGGGATGATGATTATCGCCCGGAAGTGAATGGCGAAGAAGATCCATCGACCATCATCACTTTCGGTATTTACCGAGGCAACGATCGGATCATTTTCCGTGGCGAACCGAGACTGTTTGCACATTAAATTTTAGTAATTATCTACGTTAAGTAAGGAATGTGTTAGAAATTGCGGATTTCAGTCCATGTTTAGGTACCAATGCCTTGCTGTAGCGGCACGGCATTGGTACATTTAGTGCAATTTTCTATCTTATAATTCTTTCAGGACGAGCGAAGAATATGTTCAAAAAACTTCGTGGCATATTTTCAAATGACCTATCAATCGATTTAGGTACTGCCAACACTCTTATCTACGTAAAAGGACAGGGCATTGTCCTAGACGAGCCTTCAGTAGTCGCTATCCGCCAAGACCGCAACCGTGCAGGTAAAAGCGTTGCTGCTGTAGGTCATGCAGCAAAACAGATGCTAGGTCGTACACCGGGCAATATTTCTGCAATCCGTCCGATGAAAGATGGTGTTATTGCGGACTTCTACGTCACAGAAAAAATGCTACAGCACTTCATCAAACAAGTGCACGACAACAGCGTACTAAAACCAAGCCCACGTGTATTAGTATGTGTGCCATGTGGTTCAACTCAAGTTGAACGCCGCGCTATCCGTGAATCGGCATTGGGCGCAGGCGCACGTGAAGTGTACCTAATTGACGAGCCAATGGCGGCTGCAATTGGTGCAGGTCTACGCGTTTCTGAGCCAACAGGTTCTATGGTGGTCGATATCGGTGGTGGTACGACAGAAGTCGCTGTTATCTCGTTGAACGGTGTTGTGTACTCATCGTCTGTACGTATCGGTGGTGACCGCTTTGATGAAGCGATCATTAATTACGTTCGTCGTAACTACGGCAGCTTGATTGGTGAAGCAACCGCAGAAAAGATCAAACACGAAATTGGTTCTGCTTACCCTGGTGACGAAGTGGAAGAGATCGAAGTTCGCGGCCGTAACCTTGCGGAAGGTGTGCCACGTAGCTTTAGCCTGAACTCAAATGAAATCCTAGAAGCACTGCAAGAGCCGCTAACGGGTATCGTTTCGGCGGTCATGGTTGCACTTGAACAGTGTCCACCTGAGCTGGCTTCTGACATCTCAGAAAACGGTATGGTTCTAACGGGTGGCGGCGCGCTACTTAAAGATCTCGACCGTCTGCTAATGGAAGAAACAGGTATCCCAGTTGTTATTGCTGAAGATCCACTCACTTGTGTTGCTCGTGGTGGTGGTAAAGCCTTAGAAATGATCGACATGCATGGTGGCGATCTATTTAGCGAAGAATAATCGTATGGCCTTAGCGAAAGCTAGGGTGTCAAGATAAGGAACTCATACTCAATGAATCCGATTTTTGGCCGAGGACCTTCACTTCAATTACGTCTGTTTTTTGCCGTTATTCTATCAGCCAGCCTCATGCTGGCTGATAGTCGTTTAGGCACATTTGCACAAGTTCGCTATCTACTTAACAGTATGGTAGCTCCAATTCAGTATTTAGCTGATGTACCTCGTGAAATGTTTGATGGAGTTTATGAGCGCTTTAACGTGCGTCAAAGCTTCATGGAAGAGAACTACACGCTAAAACGAGAGATCCTACGCCTCAAAAATGATCTGCTGTTGCTGGATCAATACCGCGAAGAAAACCAACGACTACGTAAATTGCTTGGTTCTGATTTTGTTCGCGACGAACGCAAAGTCGTCACGGAAGTGATGGCGGTTGATACATCTCCATATCGTCATCAAGTTGTGATCGACAAAGGGCATATTGATGGTGTCTACGTTGGTCAGCCTGTGGCGAATGAAAAAGGCATTGTAGGGCAGGTTACGTTTGTTTCTGCGCACAATAGCCGCGTGCTACTGCTCACCGATAGCTTAAGCGCGATACCTGTTCAGATCGTGCGCAATGACATTCGTGTTATCGCGTCGGGTAGCGGAGATATGGACCACATTAACCTTGATCATATCCAGATCAGTCTTGATGTTCAGGAGGGTGATTTGCTGGTCACATCTGGTTTAGGTGGGCTTTATCCTGAAGGTTATCCGGTGGCTCATGTTTCTAAAGTAACAAGAGACACGACACGGGAGTTTGCGCAAATTGAAGCGGATCCGGTCGTTGATTTTTCAAGGCTGCGTTACTTATTGCTCATTTGGCCAAGTGATATAAGACAAGAGAAAATTCAGCAAGCATCACCAGAGAATATGCAAGAGGAAGTCATCAATGAGGAATAGCACTTTTAAAGGTCGCATAATAATGCTGTGCTCATTTCTGTTGGCTTTAACCTTGCAGACCATCCCATGGCCGGGCATGTTAGATTTGATACGTCCGTCTTGGTTACTGCTGGTGACATGCTACTGGGTGTTAGCGCTTCCTAACCGAGTGAATGTAGGCACGGCGTTAATTCTTGGTTTGCTTTGGGATTTGCTGCTCGGTTCCACATTAGGAATTCGAGGTATGATGCTATCTATCGTCATTTATTTGATTGCGCTTAACTTTTTAGTCATTCGTAACATGGCGTTGTGGCAACAAGCGATTCTGATTGGTTTAATGTCTATATTGTTAGACGTGCTGATTTTCTGTGGTGAATACTTAATACAGGATATTACCTTTAACACGGTCACACTATGGAGTGGCTTAGTTAACTGTATTTTATGGCCTTGGATGTTCCTACTTATGCGTCGTGTAAGACGCCATTGGCATGTGAGATAGTGATGACTCAACCTCTAATTCTTGCTTCGGCATCACCTCGGCGGAAAGAGTTACTTTCACAGCTAGGTTACAGTTTTACGGTACTCGCGACAAATGTTGAGGAGTGCCGTGAACCACACGAAACAGCGCAAGAGTACGTCGCTCGTTTATCCAAAGATAAAGCGCAAGCGGCTTTGGTATTACATCCCGACGCGGTGGTTGTGGGCTCTGATACCGTTGTGGTTTGCAAGCAGCAAGTCCTGGAAAAACCACGGGATCTAGAACATGCTAAGCAGATGTTACGGATGCTTTCAGGTAGAGAGCATCAAGTGATGACAGCGGTGACAGTCATCAGCCAAGAGAAACATGAAACGGTCGTAGTCTCGACCAGCGTATGGTTTAAAACCTTGTCAGAGAAAGAAATCGAACAATATTGGCAAACAGGTGAACCATGCGATAAAGCTGGCAGTTATGGTATTCAAGGAATCGGTGGCCGTTTTGTTACGCGGATTGAAGGCAGCTACCACGCGGTGGTAGGGCTTCCATTATTTGAAACTGACCAGCTTCTGCAAAAATTCTTATAATTTACATTGAGGTGCGCTCATGAGTGCAGAGTTGCTGATCAACGTGACCCCGAGTGAAACACGGGTAGCTATGATTGAAGGGGGGACCCTACAAGAAATCCATGTAGAACGTGAAGCAAAACGTGGCATTGTAGGAAACATTTACAAAGGCAAAGTCAGTCGTGTATTGCCAGGTATGCAAGCGGCGTTTGTGGATATCGGCCTAGAAAAAGCCGCATTCTTACATGCATCCGACATTGTTCCTCACACAGAATGCGTTTCTGAGAATGAAAAGCAGCAGTTTCAGGTGCGAGATATATCGGAGTTGGTTCGCCAAGGACAAGATATTGTTGTTCAAGTGGTGAAAGACCCGCTAGGTACAAAAGGTGCGCGTTTAACAACGGATATTACCCTCCCATCTCGTTACTTAGTGTTTATGCCAGGTGCGAGCCATGTTGGTGTATCCCAGCGTATTGAAAGCGAAGAAGAGCGGAATCGACTGAAAAAAGTTGTAGGCGAATATTGCGATGAAAATGGCGGTTTTATTATTCGTACCGCCGCTGAGGGGGCACTAGATAAAGAGCTGTCACAAGACGCCGCGTTTCTAAAGCGCCTATGGTCGAAAGTGATGGAGCGTCGCAGTAAATATAAAACCCGTTCGACACTCTATGGGGAGCTCGGCCTTTCACAGCGCATACTAAGAGATTTCGTTGGCACTGATTTGACCAAAATCTTGGTCGACTCAAGGCAGGAATTTGAAAACCTGAAAGAGTTTACCTCTGAGTATGTTCCGGAACTGACGGATAAACTCGAACTTCATGAAGGTGACAAACCTATCTTTGATATGTATGACACTGAAAATGAGATTCAACGCTCTCTAGAGCGTAAAGTTGAGCTCAAGTCCGGTGGCTACCTCATCATTGACCAAACTGAGGCGATGACAACCGTAGATATCAATACGGGTGCCTTTGTGGGGCGTCGTAATTTAGAAGAAACCATCTTCAACACCAATATCGAAGCAACTCAAGCGATCGCACGCCAACTTCGCCTACGTAACTTAGGTGGCATCATCATTATTGATTTCATCGATATGATTTCTGATGAACATCGTAAGCGTGTACTTACTTTATTAGAAGCTGCGTTAGACAAAGACCGCGTGAAAACAAACATCAACGGCTTTACCCAACTGGGGCTAGTCGAGATGACGCGCAAACGCACAAGAGAAAGTATTGAACATATCCTATGCTCTACGTGTCCAACTTGTGAGGGGCGCGGAACAGTTAAGACTGTCGAAAGTGTCTGTTACGAGATTTTGCGTGAGATTACACGCGTGAACCGTGCGTATGATGCGGATAAATTCGTGGTGTATGCGTCCCCAGCGGTTGCTGAAACACTACAAGGAGAGGAGTCACACGCCCTCGCTGAGTTAGAAGTGTTTATCGGCAAAGAAGTGAAGATACAGGCAGAACCGCTCTATATCCAAGAGCAGTTTGATGTCGTTATGATGTAAAGGGTGTATGTGAGCTCGACCACAACGCGTATAGCAAGGTGTCTTTTATGGCTGGTTGTTACAATTTTGGTGTTTGTCGCCACCGTTGTAACAGCCCTACGTATTACTTTGCCTCAACTCAACCATTTTCAAGATGACATTAAAAGCTGGGTAACCACAAGCTCTGGTTTGGAGTTGGAAATTGGTGACTTCCGTGGTTCTTGGCAAAACAACCACCCCTCAATTTTATTACAAGATGTCGAAGTCCATATGCCCAAGGGCAGCGACATATCCTTCAATGCCGATAAGATTGAGTTAGAGCTGGATATTCTCCAATCTCTTGTACAGCTTCAGCCAGTCGTTGCTGATTTGAGTATCCACCAGCTAGAACTCGACATCACCTCAGTTAAGCTCGCGCAAAATGAAGATGCTCAGCCCGTACTTGAACCTGAAGGGGAACAGAAAAGTGGGCTCAACAGACTGGATAACCTGCTTCTCAGGCAGCTGGATGATTTCTCTCTTATTGATTCGACCATTCACTTTCAAGGCTTGGATGGTAACGCTAGACAGCTTGATATTGCTAAACTTCGTTGGAAAAATGATGGCAATCACCATATCGCAGAGGGTGAAGTTAGCTTTGCGGATAGTGGTGTCAACTCTGCTCAGGTACAAGCTGAATTTGTCGACTTTGGTTCACTGAAAGACGTCACGGGCGAGTTTTACATTTCCGTGCAGAATGTACGTATTACTCCATGGCTGACGAAATACCTCAAAACAGAAACGGGTATAGAAAAAGGGCAAGCGAGCTTTAACAGTTGGTTCACTCTCAATCGCTCGAAGCCAGTTAGTGCTTACTTAGAGCTACAACCTTCAGAAATCATCTGGCAGGAAGGTCAACGTCATGAACTATTCATTGAGGCTGGCATTTTTGAGCTGATACCAAAGCAACAAGGTTTGCAAGTGAATGCCCACTCACTTAAATTGAGAACCGATGATACTCCGTGGCCAAGTTTGGATATGGCGTTCGATTGGCAACCGGAACACTGGCGTTTAAATGTTTCCGAGTTAGACATTGAAGCGATTAGTCCACTGTTCAAACTTGCACCTAAATCAAAAGCGACAACGGAACTGCTTGAAAAACTTGCGGTAGGTGGTCTGATTGAAGATCTCAGAGTCTCGATGGGTCAAGACCTACAAAGTTTGCGTTATTCAGCCGAACTGACCAACGGTCAAATGGCGCAGTGGGAGCTATTGCCCGAGTTACATCATTTGTCTGCGGAAATCTCAGGTCGCTTGGATCAGGCGGTCGCTAAAGTCTCTTTGATTGATGACACGTTGCCATACGGTGATGTTTTTCAGGCACCATTGGTGATTAAACAAGGTCAGGTGGATATTGTTTGGCAACAAGATGATTCTGGCTGGCGTTTATGGGCCGACAAAGTCACGGCGGCCACACCCGATCTTCAGGTCTTGGGTGCGTTCCGGTTAGATTTCCCGAAAGAGCAAAGCCCATTTTTATCTTTTTATGCGGAAGCGGATCTCTTTAATGCTGGAGAGACATGGCGCTATCTACCGACACGCGCTTTAGGCCAAAGTTTAACGGATTACCTTTCATCTGCGATTCAAGACGGCCACGTCGAGACGGCGAAATTAGTCTGGTTCGGCGAATTAGGCTCTTTCCCATACAAAAACAACGATGGCATCTTTCAGGCTTCTGTAGGATTGGAAGAGGCAAAATTCAGTTTTGATATAGCTTGGCCAACGATTACCGATCTTCAGCTGGATCTGCTTTTCCAAAACGACGCCATGTATCTAGACTCTCACAGCGCGACGTTGCAAGCGGTAAAGGCCACCCGTATTACAGGTCGTATTCCTTCTTTGGCAAGTGATGGGCATATCGAAATTGAAGCCACTGCGAGCGCACAAGGTAATGCCGTCCGTGATTACATGACAGCGACACCTCTGGTTGATTCAGTGGGTGCTGCTCTCACCGCGATTCAGGTCGAAGGTGAAGTCGCGTCAGAATTCCAACTTCGTATCCCGTTTAGTTCACAGAGTGAAGCTCGTGCTTGGGGCTACGCCGATCTCAATAACAATCGCGTCAATGTCAAAACGCCGGAGATAACTCTAGAGTCTGTTAAAGGGCGGATTGAGTTTGATAATGATGTTGTTAAGGCTTCTAAATTGAAAGCCCAGTTGTTAGAACAGCCAGTCAAATTAGGCTTCTTGGGAGCAAATGCAGGTAAAGGCTACGGAGTAGGCATTGATATCGAGGGAAATTGGAACATCAAACCTATTGCGCGTTATCTCGGTGAACGCTGGATTGAACCGTTGCAAGGTCGCGCACCATGGAAGATGGATGTCGATATCGACCTCAATGACGTTGGCTTTACTTACCAAATAGATACCATAGCGGATCTTAAAGGTATCCAAAGTCGATACCCTTACCCATTGAATAAAGCACGCAATCAGTCCGGGCGAGCGAGGCTACAAGCATCGGGTAATCAAGAATCCGTGTCGGCGCGTTTGCAACTGCCAAACTTAAAGTATCAGACTGAAATTGATATTCGCCCAGACGTACCCGTACTGAAAGCAACAAACTTGGTGTTGGGTAACGGCAGCTTTAAGGCAAGCCCTGTGGTTGGTCATCGATCTCAGGTAAGGACAGATAAGTTTAACCTAGATGATTGGTTTGAACAGTTTTCAGACACGACCGTTAAAAAGTCATCGGGCGAGAAGTCCTCATTCCCAGACATTCCGTTACCACAAAGAATAGCGTTAGAAACAAAAGTGCTGACGTTAGCCGGCATTGAATGGAACGATGTGGACTTTTCAGCGAGGAAAAATGGCGCGACTTGGGATATGAATGTCGCGAGCCAAGAAGTGGAAGGAAAAGCGACGTATACAGCACCAGATAAGCTTTCCGCCGATTTACAACGCCTTCATGTCTACATTCCTGAGTTGGATGAGGAATATAAGGATAAAACCCTCTTTGAGCTAGACTCAAAAGACAACGTATTGATTAGCGAGTTTGACCGTACGTTCCAAAAGCAAGTGCCTAATACGAAGTTAGAGATTGGTGATTTCTGGCTCCAGGGCTACAAGGTCGGCAAAGTGAATTTGGACCTGCAGCGCCAAGGCGACAAAATTGAATGGAAAAAGTTGTCCTTTAGCAGTGGCTCAAATCAGGTTGATATGAGTGGATCTTGGCGGCTGTCAGGAACGGAAAGCCAAACTTCATTAACGGTCAAAATGTCTGGAGAGAACAACAGTGACGTTATGGAACGTTTTGGTATCTCATCAGGCATTCAGCAAGCGCCGTTCGATCTCAGTGCAGACTTAAATTGGCAGGGGGCTCCTTGGTCGATGGATGTGAGTTCACTGCAAGGGAATGTGAAAACCAAACTTGGCAAAGGGGTGATCTCTGATGTCAGTGGTGCGGCGCGTTTGCTTGGTTTGTTTAGCCTAGATTCCATTATTAGAAAAATGCAGCTCGATTTTACAGGTGTGTTTGATGATGGCATGGCATTCAACACCATCACCGGGAGCGGCGAGATTAACCATGGCGTATTTGTAACGAATGACATCTTTATGGATGCGGTCGCAGGTAAAATGACGATTCGCGGCTTGGCGAATTTAGATCGTAAGACGGTTGATGCGGAAGTTAACTTTGTGCCTGATATTACGTCAGGTATTCCTGTTTTTACGGCGTTTGCGGTAACACCTCAAACCGCACTGTATGTGTTGGCGATCACCACAGTGATCTCTCCGGTTGTCGAAGTGTTTACGCAAGTGAATTATGAAGTTAAGGGGCCTCTCGATTCACCTGAGGTGAAAGAACTGTCGCGTAGAAAAGGCGAATTTACGTTACCGAGACGTTTACAAGACAAGAAACAGTAGGAAAAGGAACTCATGGAAAGAGTTGGGCTAATACAAATGACGTCAGGTCCTGAAGTAAATGCAAACCTGACTTATATCCAGCAGCAAGTCAAATCATTGGCCGAGGCTGGTGCGAGGCTTATTGTTACACCAGAAAACGGTATCGTATTTGGTAGCAAAGCGGATTATCACCGATGCGCTGAGCCACTTGGTGATGGCGAAATTCAATCCCAACTGGCTGGCCTTGCTGCAATGTACAAAATTTGGTTGGTTATTGGGAGTATGCCGATACTGACCACGAAAGGGGTAACGACGACCTCACTGGTGTTTGATCCGCAAGGTCGGCGAATCGCTCACTACGATAAATTGCACATGTTTGATGTCGATGTTGGTGATGGTCACAAACGCTACCGAGAGTCAGAAACGTTTACTCCAGGTGATAAAATCATCTCGGTTGAGACGCCAATGGCGCACTTGGGTTTAACAATCTGCTATGATGTTCGTTTCCCTTCGCTCTACAGTGAGTTGGCTAAGCGTGGCGCGAATGTTATTTTGGTACCTGCGGCGTTTACAGCAGTGACAGGAAAAGCGCACTGGGAAACCTTATTGAGAGCGAGAGCGATTGAAAGTCAAAGTTGGATTTTGGCTGTCAATCAATGTGGCGTTCATCCTGGTGGGCGAGAAACGTGGGGACATTCAATGGTCGTTTCACCTTGGGGTGAGGTGGTGGCGAGTTTGGATGGTGAACCTCAGAATTTGGTCGTAGATATCAACCTCAATCAAGTGGATGAGGTAAGAGCAGCAATGCCCGTGTTATCTCACACCCGATTCAACAATCAATTAAAAGTTTAAGAGCGAAGTATGACGATAAACCATGTAGAAGATGCGTTGCTAACATCAGCAGGGCTGACACAGCAAGATGTGGCAGATACCTTAGCGAGTATCGCCACACGCGAGATTGATTATGCGGATATCTATTTTCAATCAAGTTGGCATGAATCTCTGGTACTTGAAGACAGCATTATCAAAGATGGCTCTTTCAATATTGATTGTGGCGTCGGAGTGCGTGCGGTCACTGGAGAAAAAACAGGTTTTGCTTACTCAGACCAAATTCAACGCGATGGATTAAAGCAAAGTGCGATTGCCGCGCGCGGTATTGCCAAGCAAGGTCAAAACGGAACGGTTCAAGCGTTCAAGCGTTCTGATAATCAGAATATTTATGGCGCGGTGAACCCTCTTGAAAGCTGGGAAAAAGAACAAAAAACTCAGCTATTGAAAGAACTTGATGCTTACATCAGAACAAAAGAGCCACTTATCAAAGAAGTGTCTATTAGCTTAAGTGGTGTGCACGAACAGATGTTAGTGGCCGCGACGGATGGCACTTACGCAGGTGATATTCGTCCATTGGTTCGCTTGTCCATTAGTGTGTTGGCACAACGAGGCGAACGCCGTGAACGAGGCAGTTCCGGTGGCGGTGGCCGCTTTGGTTACGATTTCTTCCTAACGGAAAATGACGGAATTAAAGTCGCGTATCAGTTTGCAGACGAAGCTATCCGAATGGCGATGGTCAACCTGGAAGCAGAGGCAGCACCAGCGGGCTCAATGCCAGTGGTATTAGGCTCTGGTTGGCCTGGCGTTCTACTTCATGAAGCGGTCGGTCATGGTCTTGAAGGGGACTTTAACCGCAAAGAATCATCGGTCTTTAGTGGCAAACTGGGCCAAAAAGTGACGTCTGATCTCTGTACGATTGTCGATGACGGAACACTTAAAGACCTACGTGGTTCACTGAATGTGGATGATGAAGGGGTAGAAAGCCAGCACAATACCTTGATAGAAAATGGTGTGCTTAAAGGCTACATGCAAGATAAGCTTAACGCGCGTTTGATGGGCGTTAAGCCAACGGGTAACGGCCGTCGTGAGTCTTACGCTCATTTGCCTATGCCTCGTATGACGAACACTTACATGCTACCGGGTCAGCATACTCCTGAAGAGATCATCTCTACGGTTAAAAAAGGCCTGTATGCACCAAACTTTGGTGGCGGTCAGGTGGACATTACTTCTGGTAAATTTGTGTTTTCTGCATCAGAAGCCTATTTGATTGAAGACGGTAAGATCACGCGCCCAGTGAAAGGGGCTACTCTGATTGGTTCTGGTATCGAGGCAATGCAGCAAGTTTCGATGGTCGGTAACGATCTTAGCCTTGACCGCGGCGTCGGTGTTTGTGGTAAAGCGGGTCAAAGCGTTCCTGTTGGTGTCGGACAGCCAACGTTGAAACTGGATTCTTTAACCGTCGGCGGAACAGAATAGTTTTTGTTATTCGCGAGAAGCGTAATAAAAGAAACCTAATAAAAAAGCTGCGAGATTCGCAGCTTTTTTGTTTTCGTTGTCATTTGGTGATGTAGGTATTAAATACCATCACGCTCAATAGGACAGCTCATACAGCGTGCACCACCACGACCTCGGCCAAGTTCATTGCCCGGAATCGTCAGTACTTCGATGCCTGCTTTGTCGTATTTCTCATTGGTGTATACGTTGCGCTCGTAACCGATAACCACACCTGGCTTCACTGTTAGAACGTTGTTCGCATCGTTCCACTGCTCACGCTCAGCTTCGTAGCTATCACCACCTGTCGTAATGATCTTGAGGTAATCAACGTCCAGTGCTTGCTCAATCGCATGAATGTAGCTTGGTACTTGCTCGACTTTGATTTCACCATCATTTTTCGCGCTTAAACGCCATGTGTCTAGATCTTTACGCATGATCTCTGGATACACTGAGAAAGTATCAATATCCATATGCGTCATAACCGTATCTAGGTGCATGCATGAACGGTGCTTAGGCAGATCAATCGCGATCACTTCTTTTGCTTGACCGTGTTTAAACAAGCTTGCCGCTAGATTCTCGACACCTTGCGCAGTCGTACGCTCAGACATACCAATAAGTACCGCTTCTTTACCGATAACCAACACATCACCGCCTTCGATATTGGCATTATCGTAGTGTAGGTCTTCATCACCGAAGTACTTGATAAAGTCTTGCCCAGCAAAAACAGGGTGCCAGCGATAAATAGCTTTTAGGTGGTTAGTCTCGCGCTGACGAGCAGGCATCATCATTGGGTTAAGCGATACGCCGCCATATACCCAACAAGAAGTATCACGGGTAAATAAGTGGTTTGGCAGAGGTTCAATGACAAAATCAAGTGGACGGTGCATTTTAGGCAACATCGACGCTGATTGAATTGGTAGCTCTGAATACGCTAAACCGCCAAGTAGGATAGTCGCTAAATGCTCGTTATCCATATCAGACAGATAATGGCGCAGGTCACGCGCAAACACAGGCCCGTATCGGAAATCAGAAATTTGAGTGTTAAGAAGCCACTCTTTTGCATCAGATACAGCAAGCGTTTCCACCAGAAGATCATGCAGTAGAAGAACTTCTACGCCTTGGTTGGTTAGCGTTTGAGCAAATTTATCATGCTCCTCACCCGCAGCTTCAACAGCTAATACGTCATCAAATAATAGCTCGTGACAGTTTGAAGGGGTTAGGTGGGTTAGGGCACGCTCAGGACGGTTTAATAATACGCGTCGTAACTGACCAACTTCAGAGCCTACATACAGCTTACTCATTTTGTATCCTTACAATTAATTCCTGAGCGTATTTATGACAAGAATGTTATCAGGATGCAAGTTTGTTGTTTGGCTGTTAATGCTTGTTGTTTTTTATTTTTAGGTGATTAATTCTGATATTTTTTGTTGATTATGATTTTTTTGATATTTTCATCTTTAATGATCGTAAGCAAATTAGTGCGTCTATATTCGGATTTTTAAGTGTGGTTGTGTGAGGATTCATCCATGTATGAAAGCATAGCTATTCATGGATATTGACGAATAAGAGGTAAAGATACCTTTTTATTCATTTAGGCGTGAAAGGGATATATGCATAGTCAAAAAATAAAAACGCACGATGTCCTGCTAGGAACTGGAAATAACAGCGATAGATAATTCTGAATGCCTAGGTTGATAATAAAATGTTAACTTTTTCATCCTGTGAGCAGGATCGACTTTACTTAGGCTCGGATCGCTCAATAAAGATGGGGATCTTCGCTGATTCTGGGTGGTATTTTTACTGGATCCATGCGATAGTCCGTTGCGTTAAATTATGATCAATTTTGTCACTATCTGGAGCACTACTTATGTCTCATGAAGATGAATATCTATCAGTCGAACAATTACTTGAGATTCAAAAGGAAGAGACTCGCGACATCATCCAAGCTCTACTGGAGGACGGCAGTGATCCAGATGCTCTTTACGACATCGAACACCATCTATTTGCAGAAGATTTTGCAACGTTAGAGAAAGCGGTGGTTGAAGCGTTTAAGATGGGCTTTGAAGTTCTAGAAGCTGAAGAAACAGAAGATGAAGATGGCAACAAACTGCTTTGCTGTGATGCGACAATGGAGTCAGCTCTGGATGCAGAAGCAATTGATGCTCAAGTGGAAAAACTGGTTCACCTCGCTGAGAAATACGACATCATTTACGATGGTTGGGGTACTTACTACGAAGGTGAAGACGCGCTTTATCCTGAAGAAGATGAAGACGAAGAGTAAACAAATTACCTAGATTCTCAAAATAATGCCAGTCACTATGACTGGCATTGTTGTATTACTAGATTGGTAATATCCACGTAAATTCAAAAATGGAACTCTCATGCAGCTTTCCCTCGCCGGTCTTTGGCAAATCTCCCCTCTAACCGATCTTTCAGTCCCACAAAGCGACTTGATGTTCCCTGCGCCTTTAAGTGACAAACTGCCCTCGTACCTCACGGAAGAAATGATTGCTCAGCAAGAGTGGCACTTAATGCATGATATAGAAGTGGATGAAGCCATGTTGGCTTACCCAGCTGTGGATTTGATATTAGGTGGCGTGGATTATCACGCAGAAGTGCGCCTGAATGGTGTCGCGGTGTTTGACTGTGATGGGACTCAAGCAGAGTACAAGAAAGACATTCGTCCCTACATGCAGTTGGGAAGAAATCGGTTTGAAATACTTTTCCTCGAAGAAGAAGAGTCGCTAATCTTTGAGGATGACCTTCTTGATGTCTGCCAACTTGGCGATCAATCTTATCAGCCATTTGATAAAAGGGTAGGGATCTGGAAAGTGCCTTACCTCCAGTTTATTCGCCATATGCGATTAGAGCATGTGGCAACCGAACAGATTTGGCATCACGGGGGCGGGTGTGAATTCCTCGTTGATTTGTACTACAAAACCTTTGCACCGGGATTGGTATCCGCTGCTGTTAAGTTTAATGGTATGACTTACCACTTTCCTATCGACGTGCGAAATGATCATGTGAGTGCATTGTTTCAAGTCGAAGCGCCGATTTATATTGATACAAACAAGCCAAATCCAGCAGACTTATATCCGCTGGAAGTGAATTTAGATGGTCAGACTCAACGTTTTAATGTCGGGCTCAGCAAAGACAGCTGCGTGATACATTTTCCTATTTAACCGTTTTATCTATCCATGAGCACAGCCAATTAGCATGCTGTGCTCAAGCTGCTTTCGTTGCCAAACTTTCTCGTGAAAGTAGTAAGCCATGGTATTAATACTTGGTTCAATCGCTGCCAAAATCCCACCTACAACCCAACTTCCTGTCAATAGATACGCTACTGTAAAGGCAACGCTAAAATGCACAACGGCAAAACTGGTTGTTTTAATACCTGTCGATCGTGTCATCGTTTTTAAACGGTGGTGGCTTTGCCAAATACGTTCGTGGAAGTAAAACGCCACGGTGTTGACCATAGGTTCAATCATGGCGATTAAACTCCCGATGAGGATATCGCCAGTCAGAAGGTATGCCACACTGAATGCAATGGTGAAGTGCAATGCTGCAAAAGTGATGGTTTTTTTCATGGGATAGTCCAACCGTTGTGATTTCGATAAGACTATTATTGAGAATTATTTCCATTTATGAAAATGGATATTAGTGATTAGTTTGATAGTTTTGGTCTATTAAAAAGCGCTCAGTGAGCGCTTTTGTTAATTTAAACTAAGCGCCATGAGGCTTGATGACCAATACATTGATGTGCGACTTTTGAACGACTTTATTGGTGACAGAGCCGAGTAACGCTTTATCTAACCTAGAGCGCTTGTGGCTCGGCATCACAATCAGATCAGCGCCAACCTTATCTGCGTATTCCAGTATGGTTGAAGCGGGCTGACCCTCAGAGACATTGACACTATAAAGCACGTTGTCTGGAATATTGTCGAGAGCAAATTTTTTGAGTTGCTCCTCAACGTCTTGTTTCATTTTAATCGCGGCATCTTTTGGGAAGTAGCTGGCGACCATCGACATATGCATGCCGGGTAAAACGTTCAGAAGGTGCAGTTGAGCATTGGAATGTGTTGCATACCAGACTGCTGCTTCTACGGCTTTGTCTGAAAAACCTTGGTCGTTCAGGTCTACGGGGACAAGGATTTGCTTATACATTGTTATTTCTCTTTATGAGTCATTCGAGCTATCGAAAATAAAAATTGCGTACTAGCTTAAGTTTAGCTCCATCAATAGATGGAGCTTGCTAAGTTATACGCTCAACTGCTCTTTGCGAGCGCGTTTTCTTTGGTTCATCGCCATAATCAATAAGATGATTAATGCAGGCACAAACACCCACTCTTTCATTGGTCTATCGGAGTCGACGATGACTGTTCGGATTTCCCAATCAAAGTCGATGCCCGCAGATTCAGCAGGGCTACCAAACTCGACCATATCAACCAGCATACGACCACTATCAAGGTTGAGCATTAACCCCATAGAAGAAATACGTTCTTCTCCTGATACCGCGCCATCATCGAACGGTAGACGAACCGTTTTAGAAGTGTAGTCCCCTTCAAGGTTTTCACCTGCGACAAGCAACTCAATCTCTTCACCAACCTTTAACCCTTCAGCGATTTGAGCAACATTGGTACCTGGATGCAAAATCTTCGCAGGGTAAATCTCATCCCACCAGAACCCTGGACGGAAGAAAGTAAAGGTGAGAACTAGTAGGAGAATGGTTTCCCACCACTTGTTCTTAGTAAACCACCATCCTTGAGTCGCGGCTGAGAATATCAACATCGCGATGACCGATGACATAATGGTTAGCGCGAGATGCCACCAAGAATCTATGCCCATCAACAGCAGTTGCGTGTTAAAGATAAACATAAACGGCAAAATGGCGGTACGAATATCGTAAGTAAAGCCCTGAATACCGGTTCGAATTGGGTCAGACTTAGCGATAGCTGCGGCTGCAAACGCTGCCAAACCAACGGGTGGCGTGTCGTCAGCCAGAATACCGAAGTAGAACACAAATAGGTGAACCGCGATCAGTGGAATGATCAATCCACTTTGAGCCCCTAACGTGACAATAACCGGTGCCATCAGCGTAGAGACAACAATGTAGTTCGCCGTTGTTGGTAGGCCCATTCCCAGTATCAAACTGATTACTGCAGTAAACAGAAGCATCAGGAAGATGTTCCCGCCCGAAATAAACTCGACGAAATCGGTCATGACTAGGCCAATGCCTGTTAATGTCACGACGCCCACGACAGTACCCGCTGCTGCGGTAGCGACACCGATACCAATCATGTTTCGAGCACCAGACACCAGACTTTCGAGTAGATCAATGAATCCTTCTTTGGTCTGCTCTGCAAGTGAACCCTGTTTTGACATCAGGGCTAACAACGGGCGTTGGGTGATCAGGATAAAGATCATGAATACCGTTGCCCAAAAGGCAGACAATCCCGGAGAGAATCGTTCAACAGTCAAACACCAAACCAGCACCACGATAGGAAGAAGGTAATGTAAGCCTGATTTGATCGTTGGACCCGGATCAGGAACTTCTGTCAGTTCAGCATCGATTTCAATCGCGCCTTCTTTGGAGTAACTGGCCGACACTTTTACCAATGCAACGTAGGCTATCAGTAAGGCCACGGTCACGATTGGTGTGGCAGCCTCACCAAATACATCTTTGGTCCAGCCAATTCCGTAGTAAACCAGTGCACTAATAATACACAGCCCCAAAATGGTACCTGTAAAGGAAAGCAAGCCTTGAATCAAGGTAGGGTTATGGCGACGAGGTAGACCAGTCATCCCTGCCTTGCACGCTTCAAGGTGAACAATGTAGATAAGCGCGATGTAAGAAATTAATGCAGGTAACAGTGCGGCCTTGATGACTTCTACGTAAGAGATACCCACGTACTCCACCATTAAAAATGCCGCCGCCCCCATGATAGGTGGCGTTAACTGACCGTTTGTTGAAGCTGCAACCTCAACCGCGCCAGCTTTTGTACCGGGGAAACCAACGCGCTTCATCAATGGAATGGTGAACGTACCTGTGGTGACCACGTTTGCAATCGAAGAGCCAGAGACCAATCCAGATAAACCGGATGCAACCACAGCCGCTTTCGCTGGACCGCCGCGCATATGCCCGAGCAACGAGAAAGCGACCTTAATGAAGTAAGCGCCAGCACCAGCTCTTTCCAGCATTGCACCAAACAAAACAAATAGGAAAACGAAAGAGGTAGAAACACCAAGTGCGACACCGAATACACCTTCGGTGGTTAACCACAAATGCGACATTGCTTTATTTAGGCTGGCACCTTTATGCGCGATGACATCCGGCATATGAGGACCACCAAATGTATAAAGCAGGAAGACCGCAGCAACAACCATTAGCGGTGGACCCAACGCCCGTCGAGTTGCCTCTAGAAGTAACACCATACCCGTTACGGCAACAACAATATCAAGAGTCGTTGGCGCACCTGAACGTTCCGCCAATTCGGTGTAGAACAGGAAAATATAGGCGGCAGAAAAGCTACCTAATAACGCAAGTATCCAGTCAACGAGAGGTATATGATCCCGTGGTGAGTGTTTGAGAGCAGGGTAGGCGGTAAATGCTAGAAACACGGCAAACATTAAATGGATGGAACGCGCTTCGGTATCGTTAAGAACGCCAAAATTAAAAATAAATGGTAAAGGAGAGGCGTACCAAAGTTGGAAGAGTGACCAGCACAGCGGCACAAACCATAAGATGCGACCTGGAATCCCTTTAGGATTACGAGCACCAGTATCGGCTTGAGCTACCATATCTTGCACATCTTGAGACGAAGAGTTTGTCTGCGACATGTACTTTATCCTTGTTATATATGGTCCAAGTATCGTTCTGCTTACGAACTATCATCACGTATTAAGTGTAGTGATAAAGATAAACGAATGAACTGTAGTTTGGTTTTCTTAGGTATAAAATGAAGAAGAGTTTCGAAAGTGTGAAACTCTAAAAGTGTGTGACTGTAGAAAGCGGCCACGAAAATTTTCAGGGAGGCGATACCTCCCTGAAATATATGTGTTTACTTATTTAAGTAGACCGACTTCTTTGTAGTACTTCACGGCACCTGGGTGTAGAGGAATAGAAAGACCTGCTTTAACCATGTCTTCTTTCTTCAAGTTAGCAAATGCAGGGTGAAGGCGTTTGAATGTATCGAAGTCTTCGAATACGGCTTTAGCAACATTGTACGCAACGTCGTCAGAAACATTGGTCGTGGTTACCATAGTTGCTGCTACACCAAAGCTATTAACGTCTTTGTCTGTACCACGGTACATGCCGGCAGGTACCGTGCTGTATGCGTAGTAAGGGTTTTTCGCGACAATTTCATCAATTTTTGCACCAGAAGCTGAAATTAGCTTCGCATCACATGATGTTGTTGCTTCTTTGATTGATCCGTTTGGATGACCAACCACGTATACAAATGCGTCAATTTTATTATCACAAAGTGCTTGGGAACGCTCAGAGCCTTTAAGCTCAGATGCAAGTTTGAAGCTGTCGTTTGTCCAGCCCATTGCTTCCATTACGACACCCATTGTCGCACGGTCACCAGAACCAGGGTTACCGATGTTGACACGTTTACCTTCTAGATCTGAAACATTTTCGATACCAGAGTCCGTGCGAGCAATGATGTTGAAAGGTTCTGTGTGTAGAGAGAACACAGCGCGTAAATCTTTGTACGGGCCTTGCTCAGCAAACTTACTTGTGCCGTTGTAACCGTGGTATTGCCAATCAGACTGCACAATACCGAAATCTAGCTCGCCAGCACGAATCGTGTTGACGTTGTAGATTGAACCGCCCGTTGACTCCACTGAACAGCGGATGTTGTGGTCTTTACGGCCTTTGTTAACCAGTTTACAGATTGCACCACCAGTTGGGTAATAAACACCTGTTACTGAACCAGTACCAATAGTGATGAATTCCTGAGCGCTAACCGCGCCAGCACCCATAACTGCAGCTGCAATAGCGCCAACTTTGATAAGTTTGTTAAATGCCATGAATTTCCCTTCCTTTTTCATTATTGTCCCCACTGAAAATGTCATTGCAGTGGGAGTTTCCTAGTATTGGAAACGGCACCTTTCTCAATCCATATGTTGAAAAAGTGTCTGAATAATAGCAAAAAATTGTTTTTAAATTATACGACTGTTAAACAATATAGTTGAAAATCAGAAGTTTGGTTAAAAGGAAATAAGAGGGATATGCTTGTAAGTTCTTTTAAATCAGATGTTTATAGTGACGGGCTTGTTGTTGGTGACTTGTTTAAGATGTGAACTGAATCACGCCAAATTTTATGCAGCGTGATTCATTTATTGAATGTTGGAATTGAAACTATCCAGTATATTCAAAGAGTTCGCACACAGAGTTAAATAATTGCTCTGTAGTTACAGATAGGGTTGGTGTAATGAATATCGTATCGTCACCAGCAACGACACCTAAGATGCCTTCTGATTTACCCAGAGAGTCTAGCAGGCGAGCGATCAGTTGAGCCGCACCCGGACCAGTATGGATAACAACAAGTGCTTTGTTGCGATCGATATCTAAAACCAGTTCGCGTAGTGAGCTTGATACTGTTGGGACACCTAATTCTGCAGGTAAACAGTAAACCATTTCCATCTTCGCATTTCGGGTACGAACAGCCCCAAACTTCGTCAACATGCGTGAAACTTTAGACTGGTTGATATTTTCAAAGCCTTCATTTTTCAGTGCGTCAACGATATCACCCTGAGAACCGAATCGTTCTTCTTTCAATAGAGCTTTAAAGGCACGAACGAGGTTGTCTTGTTTTTCTGAATGGCGCATGATTTTCTTTCACCAATAGTTATGTAAAAAGCAAGTGAATATTCTCGCATAGCTATGCAGTTGTTACCATGAATTAGGGGCAAATCTGTCTAACGTATCACTGAAAATGGGCAGTAATTAGTGATCTGAATCTCATTTGTGATGAGTTCCTGGAAGGCGTGAAACAATAAGAGTGACAAGGGGTAGCGCTTATTTTGAGCAAACTGCGCAAGGTCGCAAAGCTGACGTTAATTGATTGTAATCACCTTGTGATTCATATAGCTTAGTTGTGCTCAAAATTTCTATACCTAAGTGACCCCACCAATTTGGTGAGTGCGCTCAGCAGAAGTAGCCCAACGGAAAGGTTACTCGGGTATACTAACCTACAAGATCATATAAGAGAGTCATCTCAAGGAGAACTACAATGAAAGTAGCCGTTATTGGTGCCGCTGGTGGCATCGGTCAAGCCCTAGCTCTATTGCTGAAAAATCGCCTTCCTGCTGGTTCAGATCTGGCACTGTACGATATCGCGCCAGTAACTCCGGGTGTTGCTGCTGATCTAAGCCACATCCCAACGCCTGTTTCTATCAAAGGCTACGCTGGTGAAGATCCAACACCTGCTCTTGAAGGTGCAGACGTGGTTCTTATCTCTGCTGGTGTTGCGCGCAAACCTGGTATGGATCGCGCTGACCTGTTCAATGTGAACGCTGGCATTGTAAAATCTCTAGCTGAAAAAATTGCAGTTGTTTGTCCAAAAGCTCTTGTGGGTATCATCACAAACCCAGTAAACACAACTGTGCCAATCGCTGCTGAAGTTCTTAAGAAAGCAGGCGTATACGACAAGCGTCGTCTATTTGGTGTGACTACTCTTGACGTGATCCGTTCAGAGACATTCATCGCTGATCTTAAAGATAAAGATCCAGGTGAAGTTCGTGTACCAGTTATCGGCGGCCACTCTGGCGTAACAATTCTTCCTCTTCTTTCTCAAGTAGAAGGTGTTGAATTCACAGCTGAAGAAGTAGAAGCACTAACTAAGCGTATTCAAAACGCAGGTACTGAAGTAGTTGAAGCGAAAGCGGGTGGCGGTAGCGCGACGCTTTCTATGGGTCAGGCTGCATGTCGCTTTGGTCTTTCTCTGGTTAAAGCACTTCAGGGTGAAGAAGTGGTTGAGTACGCTTACGTTGAAGGTAGCGGTGAGCACGCACCATTCTTTGCACAGCCAGTTAAGCTAGGTAAAGAAGGCGTTGAAGAAGTACTAAGCTACGGTCCTCTAAGCGATTACGAGAAATCAGCGCTAGACGGCATGCTAGAGACGCTAAACGGCGACATCCAAATTGGTGTAGACTTCGCTAAATAAGCCGAACTAAACAGATGATTAAGCCGACTTTCGAGTCGGCTTTTTTTATCCACGGCGTCTGTGATTTAGATTTAGGCATTAAAAAAGCGAGCCTTGGCTCGCTTTAACGTTTGGTTGCTATTCGCTGTTACTTACGTACTGCGATAGCTTCAATTTCGATACCTACATCTTTAGGTAGGCGAGCAACTTCTACACAAGAACGTGCTGGGTAGTGCTCTACGTTGTGCTCGTCAAAGAACTTACCGTACACTTCGTTTACTGTGCCAAAGTCGTTTAGGTCTTTAACGAATACCGTTAGTTTAACGATGTCAGCAACAGTTAGACCAGAAGCTTCAACAACGGCTTTTACGTTATCAAGAGACTGACGTGCTTGTTCTGCGATATCCGCTGATACTTCACCAGTTGCAGGGTTTACAGGGATTTGGCCTGAAGTTAGAACCATATTACCTAGGTCAACACCTTGGATGTATGGACCGATTGCAGCAGGAGCAGATTCTGTGTGAAGTACTTTAGTCATTATAATGTTCCATTTGATTATTGGGGTAAAGAGCCTTCAGTTTGCCTTGAAAAAGACCACCAGTAAAGAGAAAAGCCTAGCTTAGTTTAACTAGGCATTAACATATTGTTCTCTAGTATAAACTATCGTTCCGTGACGATTTCACGGGAGAAAACTTTTTCGCAATATTTGCACTTTAAGCGAATATCTTCTTTCTTTTCGAAAATCTTAAAGCTGCTTTCCACTGGCTCGTTGTGCGAGATACAGTTGGTATTTGGACATTCAAAAACGTTGTTGATTTGCTCTGGCAGTTCTAAAGCCAGCTTCTTCACCACTTCGTAATTTTCAATCTGGTTAACAGTTGCATGAGGCGCGTACAAGGCCAGTTTGTTCGCTTGCTCTTCACTGATGAACACATTCTCGATTTTGAGTAGGTCTTTGTGACCCAATGCTGATGATGGAAGGTTAAGGCCAACCGTGACACGTTGCTCAGATTTGTGCATTGAGAACAGCTTGAGCACCTTAATACCAATTTTTGCTGGAATGTGGTCGATTACTGTACCGTTTTTAATTGCTTCTACCTGCAATTGAGTTTCTTTAGTCATCTTGGTTTCCTCTCGATTACAGTGATTGGTTCAGTACTAGTGCTAAAAGCGCTTCGCGTGCGTAAACGCCATTTTCAGCTTGTTGGAAATAGTAAGCGTGTGGCGTTTTATCAACGTCGACTGTGATTTCATCGACGCGCGGTAGTGGGTGCAGCACTTTCAGGTTCTCGCGCGCACCTTCCAACATAGAAGCCGTAAGGACGTACGCTGATTTGATGTGTGCGTATTCAGACTCGTCAAAACGCTCTTTTTGTACACGTGTCATGTATAGCACGTCCAATTCTGGGATCACGCTTTCCATGTCGGTATGTAGGCTGTATTCAATGCCTGCTTCGTCCAACTCTTCGCAGATGTAATCCGGCATGGCCAGAGCTTCTGGCGCAATAAAGAAGAAGCGGATGTTGTTGAACTTAGCCAGTGCTTGAGTCAAAGAATGCACGGTGCGACCGTATTTCAAGTCACCGACAAACGCGACATTTAAGTTATCTAGGCGGCCTTGCGTTTCGGCAATTGAAAATAGGTCGAGCAGTGTTTGAGTTGGGTGTTGGTTTGCACCATCGCCCGCGTTAATAACGGGTACGCCATTTGAGAATTCTGAAGCCAGGCGAGCTGCGCCTTCCTGTGGGTGACGCATAACGAACGCATCGACATAAGAAGAAATAACTTGGACTGAATCTGCCAGTGTTTCGCCTTTTTTCGCAAGAGATGTATTACCACCGTTGTCAAAACCTATGACGTCACCACCGATACGTTGAATCGCGGTTTCAAATGACAGTCGAGTACGAGTTGAAGGCTCAAAGAAGCAGCTTGCGATCACTTTGTTTTTGATCAGATCTGGGTTTGGCTCGGCTTTGAGTTCACCAGCAGTTTTGACAATCAATTCCAGCTCTTCACGCGAGAGTTCAGGAATCGAGATAATATGCTTGTTGTAAAGCGTGTTCGTCATAGTCATCTTCCCATCTGAGTACGAATTTTAGGCAATAAAAAAGCCTCCCATTACGGGAGGCTTTTAAAATCGGTAGAAATAGAAAAAAACCAAGGCCGGCAAGCGCTTTGGCTTACCAAATGTAATACGCTTTTTCGAGCACGAATTACGAGGCATTTTTTCACTATCTCCAGACAAATTGCGGAGCATTATACGCTTAAGTTTTGTCAACGCAAGCGATTACATCGCGCCTTTATCGTGCAAACGTTGAAGGACTTAAGAACCGAGTGTGGCTACCATCACGGCTTTGATGGTATGCATGCGATTCTCGGCCTCATCAAACACAATCGAGTATTCTGACTCAAACACATCTTCGGTGACTTCCAACCCTTTCATGCCGTATTTCTCTGCCACTTCTTTACCTACGGTGGTCTCATCGTTATGGAAAGCAGGAAGACAGTGCATAAATTTAACCTGAGGGTTGCCTGTTTTTTCAATCACATCCATGTTGACTTGGTAAGGCGTCATCATCGCAACACGTTCATCCCACGCTTCAGGCGCTTCGCCCATTGATACCCATACATCGGTGTAAAGGAAGTCACACTCTTTAACGCCTTCTTCCACGTTCTCAGTGAGGGTGATTTTAGCGCCAGTTTGCTTTGCTATTTCACGACACTCTGCGACTAACTCTTCTTCAGGCCAGTACGCTTTTGGGGCAACAAGGCGAATGTCCATTCCCATTTTAGCCGCGCCTACCATTAGTGAGTTACCCATGTTATTACGAGCGTCGCCAAGGTAAGCAAACTTGATTTGGTGCAGCAGTTTGCCACGACCATGTTCTAGCATGGTGAGAAAATCCGCCAGAATCTGGGTTGGGTGAAATTCGTTGGTTAAGCCATTCCATACGGGAACGCCAGCATATTCACCGAGTTCTTCAACTATCTCTTGACCAAAACCACGGTACTCAATGCCATCGTACATTCTGCCCAAAACGCGGGCAGTATCTTTCATTGATTCTTTGTGGCCAATCTGAGAACCAGATGGACCGATATAGGAAACCTGAGCGCCCTGATCAAACGCGGCAACTTCAAACGCACAGCGAGTACGAGTGGATGACTTTTCAAAGATAAGAGCGATATTTTTGCCTACGAGCTTTTTCTGCTCTGTCCCTGCGTATTTTGCTTTTTTTAGATCGGCAGAGAGGTCAAGTAGGAATTGGATCTCTTTAGGGGTGAAATCGAGTAGCTTAAGAAAATTGCGGTTACGTAAGTTGAAAGCCATGCTCCAGTCCTTGAATGTTCATTCGTATAATGGAGATAGTTAAACACATTTGAATTGCATTTGTGAATAATTATTTTAAAAGTAAGGCGAGATGTGAATTTTATCTCGCCTGGTGTGATTATAAATTCTCTTCCGCAAACTCTGCCAAGCGGCTTCTTACCACGCCGTTAAGGTGGATGTTGGCGCTGCCTTCAAAGTTTTTAAATCGCTCGACCATGTAGGTTAAACCGGAAGTTACCGGGGTGAGATAGTGCGAATCGATCTGCGCGAGGTTACCGGAACAGACGATTTTTGTGCCTTCCCCACAACGCGTTATGATGGTTTTGATTTGAGAGGCGGTTAAGTTTTGGCATTCATCCAACAACACAAAGGCATTTTGGATGGAACGTCCGCGCATGAAGTTGATGGATTTAAACTGAATATTGGCTTTGTCGCAGATGTACTTGAGAGAGCCTTCTGTACAGTGATCATTCTTATGAAGCGCTTCCAGTGTATCGGTCACAGCGGCAAGCCACGGCAACATCTTTTCTTCTTCTGTGCCGGGTAGGAAACCGATCGACTCGCCAATATCTGGTGTGTTTCGGGTCACGATGATCTTATCGAACATTTTCCTTTCAATGGTTTGCTCAAGGGCTGCTGCCATTGCTAGCAAGGTTTTACCACTACCAGCTGCGCCAGTTAAGATCACCAAGTCAATATCAGGATCGAGAAGCGCATCCAGCGCCATACCTTGGTAGATGTTTTTCGGCATAATATCCCACGCGCGGCGGTGCATCATTCGCTCGCGGCTGAGATCTTTAATGGTGATTTTTTCGGGTGTAATTTCTTCCACACGCCCTGCAAAGTCACTCTCTTCATCAATCACATATTGGTTGATGTAAGTCGGCTCAAAAGGCTCTCTGTCAAGCGTGTGGAAGGTGTTACCTGCAAGGTTCTTGCTTTCAACTTGTTCAATGTTGCTCCAAAAGTCACCTTCAATTTGCTGAAAGCCTTTAGTGAGGTATTGAACATCGTCGATGAGTTGGTCAGTACGATAGTCTTCAACAAAGCGAACGCCGGCACCTTTGGCACGCAAACGCATGTTGATGTCTTTGGTAATTAACACGACTTCTCGTGGAGCGCGTTTGTTCTGGAGATAAATTACGGCATTGAGAATGCGGTTGTCACCGGCTTTGTCGGCAAACGCTTTTACGGTTTCTTGCAGTTCATAGTCTGCGAGAATGGCGATATGGCCGGTGTCTTCTTTTTCACGGCTAATCGGAATACCTTCAGAAATTTCATCTGGGGTGGCGTCTTTAAACAGCGCTTCGAGGGCGCGAATAGCTACACGAGCATCACGCGCTACATCGCGTTTGCTGTCTTTGATTCGGTCAAGTTCTTCGAGTACTGTCATTGGGACGACGACGTCATGCTCTTGGAAGGAGTAGATAGCTAAAGGTTCATGAAGAAGGATGTTGGTGTCGAGGACGAATAGTTTTCGATCCGTGTTGCCCATAAGCGTCTCCTTTGCCGTAGTGCGGCTTGCTCCCCTTCATTTGGACATGAAGGGTCTAACTGCGCTTGTTTGCAGCATGTAGCCAGCTACATTGTCACTCGGCAATCGGATAACCCAATTCGGGGTCTAATAGTTCGACTACATTACTGCAAACCCGTGTTGATCTTCATCCTAAACAGTCTCAATGAGGGACTGTACATAAGATTATAAATCAAAATTTCAACTCTCCCTTTTAGATGTGCCACTGTTTTCTTACATTTTGATGTCATGCAATAGAACGACAAAAATTTGTTGGTTTTTGAGGTCTTTGTGCGTGACCAATATCACAGCTTCGAGTAAGATTAGCGGCCTTTTTCTACGTGGCTACTAACACACTTTCCCCGTTAGATGCCTTTTAAGTCACGTGAGAACAGCTAAGATAAATAGACCCATTTTTTGAATTAAAAACAGATGAGGTAGTCGATTCATGACATTTGCTTTGGGCCAGCGCTGGATTAGCGATACAGAGAGCGATCTAGGTTTAGGAACCGTTGTTGCATTGGACGCGCGTACTGTGACTTTAATGTTTGCAGCTTCTGAAGAAAACCGAGTGTACGCTCGAAGTGATGCACCAGTAACCCGAGTGACTTTTAATAGTGGTGACGTGATTGATTGCCAGGAAGGCTGGTCATTAAAAGTAGATCAAGTGCTCGAAGATCAAGGTCTATTTACTTACATCGGTACGCGTGAAGATACAGGCGAAGAAGAGGTTGTACTGCGTGAGATCATGCTGAGTAACCAAATCCGATTCAACAAGCCTCAGGATAAGCTGTTCGCGGGTCAAATCGATCGTATGGACAACTTTGTTCTGCGTTACCGCGCTTTGCTGAACCAGTATGAACAGCACAAGAGCCCAATGCGCGGACTTTGTGGCATGCGTGCTGGCCTCATTCCTCATCAGCTATATATCGCGCACGAAGTGGGTCGTAGACACGCACCACGTGTATTACTTGCCGATGAAGTGGGACTGGGTAAGACCATCGAAGCGGGTATGATCATTCACCAGCAGGTGTTAGCGGGTCGTGCTGAACGCATTTTAATTGTGGTACCAGAAACATTGCAGCATCAGTGGCTCGTTGAGATGATGCGTCGATTTAACCTGCATTTTTCTATCTTTGACGAAGAGCGTTGCGTTGAGTCGTATGCCGATTCAGAGAACCCATTTGATACGCAACAATACGTATTATGTTCTCTGGACTTTTTACGTAAGAGTCGAAAACGCTTTGAACAAGCGCTGGAAGGCGAGTGGGATCTGTTGGTTGTCGATGAAGCGCACCACTTAGAGTGGAGCCCTGAAAAACCAAGCCGCGAATACCAAGTGATTGAAGGCTTGGCGGAAAACACGCCAGGCGTACTTTTGTTAACGGCAACGCCAGAACAACTTGGTCGTGAAAGTCACTTCGCTCGTTTGCGTCTACTCGATTCTGACCGCTTTTTTGATTACGAAGAGTTCGTTAAAGAAGAAGAGCAATACGCGCCAGTTGCGGATTCTGTGAGTGCGCTTTTCTCTGGTCATAAACTTGAAAACGACGCTAAAAACCAGATTACCGAACTGCTTTCTGAGCAAGATGTCGAGCCGCTATTCCGCATTATTGAAAGCAATAGCGATGAAGAAGAAAAAGCGGCTGCGCGTCAAGAGTTGATTGACAACCTAATGGATCGCCACGGTACAGGACGCGTTTTGTTCCGTAATACGCGTGCGGCTATCAAAGGCTTCCCTGCGCGTAATGTGAATCTAATTCCAATGCCAATCCCGCAGCAGTACACCACCTCGATGCGTGTATCAGGCATGATTGGCGGTAAGATGACGCCAGAAGCGCGTGCGATGAAAAATCTTTATCCAGAAGAGATCTTCCAAGAGTTTGAAGGTGAAGATTCAAGCTGGTGGCAGTTCGATAGCCGTGTTAACTGGCTACTTGAAAAGATCACCGACAAGCGCAGTGAGAAGATCTTAGTGATCGCTTCACGTGCCAGTACCGCGCTGCAACTTGAACAGGCTCTGCGTGAGCGTGAAGGTATCCGCGCGACGGTATTCCACGAGGGTATGTCCATTCTTGAGCGTGATAAAGCTGCGGCTTACTTTGCGCAGGAAGAGGGCGGTGCTCAGGTTCTGATTTGTAGTGAAATTGGCTCAGAAGGCCGTAACTTCCAGTTTGCAAACCAGCTTGTGATGTTCGACTTGCCGTTCAACCCAGATTTGTTGGAACAGCGTATTGGCCGTTTGGACCGTATTGGTCAGAACCGCGATGTCGATATCCATGTGCCGTACCTGCAAGGTACTTCGCAGGCGATTTTAGCGCGCTGGTTTGATGAAGGCTTAAATGCGTTTGCGGAAACCTGTCCAACAGGTCGTTCTGTGTATGACCGATTCTCAGAGCAACTGATCGGCATGCTGGCGTCTGGCGATGTGACAGAGCTTGATGAAGTGATTGTAGAATCAGCAGCCATGAACAAAGAGCTCAAAGCGCAGCTAGAACAAGGTCGTGACCGTCTGTTGGAAATGCACTCCAATGGCGGCGAGAAAGCGCAGGCAATCGTCGAGAAGATTGCGGCAACTGATGGCGATACAAACTTGGTGACTTTCGCGCTAAGCCTGTTTGACACCATTGGCTTAAACCAAGATGACAAAGGTGAAAATGCGCTGGTAGTGACACCGTCTGAACACATGATGGTGCCAAGCTACCCAGGGCTTCCATACGAAGGCGCAACGATTACGTTTGACCGTGATACCGCTCTTTCGCGTGAAGACATGCACTTTATCAGCTGGGAACACCCAATGATCCAAGGTGGTATTGATCTTCTGATGAGTGAAGGTGTCGGTACAACGGCCGTTTCGCTGCTAAAGAACAAAGCATTGCCAGTAGGTACTATGCTGCTTGAGCTTGTCTACAAAGTGGACGCGCAAGCACCGAAGCGCAGTGGGATTAGCCGCTTCTTGCCAACCACGCCAATTCGTCTGATGTTAGATGGCAAAGGCAATGATCTTTCAGCGCAAGTTGAGTTTGACAGCTTTAACCGTCAGCTAAGCCCGGTAGGTCGTCACATCGCGACGAAACTGGTTGCTTCGGTTCAGGCACAAGTTCATCAAATGATTACCGCAGGTGATAAGCTGGTTGTTGAGAAAGTGGCGGCGATTCGTGAACAGGCGCAAAAAGAGATGCAATCTAGCCTGAACGCTGAGCTTGAACGTCTACAAGCACTGAAGGCGGTAAACCCGAACATCCGTGACGAAGAAATTGAAGCGATTGACGAGCAGATCAAAGAGCTGACTGGCTACATCGGCCAAGCTCAGTACCAGCTTGATTCGCTACGTATGATCGTAGTCTCGCACAACTAATCCTCATTGATATTCTGTTCGCCTTACCGATTAGGTAGGGCGACAGTCATTACTCCTATATCGGAACCATTTCATGGCAATGCTAGAGTACAACCCACCTTGTGATCCTTGGGTGGATATTGTTTTTGAAGATGAACATATCTTGGCGGTGAATAAGCCATCGGGGCTTTTGTCGGTCCCTGGTCGAGCACCAGAGCATCATGACAGTATGTGGTCTAGACTTCAGGAAACGTATCCAGAGATCCAAGTGGTTCACCGTCTGGATATGTGTACGTCTGGTTTGATGGTGTTAGCAAAGAACAAACGTGCAGAAAGCGCACTGAAAAAGCAGTTTCAGTTTCGTTTAACCCACAAGGTCTATTACGCCAGAGTGTGGGGACATGTGGAGCAGGAAGAAGGCGTGATCGAACTGCCATTGATCTGCGACTGGCCGAACCGCCCGAAACAGAAAGTGTGTTTTGAGGACGGTAAACCCTCGAAAACGCTATTTCAGATAGCGAAACGTGAAGAGAAAACGACGATCGTCAGGCTATTGCCGATCACGGGGCGTTCTCATCAACTGCGTGTTCATATGCAGGCGTTGGGGCACCCGATTGTGGGCGATGAGTTTTACTCTGAGGGAGAGGCGTTCCAGTTCTCGAATCGCTTAGAACTCCATGCTGCAGAGTTAAGTTTTTATCATCCGCGTAGTCATTGGCTGCGTAGTATTTTCGTTCCTTGTGACTTTTATCCTGAAGCGGAAGAGATGATCTTTAACTATTTTGATCCTGTGCGAAAATTACCGGATTATAAAACGCTGCCAAGACCTTAACATTCATATAGGCAGCACAAGGAGATCACATGTCGCTGCCTAATGTTGTTTTTTTGGATCGAGCCACGATCCCATCCCAAATCGAACTTCCTCATCTACCTTTCGATCACCAGTGGATCGAATACGATTTTACCTCCCCAGATCAGGTGATCGAGCGTCTGAAAGATGCACAAGTCGCCATTACCAACAAGGTCGTTTTAGACCAAAATATTCTCCAGCAGCTACCGACGCTCAAACTCATCGCTGTGTCTGCAACGGGTTATAACAATGTGGATGTCGAATATTGTAAGGAACGCGGCATTGCCGTGACCAATGTGCAAGGTTACTCCACGCAATCTGTGCCTGAGCATGTGATTGCGATGCTCTTTGCTCTTAGGCGTAATCTAATGGGTTATCACAATGACATTGCCAAGGGAGAGTGGCAGCGCCATAAGCAGTTTTGTTTCTTTACGCATCCAATTGGCGATGTTGCGGGCTCAACGATTGGGATTGTCGGCTCTGGAGCGCTGGGACAGGCGACGGCAGTATTAGCCAAAGCGATTGGCATGAAGGTGATTTTTGCTGAACGAAAAGGCGTAGAAGTATGCCGTGATGGATTTGTTCCATTTGAACAAGTACTGCAAAACTCTGATGTCGTGACCTTACACTGCCCACTCAATGAGAATACGCGTCACTTAATTGGAAAGCCTGAGCTTGGCTTAATGAAATCTAACGCCATTTTGATTAACGCTGGCCGTGGTGGGCTAGTCGATGAGGCTGCTTTGGTCGATGCTTTAAAACGAGGCATGATTGCTGGTGCCGGTGTGGATGTTTTTACCGAAGAACCTGCAGATATCAATAATCCACTGATTGAGAATATCGATTTACCGAACTTGTTACTGACGCCGCATGTTGCTTGGGGAAGCGATTCTTCCATTCAAAAGCTCGCCAATATTTTGATGGACAATGTTGCTGCCTATTTAGAAGGGAAGTACCAAAACAGAGTAGTTTAAACGTCTACATTCTGATGAAAGTTTAGTGATGAAAATTGAATGCATCACATATTGTGATGCATATCTACTGATTGCATAATTTAGGGATGGTTTTATAGACCGAATCAATGAAATGTAAGACATTATTCGGCCTAAAATTTAATTCATTAAACTAAACGTCAGGAAATAACATATGGATCAGAAACAGATCTCCAACCCAGTGCAATTTCACGGGAAGGGGGGAGAGTTCTTTGGCATTTGGATCGTCAATGTTCTACTCTCAATCATCACGCTAGGTATCTACTCTGCTTGGGCCAAAGTGAGAACTAAGCGCTACTTCTACGGGAACACTCAAATTGCGAGTGATAACTTTGAATATCACGCGACGCCAATCCAAATTCTAAAAGGTCGAATTGTGGCTTTTGTGCTGATTGTCATTTGGACGATAGGGTTATCGGTGCATCCTGCTATTTCATCTCTTTTTATTCTTATTTTTTATGCAGCACTCCCGTGGTTAATTTGGAGTAATGCCCGTTTTGATTGCGCGATGACGAGTTATCGTAATGTGCATTTTAGCTTTGTGGGCTCACTTGGTGGTGCATACAAATCTCTAATGGGACGCGGTTTTGTTGCCTTGTTGGCGATAGGCGCTTACTTTGCGCTTGTTGGCTTCGCTGCTCAGTTTTCGCAGCCTTTAGTGGTTGTTTTGGTTATTGGCTCTATTTTTGTGATGGCGGCTGTGCAAGCTTGGGTGCTAGCGGGAATGCACGGCTACTTTATCAATGGTTATCGCTACGGTGACTGGCAGTTCTCGGGTGATGTGGAAGTTGGCTTCTTTATTAAACTGGCTTTCAAGGCCGCGGGTCTTTTCCTTGCTGCTGTCATTGGCCTTGGCCTTATCATTGCCCTTCTTGTTGGTGGCTTAGCTTCCTTTGAAGCGCTAACTAATCCGTACATGGTAATGGCAGTCATTATGGGAGCGGCGGCGTCGTACGTTTTACTATTGATTGTTGTCGGCTTACTGGGTGCGGCTATGTTTGCTTACATGGCAGTGCAAACCAGAAACTATCTGTTTAGCCGTGTCGTGATTGCAAAAGAAGCGCAAGAGAACCGCTTTGGATTGACTTCAAGTATGTCAACGTCAGGCTATGTAGGCCTTGTCGTGACGAACTTTTTGATCCTAATCTTCACTTTAGGTTTAGGTCGAGCGTGGGTAATGGTAAGAACTTCCCATTATGTCGCAGAGCATACGTCGGTTGAAGGTGATATGGATCTGTTGCTTGCTGCTGATCAAGATTCTGATGTGAAATCGGCAATCGGTGATGAAGTGGCACAAGCTTTTGATGTCAATTTAGGCATCGGTTAATGCGATTTCTAGGGGTTGCTTTCCCGCCCAAAAGTTCTTTGCGCTATGAGGCTGAACTTGATACTACCCAAGCGAATGTATTGAGCTTGCGGGTGGACGGGATGATCTTCAGTTGTGACTTAATGCGTGCGGAGATCAGTATTCCGGTCGGAAATCTCCCGATTAGAATTAAGTTGCCCGATGGTTGGGTCTTTGTGGTTGAACGCAGTCCTGAACTCAGCCAGTGGCTGAAAAGTCAGCGCAAGATCGGTTGGCTAGACAAGCTCGAGTCCAACCTTTTTGGCTGGTTGATATCGATTGTGGTTTGTATCGCTGTGATTATTGGCGGTTACACTCACGCACTGCCTTGGGTGAGCGAGAAGGTGGTATTAGCGCTCCCTGATGCAGTGGCGGTTGAACTAGGCGAACAAACCTTGGAGATGCTCTCAAGCGCCTCTGAGGAATGGCGAGACAGTGAGTTGCCTGAGGCTCAGCAAGCAGCAATTCGTCAGCGTGTGAAGTCTAACTTAACGTCTTTAGAGCCGTTGCCGTATCCAGTCGAAATCGTGTTTCGCTCTTCAACCATGGGAGCCAACGCCTTTGCGCTGCCGGGTGGGAAAGTGGTCTTACTCGATGAGTTAGTGCAGCTGGCAAAAACTCCGCAGCAACTCGATAGTATTATCCTGCATGAAATTGGCCATATTCATCATCGTCATATGATGAAAAGGTTGGTGCATTCGAGCATTCTTTCTGTGGGTGTGGCATTGCTCACAGGGGAAAGTTCTGGGGTTATCGATAACCTTGCCGGTTTGGGGGTGTTTTTCTTGTCGGCAGGGCATTCCAGAGATGCAGAAAATGAGGCGGATCTGTTCGCTAAACAGGCAATGTTGACCATTTATGGTACGAGTGAGCCGATGGCTGAGATGTTTGAATTGTTCCACCAGCAAGAATCGATAGAGATTCCCAAGTGGTTAAGTTCTCATCCAGATTTCGACCAACGGATACAAGCCGCTCGGGACTAAATCCTCAATAAATCAATAAAATAAAAAAGGCAGCGAATTTTCGCTGCCTTTTCTTTTACTCAGTCACTGGAATTACAGCGCTGCGATAGTCGTTTTTTGCTCTTCAAGCTTAGCTAGAGTTTCTTTGTAACCTTCTAGCTTCTCACGCTCTTTCGCTACAACCGCCTCAGGTGCTTTTGCAACGAAACCTTCGTTACCTAACTTACCTTCGATGCGTTTGATTTCGCCGTGAGTTTTCTTGATTTCGCCATCCAAACGAGCAAGTTCTGCGTCTTTGTCGATCAGACCCGCCATTGGGATCATCAGCTCAGACTTCGCTACAAGTGCCGTTGCACACGCTGGTGTTTCTTCGCCAGCAGTCAGTACACGTACAGACTCAAGCTTCGCTAGAGAAACCAGCACTTGTTTGTTCGCTTCTAGGCGAGCTGCGTCTTTTTCGTTGGCTGCTTTCAGCATCACTTCAAGCGGTTTACCTGGATTGATGTCGTACTCAGCACGTAGGTTACGGATGCTGGTAATGAACGCTTTCACCCATTCGATGTCATCCAACGCTTCTTGGTTGAAGTTTGCTTCATCAAATTGAGGAAGCGCTTGAAGCATAATTGTATCGCCTTCAACACCGTCAACTAGTGGCTTGATGCTTTGCCAGATAGTTTCTGTGATGTATGGGATCACTGGGTGAGCCAGGCGAAGTGTCTTCTCAAGAACCGTGATTAGCGTGCGACGTGTACCGCGTTGCTGAGCTTCGTTGCCTTTCCATAGAACTGGCTTAGTTAGCTCTAAGTACCAGTCACAGAATTGGTTCCAGATGAACTCGTAAATTGTGTTCGCAGCCATATCAAGACGGAAGTTGTCTAGGTGAGTATTGAACTCTTTCGCTGCTAGTTCAAACTGAGATTCGATCCACTTGTCTGCTAGTGAGTACTCAACCTCACCTGCACCAAAGCCACAATCTTGCTCTTCAGTGTTCATCAGTACGTAACGGCTTGCGTTCCATAGCTTGTTACAGAAGTTACGGTAACCTTCTAGGCGCTTCATATCCCAGTTGATATCACGACCAGTCGAAGCCATCGCTGCCAGAGTGAAACGCAGTGCGTCAGTACCGTATGGTTCGATACCGTTTTCAAACGTCTTACGCGTGTTCTTCTCGATCTTCGCTGCAAGTTGAGGCTGCATCATGTTGCCACAACGTTTCTCAACCAGAGATTCAAGATCGATGCCGTCAATCATGTCGATTGGGTCAAGTACGTTACCTTTCGACTTAGACATCTTGTCGCCGTTTTCGTCACGGATTAGACCAGTAACGTAAACCGTCTTAAATGGTACTTGTGGCTTGCCGTTTTCATCTTTACAGAAGTGCATCGTCATCATGATCATACGAGCAACCCAGAAGAAGATGATGTCGAAACCAGTTACTAGTACGTCTGAAGGGTGGAATGTTTTCAGATCGTCTGTGTTTTCTGGCCAGCCTTGTGTGCCGAACGTCCATAGTGCAGAAGAGAACCAAGTGTCCAGTACGTCGTCGTCTTGGCGTAGAATCACAACTGGCGCTAGGTTGTTGTTTGCACGTACTTCTTCTTCAGTGCGACCTACGTACACGTTGCCGTCGTTGTCGTACCATGCAGGGATGCGGTGACCCCACCAAAGCTGACGAGAGATACACCAGTCTTGAATGTCACGCATCCAAGAGAAGTACATGTTTTCGTATTGCTTAGGAACAAATTGGATTTCGCCGTCTTCAACCGCTTTCGTTGCTGTTTCAGCAAGAGGCGCTGCACGAACATACCACTGGTCAGTCAGCATTGGCTCGATAACCACGCCACCGCGGTCGCCGTAAGGAACGGTTAGTTCGTGATCTTTAACTTCGTCTAGTAGGCCAAGCTCTTCAAAGTCAGCAACGATCGCTTTACGCGCAGCAAAACGCTCCATACCTTGGTATTTAGCAGGAAGCTCGGTTGAGTAGACATCGCTTGCTTCGCCGTTCGTGTTAAATATTTCAGCAGCGTCACGGATGTTCGCATCAAACGTGAGGATGTTGATCATCGGTAACTGGTGGCGTTTACCAACTTCGTAGTCGTTGAAGTCGTGCGCAGGTGTGATTTTCACACAGCCAGTCCCTTTCTCCATATCTGCGTGCTCGTCACCCACGATAGGGATACGACGATCAACGATAGGAAGAAGAATTTCTTTGCCGATTAGGTCTTTGTAGCGTGGATCTTCTGGATTCACTGCGACACCAGTATCACCAAGCATGGTTTCTGGACGAGTCGTCGCAACAACGATGTAGTCTTTACCGTCAGCAGTTTTCACGCCGTCCGCTAGTGGGTAGCGGAAATGCCACATGTGGCCTTTTTTGTCTTTGTTTTCTACTTCTAGGTCAGAGATCGCAGTGTGTAGTTTTGGATCCCAGTTAACCAGACGTTTACCACGGTAGATTAGGTCTTCTTCGTATAGACGAACAAACACTTCTTGTACCGCATTTGATAGACCGTCATCCATCGTGAAACGCTCACGATCCCAGTCTACTGATGCGCCAAGGCGACGAAGCTGTTTAGTGATCGTGCCACCAGATTCGCCTTTCCATTCCCAGATCTTGTCGATGAAAGCATCACGTCCGTAATCGTGCTTAGTTTTGCCTTCTTCTGCCGCGATTTTACGCTCTACAACCATCTGAGTTGCGATACCTGCGTGGTCAGTACCTACTTGCCAAAGGGTGTTTTTGCCCTTCATACGCTCAGCACGGATCAGTGTATCCATGATGGTGTCTTGGAATGCGTGGCCCATATGTAGGCTGCCAGTGACGTTCGGTGGCGGGATCATGATGCTGTATGATTCTTTTGTCGTGTCACCGTGTGGCTTAAAGTAGCCTTTCTCTTCCCAAGCTTGGTATAACGCTTGTTCAATTGAAGTTGGGTTGTATGTTTTTTCCATAGCTATAGATATTCTGCAGATAGGTCTGGTTTAATTCTAAGTCAATCTTTATAAGTGAGGGATCTCAGTAAGATCGCCTTAACTATAAGGATTGACCGGTTTTATGCTAATGGTATTAGCTGTGTTCGATCTCGATCGTTTGTAGCTGATAGCCAGCTTGGCGATAGATTTTATATCTTTCTCGCGCCAGTTGCTTGGCTTTTTGTTCGCAAGGGACGAAGTCTACCACTTCGGCAAACTTGTTCGCAAAGGTTGTCTCATTTTCAGCCAAATTTATTACCAATTGGCGGTTCCAAGAGGGTTTGACACTCTGGTGGCCTATTTCAATATTGGTTGCATATTTAGGCCCTTCACCAACAAGGTTGTGAGGAATAAACTGTTCTGGTTCTACTTGCCAAAAGTACTCTGCAAGCTGTTCGGCTTGCGTTTTGCTATCACCATTGATGTATACCTTTGCACCTTGCTTGGCAAAATGCTGAGCAAGAAAAACAACGTATTCCAGAAAGCCTTCACTTTGCGCTTGCGGACTTTCAGGTTTGATGATGTAAAAAGTAGCATTTGGCATACAGTATTTTCATCCAATATATGAAAAAAGGGCCTTGCGGCCCTTTTTAGTAGTTGGAATATTATTCCTCAGTCTCGTGGCCGCTGCGGTTCAGTAAGAATTGGACAAGCATTGAGACTGGACGACCAGTAGAGCCTTTCGCCGCTCCTGATTTCCACGCAGTACCTGCGATATCAATGTGTGCCCAGTTGTACTTTTTCGCAAACTTAGACAAGAAACAACCGGCAGTGATAGTACCGCCAGGACGACCACCGATGTTTTGCATGTCAGCGAATGGGCTCTTTAGCTGCTCGTGGTATTCGTCAGCCATTGGTAGACGCCATGCGCGGTCACTCGCTTGCTCAGACGCGTTGATGAGTTCATGTGACAGAGGGTTGTGGTTAGAGATAACACCGCTGATGTGGTGACCAAGCGCGATCACACAAGCACCTGTCAGTGTCGCTACGTCAACAACGCAATCTGGTTCGAAACGCTCTACGTACGTTAGCGCATCACACAGTACTAAACGACCTTCCGCGTCAGTGTTAAGAACTTCAACCGTTTGACCTGACATTGTAGTTAGGATATCACCCGGACGGTAAGCGTTGCTGCCCGGCATGTTTTCACAGCCAGCAAGCACACCAATTACGTTGATTGGTAGGTTTAGCTTCGCTAGGGCTTTCATTGTACCGAATACGGATGCCGCACCACACATGTCGTACTTCATCTCATCCATGCCTTCGCCTGGCTTAAGTGAAATACCGCCTGAATCGAACGTTAGGCCTTTACCGATTAATACAATTGGTTTTGCATCTGGATCTGGGTTGCCCTTGTACTCCATGATAGACATCATAGATTCGTTTTTAGAGCCACGGCCAACTGCTAGGTATGACGTCATACCCAGTTTTTCCATTTCTTGTTCGCCGATGATCTTCGTCGTTACTGACTCGTAATCATCCGCTAAACGACGAGCTTGTGATGCAAGGTACGCAGGGTTTGCTACGTTTGGTGGCATATTGCCTAGATCTTTCGATGCTTTAACACCAGAAGAAATAGCAAGGCCATGGGTAATGGCTTTTTCACCTAGGTTTAGTTCACGACGAGTTGGTACGTTAAATACCAGTTTACGAAGTGGACGACGAGTTTCAGGCTTCACAGTTTTAAACTGATCAAACGTGTATAGGCCATCTTTGGTCGCTTCAACGGCTTGGCGAACCTTCCAGTATGTGTCACGACCTTTAACGTGTAGCTCTGTTAAAAAGCAAACCGCTTCCATAGAGCCAGTTTCGTTTAGGGTGTTGATGGTTTTTTGAATGATCTCTTTGTACTGACGCTCACCCAATTCACGCTCTTTACCGCAACCGACGAGTAAAACGCGCTCTGAAAGAACACCTGGTACTTGATGAAGCAGTAGCATCTGCCCCGGTTTACCTTCCAGGTCACCACGGCGAAGTAGTGAACTGATATAGCCATCGCTGATTTTGTCGAGCTGCTCAGCAACCGGAGAAAGACGACGTGGTTCAAACACACCTACAACGATACATGCGCTACGTTGTTTCTCTGGGCTACCACTCTTTACACTGAACTCCATGCGTACTCCTACATCCTGAAGACAAATAGAACTAAATGTTGGATAATGGCGTCTTACTTGTTGAGTCCCTAACCGGAACTGACTTTAAATAAGCGCATTAACAGTTAGCCAAAAATTTAAAAATATAAGGTTCAACGGGAAATTATAGTGATTCAATTAAAAAAACAAGTTTTGTATAGGTAATTTCAGCGTGATTATTGTTAGATATTTGATCCGCGAGACACTCAAGACACAGTTAGCCATATTTTTTGTGCTTTTTTTGGTGTTTGTGAGTCAGAAGTTCATTAGTGTGCTCTCTGATGCTTCAGGCGGTGAGATTCCAGCGGGATTGATTTTTTCCATTGTAGGCTTAAATATGCCTGCAATGGGTTTGTTGATGCTGCCGTTAAGTTTGTATATAGGGATTTTGATCACTTTCGGTCGTCTGTACGCAGAAAGTGAAATTGTTGTTATGAATGCGACGGGTATCGGAAATAAGTTCCTTATCCAAGCCGCGTTGTATCTTGCGTTGATCACATCCGGTCTTGCCGCGTTTAACGCGCTGTGGCTTTCACCTTGGTCTCAAGACAGAGTTGAACTTCTAATGGAGCAAGTCCAAGCAGAAAACAGTGTTGACCTGCTAAAGAAAGGGCAATTCCAAGGCACGCCGGATGGTTCTTCTATTGTTTTCATCGATGATATCAATGGTAAAACACTAGATGGTGTTTTTGTCTCTCAAATGAGACCGAAAAACTCTGTGTTACCGAGCGTTATGTACTCTTCTTCAGGTGAAGTACAAGAGCTGTCTGATGGACGTCAGGTGATCGTGATGCAAGAGGGCACTCGCTACGAAGGTGTCCCAACTCGTGTGGAATACATGGTCACGAAGTTTGATGAATATGAAGGTGTGATTGGCCAGCGAGAAGTTAAGAAGAAAGGACGAGATTGGGAAGCTTACCCGACCGTTGCCTTAATTGGACACCCAGATCCATCTGCGCAAGCTGAGCTGCATTGGCGTATTTCACTGTTCGTGTGTATTCCTTTGCTGACTATGTTGGTGATCCCTTTGTCGGCGGTAAATCCTCGACAAGGCCGATTTGCTAAAATGGGACCTGCCATATTGATTTATCTTGCCTACTTCCTATCGATCAGTGCGACTAAGTCGGCCATTGAAAACGGCGATATTCCAGCATCTGTTGGTATGTGGCCGATAAACGCACTTCTGCTGTTGGTGGCTATTTTGGCAAATATGATGGATAGTGTGGCAGCAAGAAAATTCAAAGAAAAATTCCGCAAAAAGAGGCTCGCGTAAGCTGTGTTTAAAATCCTAGACCTTTATATCGGTAGAACAATAATTGCTACTTCTACGCTGGTTTTAGCTACATTTATTGGTCTTTCTGGCATCATCAAGTATGTTGAGCAGCTGCGTAAAGTTGGTAGAGGCGCGTATGATTTGATGCACGCGCTGTACTTTGTTCTGCTTAGTATTCCGCGTGATATCGAGATGTTTTTCCCGATGGCGGCGCTACTAGGTGCTTTGATCGGCTTAGGTATGTTGGCGTCAAGCTCCGAGCTGGTGGTTATGCAGGCGGCCGGATTTTCAAAGCTCGACATTGGCCTATCGGTGCTGAAAACGGCCGTACCTTTGATGCTTATTGTTATGGCTTTAGGTCAATGGGGTGCGCCTGAAGCACAAAAAATGGCTCGTGACTTGCGTGCGTTTGCATTGTCGGGCGGTAGCATTGCTTCTGTCCGAGCTGGGGTTTGGGCTCGTGATACTAACGATTTTATCTTTATCGGAAAAGTCGAGGATGACAAGCTTTACGCTTTAAACATGTGGCAATTTGATGATGATAAAAAGCTGAAGTCTGTGGTGTTTGCGGAAGAAGTCGACTATCAACAAGATAACACTTGGTTGATGCGTGATGTTCAGATCACAGATATGACCGATGAGACAAACATCACCAAGAGCAACGTGGATGAGATGCCGTGGAGCACGTCGTTGGCACCTGATAAGCTAGCCGTGGTGACGGTAAAACCTGAAGAGTTGTCATTAAGTGGGCTTTACGATTATGTCAGTTACTTAAAAGCGTCTGAGCAGGATTCGTCACGTTATGAGCTTGCACTCTGGCGTAAAGTCACTCAGCCAATATCGATCGCGGTAATGATGCTACTTGCCTTGTCGTTTGTTTTCGGACCTTTGCGCAGTGTCAGTATGGGAGCAAGAGTACTCTCGGGTGTCGTCGCAGGGTTTACGTTTTACATATCGAGTGAGTTTTTTGGACCACTGACCTTGGTGTATGGGATTCCACCGGTTTTCGGTGCTTTGATGCCTAGTGTGGTGTTTCTTGGCTTAGCTTTGATGTTGTTGCGAAGAAAACTGTAAAGCAAAAATGAATAAAAACGGCTGCCATTCATGGCAGCCGTTTTTGTATCAACTCAGTTTTTTGTATCAACTAAAGTAATTTTTTGAGTCGGTACAACTCTTCCAATGCCTGACGAGGGGTTAGGTCATCAGGGTCGATATTGGCCAGAGCTTGTTCTGCTTCACTTGGTTCAGGGATTAAGCTCAGTTGATTGGCAATATCGACGGCAGAGCTCAGCGACGAAGAGCTTCCTCTTTCATGACTGAGCTGCTCAAGTTGAGTCAATTTAGCGCGGGCGTTTTTAATTACGCTTTTCGGCACGCCTGCTAACCCTGCAACGGCTAAGCCATAAGATTTACTGGCTGCGCCTTCTTGTACTGCGTGCATAAAAGCAATCGTATCGCCATGCTCTACTGCATCCAAATGAACGTTAGCGAGATGCGGAATTTGGTTAGGAAGCTCGGTCAATTCAAAGTAGTGAGTCGCAAACAGCGTCATTGAGCCAAGTTCTTTCGCCAGCCACTCTGCACTTGCCCATGCTAGAGACAGACCATCATAGGTACTGGTTCCGCGTCCGATCTCGTCCATTAACACCAAACTGCGTTCTGTCGCGTTGTGTAAGATATTGGCGGTTTCTGTCATTTCGACCATAAATGTTGAACGGCCAGAGGCTAAATCATCTGATGCACCAATGCGCGTGAAAATGCGATCAATAGAACCAATATGAGCCGACTCCGCAGGCACATAAGAACCAATATGAGCCATCAGAGTAATCAACGCTGTTTGTCGCATATAGGTTGATTTACCGCCCATATTCGGACCGGTGATAATCAACATTCTGCGCTGTGGATTCAGCTCTGTCGGGTTGGCAATAAAGGGTTCATCCATAACTTGCTCAACGACAGGGTGGCGGCCACCTTGAATATGGATACCCGAGTCTTGGCTTAGCACCGGACGACAATAATCGAGCGTCTCCGCACGTTCAGCCAAGTTTTGTAGAACATCAATTTGAGATAGGGCAGAGGCGAGGTTCTGCATTTGCTCAAGGTGTGGAAGAAGAAGATCAAATAGCTCTTCCCACAACTTTTTCTCAAGCGCTAGAGCTTTTGACTTCGAGTTAAGAACCTTATCTTCGTGCTCTTTGAGCTCAGGAATGATGTAACGTTCTGCATTTTTTAACGTTTGACGACGCACGTAATGTGGCGGGACTAAGTTGCTTTGGCCACGACTTACTTGAATAAAAAAGCCATGAACATTGTTGTAACCGACTTTGAGCGTATCGATTCCGTGGCGTTCACGTTCATCTGCCTCGAGTTTGTCTAAATACTCTGTTGCACCATCAGCTAACTTACGCCACTCATCCAGCTCTTCATCGTATCCTTCTGCGATAACGCCACCATCACGAATCACCACTGGTGGGTTGTCTTTGATGGCACGCTCTAGCAGATCACACACCTCATCCATAGGAGACGTGTATTGTGCCAGTTTGGCTAAATATGGGTGGGATAGGGGCGTCATAACATCAGCAAGTTCAGGCAGTTGCTGCATAGCGTTACGAAGGCGAGCCATATCACGAGGTCTGGCACTTCTTAGTGCGAGTCGGGCAAGAATACGTTCAATATCACCAATTTGCTTCAGCACTGGGTGAAGATCGCTAAATAGAGATTGATCTCTGATCTCGCCAATGGCATCTAAGCGTTGGTTTAGTGTCTCGATGTCTCGCATTGGTTGATGCAGCCAGCGTTTTAGCATGCGGCTACCCATCGGCGTTGCGGTATGGTCGAGCACTTCTGATAACGTATTATCCGTTCCGCCAGCTAAGTTTTGTGTGATCTCTAGGTTTCGACGCGTTGCGGCGTCGAGGATTACGGAGTGATCTTGGCGGTCAAAGGTCAGGGAGCGAATATGCGGCAATGCGGTGCGCTGCGTATCTTTGACATACTGAATCAGACATCCTGCGGCACATAAACCATGTTTTGCATGTTCAACGCCAAAACCAACCAAGTCGCGAGTACCGAATTGCTGATTCAACTGTTGCTTGGCTGTGTCTAACTCAAACTCCCATACCGGACGACGACGATTACCATTACGGGAAGACATGAGGTGTACTGGTTCGAAATCTTCTGGAAACAGTAGCTCACGAGGTGCAGTGCGTTGCAGTTCTGCCGCCATGGCCTCTTCTGTTTCTGGTTCCATCAATTGGAATCGTCCAGAAGTCACATCGAGAGTCGCATAGCCAAACTTACCATTGTGGTAGTAGATCGCTGCAATAAGGTTATCGATACGCTCAGATAACAGCGCCTCATCTGTTACTGTTCCGGGCGTCACAATGCGAACAACTTTACGCTCAACGGGTCCTTTACTGGTTGCTGGATCGCCAATTTGCTCGCAAATCGCGACTGACTCACCAAGTTGAACCAGCTTTGCGAGATACCCCTCTACTGCGTGATATGGCACTCCCGCCATGGGAATTGGCTCACCTGCGGATGCACCGCGCTTGGTCAACGAAATATCCAATAATTGAGATGCACGCTTAGCATCGTCATAGAAAAGCTCATAGAAATCGCCCATTCTGTAGAACAGTAAGATGTCAGGGTTTTCAGCCTTGAGCTTTAAATACTGTTGCATCATTGGGGTGTGTTTTTGTTCTTTCATATGTATTGAGGGCGACCTGTTTTCAGTTTTCGTCATTAAACTCGAAAGGTATTTGCTGAATGCTTGAAACGTTAATGTTGGCAATGGCTTGTGATTGAGGTTTTGAAATCACAGAGCGGTAACTCGTACTCGTCAGCAAAAGTAGTTGTACCTTGAATTAAGCGAAGAGTAACAAACCTGCCAGTCAAAGGGCAATTATTGTATTGAGGAATACGCCCTCGCCAGAGATAAATAGACATTTTGATTAGGCATTACGTCGAACATCGTGTTTTCCAACATCATTGATATGTGTTGCCTGTGATTTTCCTCGTTTTTTGGATGTATATAGGGCTTTGTCTGCTGCGTCGAAGATACTTTTTTCGTCGTATTGTTGGTGTTTAGAATTCGTTGCTATTCCGATACTCAGTCCAAGACCTCCGTGCGCAATGGTCGTTTTTTGGAAGCCATCAAGGAGTCTCTCTGCATAAGCAACTGAGTGGCTCTCGCGTAGGTTCGGGCAGATCAAAATGAATTCATCACCTCCCCATCGACCTAAAATATCGTAGTTTCTGGTATTCGCACGTAAGAAACTGGCCACTTTGACGAGTGTCTTATCCCCAAACGCGTGGCCAAACTCATCATTGATGTTTTTGAAGTTATCTAAGTCAATAAGTAGGATAGAGAGGTCTGTCGATATTTTCTTAGAGCGGCAGAGCTCTCTGAACAACAGGTGGTCTATAGCTCGTCGATTGTATAAATGAGTAAGATGATCTTGTTCTGCTTCCTGCTTTAGGTAGTTGTGGGCTTGCATATCCTTTATTACGCAAACTGTCCGAGGTTTATCGACAATGAGCGCTGACGTAATGGCGATAGTGAGCTCTAACGTTTGCCCATCTTTGGATACGCCTTGAATTGGTCTGAACTTATTGCCCATTTCGTTGGATGGTTCTTTTTGATGAAATAACTGCTGATACTCAGAATGCTTCGATCGTAGCGGAGAGGTGACAAGATCTTCTATCACCAGACGACTAAATTCACTCTGGGTGTAGCCAAATAGTACGGAAGCGCGCTTGTTTGCTCGGAGAATTTCACCTCCTTTGTTTAAATAGAGGATGGCGTCTGGAGATATATCAACAATCTGCTCCAACTCTTGAGATAGATAAGTAGAGCGTTTTAGAGTAGCGATGATGAAAAGTGTGGTGACCAATATTGTCGGCAGAAGGAAAAAGTTAAACTCCCACATATATTGATGCATGTGCTCGAGTTGTGTTCTTGAGGAGGAAATAATTTCTTCGCGCTTAGGGATAAGGCTTCGTTGTATCGCCAACAATGCTTGCCCAGCCGCCGCATCATCAACTTTGACAATACGATCTAATTCCTCGACTGAAAGCGATGTGTATTCTTCTTTAGCGAGCATTAGCTTATGGAAATATTCATCTAATGTACTACGCAAAACTTCTATTTCTTCCTGAATACTAGAGCTATCAACTAACTCCTCCAGCTCATTGAGTTGAAAAGTAAGCAGCTGATATTTTCCACTCGCTTCATGGAAATATTGAATATCCCGTCTAATGACGTAGTTCTTAAAGTGGTGGATGAAGCCTAAATACCCAAGTTGACGTTCTATTTCAGTGAGTTTTTGATTAACAGCAAATTCTTGAGGCGATTTATTGTACATCAAGTCTTCCATCTGACTGATGGATTCTGTTTGCTTCACGACGTACAAAACAAGCAGTGCATTAACAATGACAGCCAAGACGACAGTGAAGAACAATGATCTTTTATAATCTGCGGTTTTCAGCATTATTAAATTCACTTTTGGGGATTATCAAAGACGAAAAGGCTTAATAGATCAAATATTCTGCACTCTTAAGTATAGAAGCTAACTCCTCAGGTTAATTGATATTTTTCTTTTTATTCGAGTTTTTTAACTTAAGATAATCACAAAACTGATACATAACATGTAACCGTCTTCCGTTTCGGTAATGCTCGCTTTAGGATAGTAACTTTGAATCATCTAAGGAGGGGACCATATGTCTGAAATCAGTTTATCGGAACGCCTAGGTCGAAGGCTTAAATCTACTGGGCAAGTGTTGGCAACGGCTGAGTCCTGCACTGGTGGCGGAGTATCCGCGGCGATCACCGATATCGCGGGGAGCTCCGAGTGGTTTGATCGCGCATTTATCACCTATAGCAATAATGCAAAAATGGAAATGCTTGGAGTAAAAGCGGAGACTTTGGATAGTCATGGCGCTGTCAGCGAAGCCGTAGCTCGTGAAATGGTGTTAGGCGCTTTGGCAAACTCGCAAGCGACAATGGCGGTTTCGATCAGCGGAATTGCAGGGCCTGGCGGGGGCAGCGAAACAAAGCCAGTGGGAACCGTTTGTTTTGGTTGGGCCGATAACTTAGGTTGGGAAAAAATCAAAACCTATCATTTCAAAGGGGACCGCAGCCAAATACGCCAACAGGCCGTTGAGACAGCTTTAAAAGTACTGTATGAAAAACTGGATGATTCTGCCTGTTAACTCATGTGGGATATAAAAAGTATTTAAAATTAGTTAGATATGATCTAATTCCAAAAAAATCACCCATAGCTATAGACACTGTATGAATCAACAGTATAATGGCCTTCATAGATTGTTCGGGGTAGCCCGAAATTTAGATTAAAAGAATTCATTTTCATCAACACCTTGATGAAATATTTGGAGAAAGTGATGGACGAGAACAAACAAAAAGCGCTCGCCGCTGCGCTAGGTCAGATTGAAAAACAATTCGGCAAAGGCTCTATTATGCGCCTTGGTGATAACCGCGCAATGGATGTAGAAACCATTTCTACTGGTTCACTTTCTTTAGATATTGCATTGGGTGCTGGTGGTTTGCCTATGGGGCGTATCGTTGAGATTTACGGCCCAGAATCTTCAGGTAAAACGACACTAACTCTTGAACTTATTGCAGCAGCTCAGCGTGAAGGCAAAACATGTGCTTTCATTGATGCAGAACACGCACTAGACCCTGTTTACGCGAAGAAACTAGGCGTTGATATCGATGCACTACTTGTTTCTCAGCCAGATACGGGTGAGCAGGCGCTGGAAATTTGTGACGCATTAGCACGTTCAGGCGCAATTGATGTGATGGTGGTTGACTCGGTAGCAGCACTAACACCTAAAGCTGAAATCGAAGGCGAAATGGGCGACAGCCACATGGGTCTACAGGCACGTATGCTTTCTCAAGCGATGCGTAAGCTAACGGGTAACCTAAAGCAGTCTAACTGTATGTGTATCTTCATCAACCAAATCCGTATGAAGATTGGTGTGATGTTTGGCAACCCCGAAACCACAACTGGTGGTAACGCACTTAAGTTCTATGCGTCTGTCCGTCTTGATATTCGCCGTACAGGTTCTATCAAAGAAGGCGATGAAGTTGTAGGTAACGAAACGCGTATCAAGGTTGTTAAGAACAAGATTGCCGCACCATTTAAACAAGCTGAAACACAGATCCTATACGGTCAGGGCTTCAACCGCGAAGGTGAGCTAATTGACCTAGGTGTTAAGCACAAGCTAATTGAAAAAGCGGGTGCATGGTATAGCTACAATGGCGATAAGATTGGTCAGGGTAAGGCAAACGCAGGTAAGTTCCTCCGTGAGAATCCAGAAGCTGCAAAAGCGATTGATTCTAAACTGCGTGAAATGCTACTTTCTCCAGCTGAAATCCAGCCAGAAGATGCTGAGCTTGGTCAGATGCCTGAGCAAGAAGAACTATAATCTAATCAATTAGATTCGAATAAGCCCTGCACATGCGGGGCTTTGTTGTATTTAAATCTCCCAAATAATCAGAGCTAAGATGTTTCAACGCAAAGCACCAACACTTTCGAGTAAAGAAGCAGCCATGCAGTTACTTAGTCGCCGTGATCACGGTGAGTTTGAGCTGTACCAGAAGCTGAGCCTTAAGGGTTATGAAGATGAGGTGATTGAAGAGGCGATCAACTTTTGCCTCAATCACAACTACCTTGATGACCTGCGTTATGCAAAAAGCCAAATTCGTCAGCACGTCTACAAAGGACACGGTGAGAGACGTATTAAACAAGAGCTGAACCAGAAGCGTGTAGCAGAATCCGTGATTGAAAGAGCGTTAAAAGAAGAGCCTCAAGATTGGTTTGAGCTGGCAAAACAAGCCGCAGAGAAAAAGTTCAAAGGAACTAAGGCAAAAGATCAAAAAGAGTACGCCAAGCAGGTCCGATTTCTGCAATATCGAGGTTATAGCTTTGAACAAATCAGCTATGCACTTAGCTTTGAAGACGAAGAATAGTCACCGATAAAACGTTTATTTTTTGATTTATCGCGAAATTTGTTCTTAATGTGCTCTTTTATACAAGAAAGCTAGTCGTAGCTGATTGCTTGATCTACAATACGGCAAAATTCTCACTCGACTATTTTCAGGAAGAGCTGCATGTACATGAGCACTGATGAGGTTCGTAACGCGTTCCTCAAGTTCTTTGAGAGCAAAGGACACCAAATCGTAGAAAGTTCATCGTTAGTACCGCATAACGACCCAACCCTGCTTTTTACAAACGCGGGTATGAACCAATTTAAAGATTGTTTCTTAGGTTTAGAAAAACGCGCCTACACACGAGCAACTACGGCCCAACGCTGTGTACGTGCTGGTGGTAAACACAACGACCTAGAAAATGTCGGTTTTACTGCTCGTCACCACACTTTCTTTGAAATGCTAGGCAACTTCAGCTTTGGCGATTACTTCAAAGAAGACGCTATCACTTACGCTTGGGAATTCTTAACAGACGTCCTACAGCTGCCAGCAGATCGTCTGCTTGTGACTATCTACGAAACAGATGATGAAGCGTTCGATATCTGGAACCAAAAAGTAGGTGTTCCAGCTGATCGTATTATCCGTATTGGTGATAAAGAAGGCGGTAAGGCCTACGAGTCAGACAACTTCTGGCAAATGGGTGATACAGGCCCTTGTGGTCCGTGTACAGAAATCTTCTACGATCACGGTGAGCATATCTGGGGTGGCCGTCCTGGCACGCCTGAAGAAGATGGTGACCGTTTCATTGAGATCTGGAACAACGTATTCATGCAGTTCAACCGTCACGCAGACGGCACGATGGAACCGCTACCTAAGCCATCAGTAGATACTGGTATGGGTATTGAGCGTATTTCTGCGATCATGCAAGGCGTTCACTCAAACTACGAAATCGACGTATTCCAAACATTGATCAAAGCAGCTGCTGAGACTATTGGCTACGAAGACCTATCGAACCAATCACTACGCGTAATTGCTGACCATATCCGTTCTTGTGCATTCCTAATTGTGGATGGCGTAATGCCGTCAAATGAAGGTCGTGGTTATGTACTACGTCGTATCATTCGTCGTGCGGTTCGTCACGGCAACAAGCTAGGCGCACAAGGCACTTTCTTCTACAAGTTGGTTGGCGTTCTTGCTGGCATCATGGGCAGCGCTGGTGAAGAACTGAAGCGTCAGCAAGCGGTAGTAGAAAAAGTACTTCGAATTGAAGAAGAAAACTTCGGTCGCACGCTTGAGCGTGGTATGGCGATCCTAAACGAAGCGCTAGATAGCCTTGAAGGTAAAGAGCTAGATGGCGAAACAGTTTTCAAACTTTATGACACTTACGGCTTCCCTGCTGATTTGACCAACGACGTTGCACGTGAGCGTGAGTTCACTATCGACGAAGCGGGTTTCGAGAAGGCAATGGAAGCGCAGCGTCAACGTGCTCGCGAAGCTGGCCAGTTTGGTACAGACTACAACGCAGCAATCAAAGTGGACGCTGAAACTGAATTCTGTGGTTACGCAGGTACAAAAGGCTCAAGCTCGGTAGAAGCAATGTTCGTTGAAGGTAACGAAGTTGATTCTCTGTCTGCTGGCGATAAAGCGATCATCGTCCTTGGTGAAACGCCATTCTACGCAGAGTCAGGTGGCCAATGTGGTGACGCTGGTGAAATTCGTACTGAGGCTGGTGTATTCCGTGTGGAAGACACTCAAAAGCTAGGTAATGCAATTGCCCACCACGGTGTCATGGCAGAAGGCGTACTTGCTAAAGGTGATGAAGTTGAAACTATCGTTGATGCTGAGCGTCGTGCGGCTATCTCTCTAAACCACTCTGCGACTCACTTACTTCACGCAGCACTGCGTAAAGTGTTGGGTGAGCATGTGACTCAGAAAGGTTCTTTGGTTAAAGCTGACAACCTACGTTTTGACTTCTCACACCTAGAAGCTGTAAATGCAGAAGAGTTAAAAGAGGTTGAGCGTCTTGTGAATGCTCAAGTTCGTCGTAACCACGTTATCGAAACGAATATCATGGATATTGAGTCTGCGAAGCAAAAAGGCGCAATGGCTCTATTTGGTGAAAAGTACGATGACGAAGTACGTGTCCTATCTATGGGCGATTTCTCTACTGAACTGTGTGGTGGTATCCACGCGTCAAACACAGGCGATATCGGTCTGTTCAAGATCACGTCTGAAGGCGGCATTGCAGCAGGTATCCGTCGTATTGAAGCGGTAACAGGCGAAGCCGCTCTAGATGCAATCGACGTGCAGCAGGCGAAGTTTGAAGAGAAACTGGCTGAATCTGCTCAGAAAGCGAAATCGCTAGAGAAAGAAGTCCAGAAGTTGAAGGACAAGATCGCAGCGGCTGAAAGTGCAAACATCATGGGTAAATCGCAAGAAATTAACGGTACTAAAGTACTGATTGCGGCTCTAGATGGCGCTGACAGCAAAAACCTACGCACCATGGTTGATGATATCAAGAACCAAATGGGCTCAGGTGTTGTGCTTCTAGCAAACGTAACAGGCGACAAAGTGGGCTTGATTGCGGGTGTGACCAAAGACCTTGTTGGCAAAGTCAAAGCGGGCGATCTCGTTAAGATGGTGGCTGAGCAAGTCGGCGGTAAGGGCGGTGGTCGCCCTGATATGGCGCAAGCGGGTGGCACAGACGTGACAGCATTACCAGGGGCGATCAAATCTGTTCAGCCTTGGCTAGAAGAACGTTTATAAGTATTTTTAAATAATACGCTCAATCAGCTTTTTGATTGGGCGTAATTTTTTATCTACAACCAAGTGGTTTAATTGGCGTAAAAGTAATCAAGCCAATCAAGCTGCTTGGTTTTTGTTGTAACTACCGCAAACAATTATTCAATTGATTGAATGTGGTCCGAATGAGACTTTGGTCTTGGGAAGGTGAAGACTGGTGAAAAAGCCCCTTATCGTGCAAAAGTTTGGTGGAACCTCTGTGGGTTCAGTGGAAAGAATCCACACAGTAGCCGAACACATCATTAAGGCGAAAAATGATGGTAATCAAGTTGTCGTAGTTGTTTCAGCAATGTCTGGGGAAACAAATCGATTGATGGAGTTGGCAAAACAAGTAGACAGTGTGCCAACTGCGCGAGAACTTGATGTTTTGCTCTCTGCTGGTGAACAAGTGTCTATGGCGCTATTGGCAATGACTCTCAATAAATTGGGTCATGCTGCTCGTTCACTTACCGGAGCACAAGCGAACATTGTGACAGACAATCAATACAATGACGCAACGATTAAACATATTGATACCACGACAATTAGTGAGCTGTTGGCTCAAGACCACATAGTCATTGTGGCTGGTTTTCAGGGTATCAATGAAAATGGGGATATCACCACACTCGGTCGCGGTGGTTCCGATACCAGTGCTGTGACCTTAGCTGGTGCGCTGCATGCCGATGAATGTCAGATTTTTACTGATGTTGATGGTATTTATACTTGTGATCCACGAGTAGTTCCAACGGCTAAAAAACTGGAAGTGATTGACTTTCCTTCGATGGAAGAGATGGCGCGCAAAGGTGCTAAGGTCCTTCATTTACCATCCGTTCAGTACGCATGGCAACACAATGTACCACTGCGAGTACTTTCAACCTTTGATAACAATACAGGTAGTCTTGTAAAAGGTGAAGAATGTCAGAGCTCGGTATGTGGCCTGGCGATACAGCGAGATATGTGCCTAATTAAGGTGCAAAAAGAGGCTTTCGGTGGTTTAGAAAAGCAGTGTCTGATGCTTGGTGTGACTATTTGGAATGTGATCGAACATTCAGAATGGACAGGTATTGTCATAAAACATGACGCATACGCCAAGCTAGAGCTGGTTTTTGGAGAAATAATCAACAATAGTGAATTAGTTAGCCTTTTAACCGCTGTTGGTCTGCAAGTAGAAGGACTGGCTGAAGATTCTTTCATGTTGTTGTCTGAATATGGCATTAATGTGTTGCATACTGAATCTAATCCACAGTCATTGATGCTGATGCTTGAGCCAAGTTGTGTCGACAAAGCTGCAAACATATTGCATGATGTTTACATCACATCTGAAAAGGTACTAGATTGCCAGCAGAAACAAGCGTTCTCTGGTTAGTTTCGTACAAGATTAGAGTTTACGAAAATATAACTTTTGTTGGATAATACTCTAGTAGAAAGATAAGTCAGAGATTACTCAAGGAGCACAGAATGCTAATTTTAACTCGCCGTGTTGGCGAAACTCTAATGATCGGTGACGAAGTCACGGTAACTGTACTTGGTGTAAAAGGTAACCAAGTACGCATCGGTGTTAACGCTCCGAAAGAAGTTTCTGTTCATCGTGAAGAGATCTACATGCGCATCCAGGCAGAAAAAGGTAATGGTAACGTTGCATCAGGCAACTACTAATTACAGAGAAAGGCTGACAATTATGTCAGCCTTTTTTATTATAGGTCGGTACATATTTATAGCAAAAAGAGCGAATTAACACCGCTTTGATTAAATACCCAACGGTTGAGTGATTTTTTGCTATTTTTGCCAAGAAAGTGTTTGACATATTTTTGGTAAATCGTAATATGTGCCTCCGCAAGACGGTGAGGTGGCCGAGAGGCTGAAGGCGCTCCCCTGCTAAGGGAGTATACGGTTTGTAGCCGTATCGAGGGTTCGAATCCCTCCTTCACCGCCATTCTTGCAACGCTCTTCGGAGCATCGCTTAAAACACTTTCCTTGTGAAAGAAAAAGCATTGCGCGTCCTTAGCTCAGCTGGATAGAGTACCTGGCTACGAACCAGGCGGTCGGAGGTTCGAATCCTCCAGGACGCGCCATAATTTCCTTACCAGGGAATAAAACGGTGAGGTGGCCGAGAGGCTGAAGGCGCTCCCCTGCTAAGGGAGTATACGGTTTGTAGCCGTATCGAGGGTTCGAATCCCTCCCTCACCGCCATTAATTGGCCTTTGGTCAATTTTTTTGTTTTAAACGAAATAAATTGTGATATACTTCACAACCTTGCGCGCTCGTAGCTCAGCTGGATAGAGTACCTGGCTACGAACCAGGCGGTCGGAGGTTCGAATCCTCCCGAGCGCGCCATTCTTTAGGTCATAGACCTGATATTGACTTTTGTTGATATCGAAACCCGTGCGTCCTTAGCTCAGCTGGATAGAGTACCTGGCTACGAACCAGGCGGTCGGAGGTTCGAATCCTCCAGGACGCGCCACTCTTTAGGTCATAGACCTGATATTGACTTTGTTAATATCGAAAACTGCGCGCTCGTAGCTCAGCTGGATAGAGTACCTGGCTACGAACCAGGCGGTCGGAGGTTCGAATCCTCCCGAGCGCGCCATTCTTCAAGGGACATTAGTTCCTGATATTGACGATTGTTGATATCAAAACCCGTGCGTCCTTAGCTCAGCTGGATAGAGTACCTGGCTACGAACCAGGCGGTCGGAGGTTCGAATCCTCCAGGACGCGCCACTCTTTAGGTCATAGACCTGATATTGACTCTGTTAATATCAAAAACTGCGCGCTCGTAGCTCAGCTGGATAGAGTACCTGGCTACGAACCAGGCGGTCGGAGGTTCGAATCCTCCCGAGCGCGCCATTATTGGAAAGCCCTGCTAGAAATAGCAGGGCTTTTTTGTTAACTTTTATTTATCATTATGATAACCCAGAATCTACAACTTAATGTTACTTAAAGACTTTTTCCAGAAACATTAAGCCTATCGCAATAACACCTCAACTTTTCTAATAGTGTCTAGAAAACAGCAGTTATTTATCCTTGTATGCACTTGTATTTCAGAGTTATGTGACATCTGATACGTAATCAGCCCTAGATATGTGCAATATGGCCAGACTGCTTTAAACAAAATTGACAAAGTTTAACCAATCGAGATAATCCTAGTTCTCTTGTCGGGATTAATATGTTCTTCCTGATGCAAGAAAAACAGCATATAACTGATGTAGTTGAACTCTTTTCATATGAATATAGCGCAATGAGTGACTTGCTGAAGAAGTTGTCAGGATGACAAAGAAAGGATACTAAAATGGAAAATGTTGGAAGCCTGCTAGTAGATGCAGCGACGTTAATGCTTACGGGCATGGCTGTTGTATTTACATTCCTAACTATTCTCGTCTATCTGATTCGGCTGATGTCAAAATTGGTACCTGAAGAAGTACCAGAGCCGATCGTTCCCCCAAAACAAAATAATAAAGTACAACCCAACTCTTCTGTTGTTAGCCCGAAGGTAGTGGCGGCGATTTCCGCTGCAGTACATCAATATCGTACCTCTACCGCTAAGTAGCAAATGAAATGGATTTAAAAGGAGTTAATGAGCATGTCTAAACCACTAGCTTTAACCGATGTGGTTCTTCGTGACGCCCATCAGTCGTTGTTCGCAACCCGTATGCGTCTTGAAGATATGTTACCTATCGCAGCTGAGCTCGATAAAGTAGGATACTGGTCACTAGAAACTTGGGGCGGCGCGACGTTCGATGCGTGTATCCGTTTCCTAGGTGAAGACCCATGGGAGCGCCTACGCGAGCTTAAAAAGGCGATGCCGAATACCCCAATGCAAATGCTACTGCGCGGTCAGAATCTTTTAGGTTACCGTCATTATGCTGATGACGTAGTAGAGAAGTTTGTCGAGCGTGCACATGCGAATGGGATGGATGTTTTCCGTATCTTCGATGCGATGAACGATGTACGCAACTTTGAAAAAGCGGTAAAAGCTGCGGTTGACGTTGGTGCTCATGCACAGGGCACTCTCTCTTACACCACGAGCCCAGTACATAACACCGATACTTGGGTTGATTTAGCAAAACGCCTTGAAGACCTGGGTTGCCACTCTTTATGTATTAAAGATATGTCGGGCCTATTGAAGCCATACGAAGCGGAAGAACTGATCACTCGCATCAAATCTTCTACAGATATTCCTCTGGCGCTTCACTGCCATGCAACAACCGGTCTATCGACTGCGACTGCGGTAAAAGCAGTAGAAGCGGGCGTTGATATCCTTGATACTGCGATTTCTTCAATGAGCTGTACTTACGGCCATACCCCAACCGAAACTGTTGTGGCGATGCTGCAAGGTACAGAGCGCGATACCAACCTGAATTTAGATCAACTTGAGCCTATTGCAGCTTACTTCCGTGAAGTACGTAAAAAATACGCTAAGTTTGAAGGTCAGTTAAAAGGTGTCGATTCTCGTATTCTTATCGCACAAGTACCGGGCGGTATGCTAACCAACATGGAAAGCCAGCTTAAAGAGCAAGGCGCAGCAGATCGTATCGATGAGGTACTGGAAGAGATCCCACGCGTACGTAAAGACTTAGGTTACATCCCACTTGTTACTCCAACGTCTCAGATTGTTGGTACTCAGGCGGTAATCAACGTATTGACTGGTGAGCGTTATAAGAGCATCACCAAAGAAACCGCAGGTGTGCTAAAAGGTGAATACGGTATGGCGCCTGCAGAAGTGAATGCCGAGCTGCAAGCGAAAGTTTTGGAGGGCGCAGATCCGATCACTTGCCGTCCTGCGGATCTTTTGACGGCTGAGCTAGATACGTTAACTGAAGAACTACTGTCAAAAGCGAAGGAAGAAGGTATTTCCTTAGCTGAAGATACTGTTGATGATGTACTGACTTACGCACTATTCCCACAAGTTGGTCTTAAATTCCTGAAAAACCGTCGTAACCCTGAAGCGTTCGAACCTGCACCGGGTAAAGAAGAAGCAGCACCTGTTGCTGTTGCTCAACCTGCGCAAGGTGGTATCGAAACTTATAGCGTTAAAGTTGATGGCCAAGTTTACGATGTTGAAGTAGGTCCTCAAGGTCAATTGACCTCGGTTTCTCCAGCTAAATCAAGCCAACCACAAGCGACTCCAGCAGCGCCAGCGGGTGACTCTGAAACCGTTCCTGCACCACTCGCAGGCAATATCTTTAAGGTACATGTGCAAAGCGGTGTTCAAGTGGAAGAAGGCGATGTGCTTCTGATCCTTGAAGCGATGAAGATGGAAACGGAAGTTCGCGCATCGCGAGGTGGCGTAGTCCTAGATCTTCATGTTAAAGAGGGTGACGCCGTGACAGTTGGTGCTCCGCTACTTAGTCTTGCGTAAGGGAGTATCATGGACGGATTAATGACCCTTTGGGCAGAAACAGGGATCGCGAATTTCGAATTTGGCCAAATCTGTATGATTTTGGTTGGCTGTTTATTGCTGTTTTTGGCCATTCGTAAGGGCTTTGAGCCTTTACTTCTGTTGCCTATTGGCTTCGGTGCGATTTTAGCGAACATTCCTAATGCTGGCTTTACTGAGCCTGGTGGTCTGCTGTACTACGTCTACTATGTGGGGATTGAATCAGGTATTTTCCCTCTGCTCATTTTTATGGGCGTTGGAGCAATGACTGACTTTGGTGCTCTGATCGCGAATCCAAAAACCCTTTGGTTAGGTGCGGCAGCGCAGTTTGGTATCTTTGCTACGCTATTCGGCGCGATTTTGCTTAACTATGTTCCGGGCATGGAGTTCTCAATGGCCGATGCAGCATCGATCGCTATTATCGGTGGTGCAGATGGCCCAACAGCAATTTTCCTTGCTAGCCAGTTATCTCCAGACCTGTTGGGTGCAATCGCGGTAGCCGCATACAGCTACATGGCATTAGTGCCGATTATCCAACCACCTATCATGAAAGCACTGACCTCTCCTGAAGAGCGTAAAATTCAGATGGCGCAGCTGCGTCATGTAGGTAAGGCGGAGAAGATTCTTTTCCCTCTAGCAGTGTTGGTAATGACGATTCTGTTTTTGCCTGCGGCAACGCCTCTGGTTGGTATGTTCTGTTTAGGTAACCTCATGCGCGAAGCAGGTGTGGTGGATCGCTTGTCGAAAACTGCACAAAATGAGCTGATCAATATCGTCACTATCTTCTTGGGTCTAGGTGTAGGTTCAAAGCTACAAGCGGATGAGTTCTTAAACGTAGAAACGTTAGGTATTTTAGCTCTGGGTGCGGTGGCATTCAGTATTGGTACGGCAGGTGGCGTATTGATGGCGAAACTACTGAATAAGTTCTCTAAAGAAGACATTAACCCATTGATCGGTGCTGCAGGGGTCTCTGCAGTACCAATGGCGGCGCGAGTAGTGAATAAGGTAGGTTTGGACGCAAACCCACAAAACTTCCTACTCATGCACGCTATGGGGCCAAACGTGGCAGGTGTACTTGGTTCAGCGGTAGCTGCAGGCATTTTGTTAGCTCTAGTAAATTAATGGTTAATTTGAGAGTAAGTTGTTAACTTGACTGAAAGAATTGATATATATTCAAGGGGATGCTTGTGCATCCCTTTTTTTATCGATAGGGAAAAGTAGAAATGGAAAACAAACAAATCGTAATCACTCAGTTTGGCGAACCTGACGTTCTGGCTATTCAGTCTACGGAGATTCCAGAGCCTAAAGACGGTGAAGTACTTGTAAAAGTGGCGTTTGCAGGTGTAAACCCTATCGATGTCAAAACGAGAGCAGGCCTTGGATGGGCAGCGTCTCAGAACAAAGACAATTTACCTTGGGTTCCAGGCTATGACATTTCTGGAGAGGTCGTGAGTCGTGGCTCAAACGCCAAAAGATTTTCCGTTGGTGATAATGTAGCAGGCTTTATTGGTTTTCCATTGCAAGGCGGCGGTTACAGTCAATACGTGTGCGTGCCAGAAATTGAACTTAGCCTAGTGCCTGATTCAGTGACACTTGAAGCGGCTGCTGCGCTCCCACTTGCAGGCCAAACCGCTGTACAGGCGCTTGATAAAGCAGGAGTTAAAGAAGGGCAACGTGTACTCATTTTAGCTGGTGCCGGTGGTGTTGGGCATATCGCCGTACAGGTTGCGGTAACAGCAAAGGCAGATGTCTTTACGACGTGTAGTGGTGAGAATTTAGATTACATGGCTTCTCTGGGAGCACATGCGGTAAATTATAAATTTGCACCTGTATCTGAGCGTGTTGAGGAAGCCGATGTGTTGATCGATCTCGTCGGTGGAGATGCCGCACTGGACGCGCTTAACTGTTTAAAAGATGGTGCAAAAGTTGTCACCGTTCCCACATTAAGTGCAGAACTCATTTGTGAAAAATCGAAACTCCTAGGATATGACGCAACAGGCATGTTAGTCGATCCAAACCCTCAGCAACTCGATTCTCTATTCTATATGGTCAGTGTTGGTTTATTAAAAACAGAAATTTTTAAAGTCTACCCAATGGACAAGGTTGTAGATGCTCACAAACAAATCGAGACTGGGCACACAAGGGGTAAAGTGCTGCTTAATATGCAATGTTAGAAGCATTTAACGCAGCCTTTGAGAGTGCGGCTTTATGGTTTTCTGATTCCGCTCACTGGGTATTGTTTATCACAGGGTTTCTTAGTGCAACGCTACTCCCTGGAGGATCCGAAGCGGGATTGATTGCTACACTTAGGCTAGATCAATACTCCGTGTTCACCATTATTGTGGTAGCTACTCTGGGTAATACCTTGGGTGGCATCACTAATTATGGCATTGGTCGGTGGTTACCTAATCGAACTCAAGACGAAAAACATGGTCATAAAGCCATCCAGTGGCTGACGAAATATGGCTATTGGTCTCTATTTTTCAGTTGGTTACCTGTTATTGGTGATCCACTTTGTCTGGCGGCAGGTTGGCTTCGTATGAAATTTTGGCCTTGTTTATGGTTGGTCCTAATCGGAAAAGCCTTTAGATACAGCTTACTTGCCGCGATTTATTTTGGTTTTTTCTAAGGATATGTCATGAGAAAAATATGGCTCGGTGCGTTTTCTCTCGTTGCTCTCTATGGTTGTTCGAACAGCAATCTTTCTCCCGCGTCTTTATTCTCTGGTTTGCCTGATGGCGTTACTTTGATTGACGAAGTCAAAGAACAGCCCGGCAAAGCTATGATTCCATACTCTAAATACAAACTGGACAATGGCCTAACGGTTGTGCTCTCTCCCGATAACTCGGATCCGCTAGTACATGTTGATGTGACTTATCATGTTGGCTCTGCAAGAGAAGAAATTGGTAAGTCAGGCTTCGCCCATTTCTTCGAACACATGATGTTCCAAGGCAGTGAGCACGTTGGCGATCAACAGCATTTCAAATTGATCACAGAGGCTGGTGGCACATTGAATGGCACCACGAATCGCGATCGTACTAACTACTTTGAAACGGTTCCTTCGAATCAGCTAGAAAAAATGCTCTGGCTAGAATCAGACAGAATGGGATTCTTGCTGAATGCTGTTTCCCAAAGAAAGTTTGAAATTCAGAGAGATACCGTTAAGAACGAACGAGCTCAAAATTACGATAACCGCCCATACGGATTAATGTGGGAAAAAATGAGCGAAGCCATGTATCCAGAAGGGCATCCTTATTCCTGGCAAACGATCGGTTATGTAGAGGATCTTGATCGCGTTGACGTTAATGATTTAAAGGCATTTTTCCTCCGTTGGTATGGACCGAATAATGCGGTGTTAACGATCGGTGGTGATATCGATGTTGATCAAACACTGGAGTGGGTGAACAAATATTTCGGTACTATCCCTACAGGTCCAGAAGTAGAGAAAGCGTCAAAGCAGCCTGCTGTACTACCAAAAGATCGATACATCACACTGGAAGACAGAATTCAGCAGCCAATGGTGATGATTGGTTGGCCGACAACTTATCGTGGGGAAGAAACCCAAGCGTCACTTGATGCTTTAGCCAAAATTTTCGGCAGCGGCACGAATAGCTTGTTGTACCAAAAGTTAGTGAAAACTCAAAAGGCTGTAGATGCTGGCGCGTTTCACGATTGTGCGGAACTCGCATGTAACTTCTACGTATATGCGATGGCGCCTTCAGGAGAACAAGGCAAGCTACCACCTCTGTATCAAGAAATGATGCAAGTAATGAGTGACTTTGAAGCCAAAGGTGTGGAGCAAGAGAGGCTCGATCAAATCACAGGCTTAGCTGAAGCGGGCGCAGTGTTTGCTTTGCAGAGTGTGAGAGGCAAAGTCACGCAGTTGGCATCAAATCAAACGTTTTATGATCAACCAGATCGATTACAGATAAAGCTTGAGCAAATCCGTGCGGTGTCACCAGACTCTGTAATGAAAGCGTATAACGATTACTTGAACGGCCATAAGAAAGTAACGCTCAGCGTTGTTTCAAAAGGAAAGACTGATTTTGCTGTCGCGCCTGCGAACTTTAAAACACCTAAGCGCACATTACCTGAATATGTAAAAACGACAGAAGCGGACCTGCAATACCGTCATCCAGAAGACAGCTTTGACCGCTCTGAGGTGCCAAAAGTGGCGCAAGCGGTTAAAGCCGAAATGCCACCGTTATACAAAATGTATTTTGATAATGGAGCCGAGCTACTGGGCGCTGTAAGTGCAGAAACCCCAACGGTTGAGATCGATATTCTTTTACCAGCAGGTGAGCGTTATGTTGAAGAGGGCCAAGAAGGTCTGGCAAATTTAACTGCCGCAATGATGCAGGAAGGTACGTTAGAATCCAGTGTTGAACAGCTGCAAGCTAAGCTGGATAAGCTCGGCAGTGCCGTATCTGTGAATGCAGAAAACTACACGACTACTATCACCATCTCCAGTTTAAAGAAGAACTTGACCGAAACGCTCGCCATAGCAGAAGAAATTCTATTTAAGCCAGCCTTTAAGTCCTCTGACTTTGAGCGAAATAAAAAACAGATGCTGGAAGGCGTTGTATATCAGCATCAAAAACCAGGCTGGTTAGCATCTCAAGCAACAAGACAAGTTTTGTTCTCGGGGTCGGTTTATCAACGCTCCAGTGATGGGACAGAGGAGTCGATTACAGGCTTAACGCTGGATGACGTTAAAGAATTCTACCGCAAACATTACACCCCTCAAAGTGCGCAAATTGTCGTCGTTGGTGATATTTCTGAGCTTCAAGTAAAGAAAGAACTGGCCTTTATGGAAGGATGGAAAGGTGAGGTCGCGCCTATGTTACATCCTCAACTGGTTCAAGAGCTTTCAGAGCGCAAAGTCTATTTAGTTGATAAACCCGATGCACCTCAAAGCATTGTGCGCTTTGTGCGTCAGGGACTGCCTTTTGACGCGACAGGTGAATCATTTCTGACGCAATTGGCCAATTTCAACTTGGCAGGAAACTTCAACAGCCGCATCAACCTTAATCTACGTGAAGACAAAGGTTATACCTATGGAGCCAGAGGGTATCTCGCAAATAACCGCGAAGTAGGGGCGATTGTTTTCTCTGCTCAGGTTAGAGCGGATGTTACTTTGGAGTCGATCAAAGAGATTGAATCTGAGTTAGAAGCATTCAGTAAACAAGGAATGACAGATAGCGAAATGAAATTTTTACGCTTGGCGGTCGGTCAACAAGATGCTCTAAAATACGAAACACCATCTCAGAAAGCCTCGCTTATCAGCAGTATTCTTGCTTATAGCTTGGATGAAGATTACCTTAAGCAGCGTAATAAAATTGTCGATGAAGTAAGTAAAGCGACACTTGATCAAACGGCGGCTAAGTGGTTTGTACCGGGAGACTATCAAATCATTGTGGTTGGAGATGCAAAAAGTCTAAAACCTCAATTAGAAAGTTTGCAAATCCCCGTAGAAGAGCTTGAAATCATCCGTTAGAGTACACATTAATAAAACAACGTAAAAGAGTGATGAGAGTCACTCTTTATTAATCTATTTAGCCTGGCTTGGCTTTCGCTGAGCCATTGACATAAGCGAACCACCGTTTTGACTGAATTTGCTGCGCGACTTGAGCGAGTTGCACAAAACCCAGAAGTATTTAAATCCTTTGGTCGTGGTGTAGAGCGCGAAACTCTGCGCTATCAACCGGATGGGAATCTTGCAACGACGCCTCATCCAACTGGACTTGGCTCGGCATACTCGAACAATTGGATTACAACGGACTTCTCAGAGTCTTTACTGGAGTTCATTACTCCGGTATCTCAAGAGATAGGTACACTTAAAGCGCAATTGGAAGATATCCATCACTTTACTCAAACAAAACTGGGTGAAGAAAAAATGTGGCCACTTTCAATGCCTTGCTATGTAGGTAGCGAAGACGATATCAACCTAGCTCAGTACGGCACATCCAATTCAGGCAAAATGAAAACGCTTTACCGCGAAGGTTTGAAGCGTCGATATGGTAGCCTGATGCAAATTATTTCAGGTGTACACTTCAATTTTTCGTTCCCTGAATCTTTTTGGGATCAGTTATACGGAGAACAATCCGAGCAGGAGCGTCAGGATACTAAGTCAGAAGCGTACTTTGGCTTGATTCGTAACTATTATCGTTTTGGCTGGTTGATCCCGTATCTGTTTGGTGCGTCGCCGGCTTTATGCTCTTCCTTTATTCAGGGCAGAGACACAAAGCTACCGTTTGAGAAAATTGGTGGAACGCTTTATTTACCTTTTGCGACGTCGCTTCGACTGAGTGATCTTGGCTACACCAATAGCGCTCAGAGTGTATTGAAAATTGGTTTTAATAGCCTAGATGAGTACTTAAGCGGTCTTAATAACGCGATTCGCACGCCTTCCGAAGAGTTCGCCGAGATCGGAGTTAAGGTAGATGGTGAATACCGCCAGCTAAACAGCAATGTTCTGCAGATTGAAAACGAACTTTATGCCCCTATTCGTCCGAAACGTGTCGCGAAATCTGGTGAAAAGCCATCAGAAGCGTTAGCGCGTGGAGGTGTGGAATACATTGAAGTCCGTTCACTTGATGTAAACCCATATAGCTCAGTTGGTATAAATGAAGATCAGATTCGTTTCTTGGATCTTTTCTTGGCTTGGACCGCATTAAGCGATTCAGAACCGATGGATGTTTGTGAGCAAGCGTGCTGGCGAGAAAATTGGAACAAAGTCATTGTCGAAGGTCGTAAGCCGGGCTTGGAATTACAAATTGGATGTAAAGGCGAAATTCTGACTCTGCAAGATTGGGCGAAACGCGTTTTTGTCGAACTTGTTCAAATTGCAGAAAAAATGGATGAAGCCAATGGAAATGAACAGTACCAACAAGTGTGCTTTAAATTACTTTCTTGGATTGATCATCCAGAGCAAACCATCTCTGGGCAGTTGTTAGAAGATACAAAACGTCTGGGTGGCTTAGGTAAAGTAGGGTGTGAGTTTGGTAAGCACTACCGTGAACAACATCTAAATCATCAATACAAAACTTACAGTGATGAAGTTATGGAAGCAGAAGCTCGTCGATCGGTGCAAGCTCAAGCTGACATTGAAGCATCTGATTCACTTAACTTTGATGACTTTCTTGATGAATATTTCTCCTATCTAAAAGCATAAAGGGTAGAGAGTGACAAGGACGTTAACGGTTACATTTATTACGGTGCTGCTCGGCGGTTGCGCGACAGCACCACCTAAAAACCAGTCAAACGTGTGTGAAATCTTTCGTGAAAAATCAGATTGGTATGGTGATGCGAAAGAGATGCAGGAAGACTGGGGGACGCCGATCCAAGTCGCAATGGCATTTGTGAAACAAGAAAGTGCTTTTCGCCACGATGCTCGTCCACCTAAAAATTATGTATTGGGCTTCATTCCATGGGGACGAATCAGCAGCGCCTATGGGTACGCTCAGGCTCAAGATGCGGCATGGGAAGATTTTCAAAAAGCCACGGATCATGGTGGCTCTCGAACGAATTTTTCTGACTCGCTCGCATTTATTGGGTGGTATACCAATGAAACGAGTAAACAGTTGGGGATCTCCAAGTGGGATCCTTACAATCAGTATTTAGCCTATCATGAGGGGAGAGGTGGCTATAAGCGTAAAACCTATCAGTCAAAACCCTCACTAATTAGAGTTGCTCGTAAAGTCGATCAGCAAGCAAAGGATTATGGTTGGCAACTAAAACAGTGCCGACAAGAACTGGAAGAGAACCAAAGCTGGTGGTTTTAAAGCCAGCTGGCAAGGAGAGGGATAATGCCGTTATTAGATAGCTTTACCGTTGATCACACTCGCATGAATGCACCTGCGGTACGTGTGGCAAAAACGATGACTACACCAAAAGGTGATACGATCACCGTCTTTGATTTGCGCTTTACGGCTCCAAATAAAGATATACTTTCAGAAAAAGGTATCCACACGTTGGAACACCTATATGCTGGCTTTATGCGTAAACACTTAAACGGAGACAGTGTTGAGATTATCGATATCTCACCTATGGGCTGCCGTACAGGTTTTTACATGAGCTTAATTGGTACACCTTCGGAAGCGCAGGTCGCGGAATCGTGGCTTGCTGCAATGCACGACGTGTTAAAGGTTGAAAGTCAGGATCAGATTCCAGAATTGAATGAATATCAATGCGGAACAGCCGCAATGCATTCCTTAGATGAAGCCAAGCAAATTGCTCAGAATATTATTGATGCTGGCATTAGCGTCAATAAGAACGATGAGTTGGCACTACCTGAAGAAATGTTGAAAGAGTTGCGTGTAGACTAATCCAGATTGAATAAAACGAAAGAGGAAGGCATTTGCCTTCCTCTTTTTTATCTCGCTTTTGGTAAAACAACTACTTGAGTTTTCGCCCAGATATCGTGGAATCCACGCTTTTTAGGGTCGAAAGGTACAGTGAGGTTAGCGAGTCCGAATCCAGATGTCGCCAAACGAATGAGAGCTTGAGTCGCTGAAATTGGCGAGCCATCAGTGCTTCGGACTTGAATCTTCCAAGCTCGCATACCCAAAGTTTGGCCAGCGCGAGTCCAGAAAAAGACAAAGAAATATACCCATACCGCGGCTAGATAAAGTGTATAAACAGGGCTCCATATTGGGTGATTGGTTAGCAAGTCGCTAACATCTGCATACGGCGCGACACTGAAAAAACCCATCGCCATAAGTGCATGTAAAACAGCAATAACAACACCGGCTGCCATCATTTCTATCGCAATGACAATAAGGCAATCGTAAAAAAGCGCTCCAAGGCGGCGCATCAAGCCTGCTGGTGGCAGAGAATTTGTCGGTGACATAACGGTTACTTACCCAATTTTAAGAAGGCGTCAGAATAAAGCTTCGCTCAGCCGATGAAAAGAGACCTTGCGCACAGCTTGTAAATCGGTCGACATTTTATCACAAACAGGGAGTTTTTCAGGTTTTGAAAACAATACGGAATAGGTCTCAAACTGTTTTATTCTTTTCAAGAATGCGCTTTTTGATCATTAACCTTATGAGCAAGCTGAGAAAGTTGGTGCTTTTCATCTTCGGTGTAATGTTGAGTTAGCGCGAGTTCTAATGCCTTCTCTGAAAGTTTGATTGCGGGTGAAGTAAACTCCTCGGGGTGCATGCTCGACAAAGCCAACAACGCTTTTTGTAGGCGCACCTGCACTTGGAATTGGGCTGCACCATCGTGCGCTATCGGCAAAAACACATCATCAAATAAGTCTTGGCAGTTTAATGCAGGAACAAACAGCCTTGGAAAATGGGGCTTAGCTGGCCGTTGGCCGATTAGCTCACCCCAAAGTGAAAGTGCCCGTACAGAACGTCCAATTACATCAATGGCAGTGCCGTTATCGTTCACCGCAGGCGATAGGGCCCTTGAAGCGATTTCTGCTAGCACTACCAAGCCAAAACGAGGATCTTGATCGTATGTTCGTTCGGTTCGGATCGTGAAAGCAACGATAACATCACTCTCTTTGGCCAGCTCACCACAAACCCAAGCGAGTGGTTGGCTAAGGTATACAAAACTCCCCGGCTGACGTTCAATATAGATAGTGCACTGGTTAGCTTCGGCAATGCTATCAAGATGATGCATATCAACATGTTGTAAGTATCCAATCTCTTGACTGAAAATGGGTTTACTCCCGCGAGGTTTGTGTTCCGGATGACTCCATGGGTGAGCCCCAAGCCAAGGATCTTTGCCACGTTTTCGAATCGCACCTAACAAGGCTTTTTCCACATTAGAGGTCGTTTCACTGACTCTTCCAAGAACTGACAGGTGCTGAATCCAGCGCAGTAGGGTCAGGATGATCATCACGATCACGACCATGGTGACAAGGAATAAGTAGATGCGAGCCTGCTCGTGGTAGGCACCAATCCCAAGAGCGATAATCCCTACAAGGCTGAACATAAACGAGCCGATAAATGTCGCTAGTGCGTTTTGCGTTGTGCTGTCTTCCATTAACAGTTTGGTCGCTCTTGGCGTTACCCCTGCGCTAGCTGCGCTGTACGCTGAGACCATGATATTCAGAGAAAAGGTGGTCACCGCTAACATCGATGTTGCGAGAATATTTAATATGTTATCCAGCAGTTCATTGCTGACGTTGAGTGCAGGAGGCAGAGTGATGAATTTGTTCAAAACTATGGATATCAGAGCGGTAACAACCGCAAGCAAAGCGTAGAGTGAAGTACGGACCCACAGTTTGCGTGTCATTTGTTTTAACAACCACTGCCACTTAGATCCCGTCATGCATGCGTTCCTATCTTCAGTACAGGGAAAGTAGGTAGACAAACTAGAAAGCTATTATTGTTAAAGCATAGATTAAATAGCCTAAACTTTACTTTGTTTTAGTTTGTGGCTAAATTATCAGCAAACAATTGGTATTTCAGACTTTTGCACTTGCGCGAATCGCGTTGTTACGTATAATGCCAAACATCAAAGGACATCAGTCCAAGATGCCGGTGTGGTGAAATTGGTATACACGACGGATTCAAAATCCGTTGCCTTCGGGCGTGGCGGTTCAAGTCCGCCCACCGGTACCATACATAGAAAGGTCGCTTTTATAGCGGCCTTTCGTCGTTTTGGGTACGATCCTGTGATAATTAGCTGAATTTAATTTGTTAGCTATTTCCTTTTACTGATTGGTTACTTATTGCTTATCCTTTTATAAAACGGTTGTACAAAAACAGAAGGATAAAAGCCCCCAGCGTTGCGGTAATAATACTGCCTACATTCACGCCATTAGCACCCCCGAAACCAAGAAAACTACCAATAAACCCACCCACAAAGGCACCTGCAATACCCAGTAGCATTGTTGCAATCCAGCCACCACCATCTTTACCTGGCATTATCCATTTTGCCAATGCCCCTGCTATTAAACCAAGAATGATCCATGAAATTATACCCATGTGTTCTCCTTACGTTGTACCAAACAACATATAAAGAATAGCTAAGGATTAGTACGCCACCGAGGTTAACTTTCTAAAGTCTTAGAGGTGGAGCCGTGTTTTATTACTTTTGAGACTGAAAGGGTAATTAAGTCTTTTATCATCTATGAGCTCAATCTTGGCATAGACTTATTCGTATGCGTTTGTGTCGCTATGGAGAAGTGGGGGTAGGATGAGCAGTCAAGTTCTTGTGATTTTGGCAGATCAAAACCTAAGTAGTAGCCTTATAAAGCAGCAGTTGTCTTCTCTACAACAGCTCACTGTTTATGTTTGTACAGCTAGTGAGTTAGTAAAGCTAAGCCGAGAAGTGGTGGTCGATTTAATTTTAGTTGACTATCAACACATGGTGGACATGGATAAAGCCTGTCAATTACCGAACTTTGAAGTTCTGGGGCTGGACCTGCTTTTTCATAATGTTCCGGATACCAGTTTTAAAGAAGAGTTTGTAAATAGCCCTGCACTGAAAGGGTTGTTGTTTCAAGATGTGCCTATTGAGCACCTGACGAGAAGTGTGAAGCATATACTCAATGGTGGGTTGTGGTTACCTAGAAGTTGGATGGAAAAAATGATTTTATGCTTTAGGGAATTGGGGGTTTATAAAAATTTTAGCTATAACTTACTTACAAGTAGAGAGCGCCAAATCTTAGATTTACTCTCTCAGGGGAAATCAAACAAAGTAATGGCAGAGCAACTTTTTTTGTCAGAAAGTACGATAAAGACTCACGTATACAAGCTGTATAAAAAGCTTGATGTTCACCGTAGGCAAGATGCGATTACCTTGTTAAAAAATGGCATAAGAAGTGCCAAATAATGGATTCTATTAGTGATTCAAAGCATCTATCTGGTGATGGCATTCGGTTCCTCGAATAAGAGAGGTTAGAGTTTGGTCGTTATGCTTTAGTCACTTGCAACGATTTTGAGTTGTGCGTCTTTGGCCGTGGTGGGAGCGTATAGCTTCTGTCTACAAATAACTGAATCGAAAGGGAGCTTTATATGTTAAGGAAAGCAAAAATATTATGCTCACTCGCGACTTTATGCCTGTCCACTAATGTTGTCGCCGAAGAAGAGACTGAGGTAGCAAAACGTCCTCAAACGGTACAAGATGTCATTGTGCGCTCAGGAGTACTGACACCCAAAGGTCAAGTCGCGTTTGATGCGTCAGTCAGTTTTACACAAAACTCTTCAAACAAAGTGGCGGTTGTGGGTTATACAGTCTTACCCGCTCTTTTAGTGGGTCGGATAGAGGTGTCAGACTCAGATCGAACCACGATGACAGCAAGTTTATCAATGCGTTATGGATTAAGGGATGACACGGAGCTTGAGGTTAGGTGGCCATATGTATATAGATCGGATCAAATAACGACGCGTCCGATAGAAGATGGATCAGAATCTGAGACGATTAATACATCGAAAAGCGGTGGTGGGATGGGGGATATTGAATTTGCCCTAAGACATCAACTCAATTTTGAGACTACACCCTATTGGATTGCTGGTTTAACGTTGAAGTCAGCGTATGGTAAATCACCATATGAGATTGATATTAATGAAACGGACAATACTTATGAAGAAATCCCGACAGGTTCAGGTTTTTGGAGTATTGAACCTGCTATCTCGATGTTGTATCCAACCGATCCCGCCGTTATATTTTTAAGTTTCAGTTACATATACAACTTCAAAGACAGTGTTAATGTTAACGGGGAAAGTACAGATATTGATTTGGGAGACACCATTTCTTTGGGTGCAGGCGTAGGCTTTGCACTTAATCCAGATCTTTCTCTATCAATGGGATTTGGTCACAGAACTATCCTGGATAGTAAAATTAATGGTGAAAAACCCGAAGATTCTAAACTGCTTCATTTAGACACATTGAACTTTGGTGTTAACTACGCGTTTAGTCCTACCAGTTCGATTAGTATAAATGCGCAAGCGGGCTTAACCGAAGATAGCCCGGATTTTCAATTGACCGTGAGAGTACCGTTTAGTATTTGATGAACACTAATGGAAGTTTGAAAGTATGGAGTCTTCAAGCTTCTTATTTGCCTGCATTTGTTTGATGACTGTACTGACATTCGCATCGATATTTAGAGCGGTACTTAAATTGATGACCTTATTGTTTAAGGTGTTTTGAATAACATGTGTGATAGAGTTTTCACCGATTAATGCTTCTGCGGTGTTAGTGTTTGAGTGAATACTATTCCCTGATCCCACTTGTATTACATTGGCGATTGAATGTGCTTCTTCTGAAAGAACAGAAGCTCCTCGGATATCTCCGTTTTTTATTTGAAGATTTGCAATTTGAGTATTGAAAATCATCATACCGTCAATACTCGCAGTAATGCTCAATCCAATATTAACTATGTAATCTTCACTGATCATAAAGCCCCCTCGGTAAGATGAGAGCATTTCATCTGGTAGAGGATGCTGTTCTATCAAATGGGTTAAGTTGCTTGAACGATACCCGTCAGCTTGCACCGTAGCTGACGAGAAGAGCAGCAGCAACCCACTTACTAAGGTTGTATATTTCATATCCCACCATTCCTATAGCGCAAGCGCTAATACTCTCCTGCTTGAGGAAGCGTTATACTGAATAAGCCAAGAGAATCTCTACTAACCCCTGCATCCAGAGGAGAGCTCGTATAAAGTGAAAAATCATCGCTAGTTATAAAGTGGGTTCGGGCTATATGGGCTTGGTTACGTACCAATAAAACAACATTCTCATAATAGTGATTAAATTCTTCATGAGTCATTGTTATGGTTCCCCTAGATGGATCACCAATAATGACGGAATCAGAATTTATTCCTTTAATGACAACAAAGTGCATATAACCATCGAAATTAACTAAGGTTATACCCGGTACACCAATTTTTTTAATTGTGGCCAAATCCATGTTAAACCCATCGGCTTTTAAGCCAATAGAAACTAGGTAATTTTTCATATCCAGTAATGAGAAACCCTCTTTCTCAATGAGTGCTTTGTTACCTTTTTCAAACATAATGTGAAAAATAGCTTCTTCTGTCGAAGGGGTTTCATAGTGATAGGTAAGCAACGAAGCTAGCGCAGCTGAACCACAGCTAAAATCATATTGCTGACGAAGCACATCACCAAACTGTATTTCTTTGACACTTTTAACTGGAACCGATAATTGCCCCCGGCTTGGAAAAAAGTCCAAAGAGTGGGCGGATGCTGAAACTGCCAACATCGCCCAAATTAAGTTACGAACAATTTTCATAATTATTTAAGTGTCAGGTTAAGGACCGTTGAGTTCTGTATAAGCACATTGTTACCGGAGTTTTGGATGACACTATTTACCCCAGTGATACCCGTGAGTGCGCCTGACGAAATAATATTATCACCAGTCATTGAATAATCTCCTACCGAGCCATTGGATATCATCCCATGCTGGTCGGAGTCAGCTATCATGACTGACTTGCTGATATATTTGCCTCCTCTGGAACTGTCCAAAGCAGCTTCAGACAATTCCAGATCGGTCATAGCAATATCATCGGCACTAGCGGATAGCGCAGCCATCGCACTCAACGTGAGTAGTGCAATACGCATTGCTTTCTCCTACTTTGCTAATAAGTTATTTCGTATTAATAGAAACACTTTGTTGAGCAAGTGCATTACCACCCACGTTTTGGGCAATAGATGTAATACCTGCTGCACCGTTAGCACCGGTTAAAGTGTTAGTGTTTGTCACAGTCACACCACTACAACAATCATCACCACCTCGATCACCGCCTTTACGTCCGCGTGGTTGATAGCTCATACCTTTACTACTACCACCAGACGAATAGCTAACCGATACATCGCTTAGTTTGCCTTTCACACTACTTTTCGCGATCATTTTGTCTGTTAAGATTTTAGTCGTAATCCATTTCTGCTCATTCGACCAGTCAAAATCTAAATCTTTACTGTTATCGGTATATTTAAATGTTTTATTGTGTGAATTAGTGTCGTTGTATGAGTCGTTGTCAGATTTATCGACATCAAGATCAACACTTTTATCGATATCAACATCTAAATCAAAGTTATGAGAGTTTTTATCGTTGTGTTGGAAGCTATCATCAACGTCCACGTCTAGACCGCCACCTCCACGATGACCACCACTGTTCGCTAATACAGCACCAGAAGCAAACAACGAACAAATTAACAATGCAATAGTAGTTTGTTTCACTTGCATGATCTTATCTCCATGTATATCCATGTGTATCCATGTTTATTCATAATTTACGTTGCCTGAATAGAGCTTTTATTTATCAGGCAAAGTGAGTATAGGAATTCTTGGTGGTTGTAATGTCTCGGAATTAAGACGTTAGAATTTGTTAGGGAGTATTTAGGGGGATAACAAGGGAATTAGCCCTTTTTTTTATAGCTAAGCACAACAAATACAATAAGTTAATGCTTTTTTTTTATGTGAGTATGAGCAGAGTATGAATGTGATAAATAATTTAGTTTTAGGAAGTGCTAGGATATTTAAAGTCAGATTAATACTTTACTGGTTATGGGTATATAGTCGTTTGTTTTTAAAGGATGTTAAGGTTTTTCTAAGTAGGGTGGTAAATGTTGGTTTTTTAATATTTTCTATAGCGTTTCTAGTAAGGTTTAATATTGACTATTAAGGGGCTAAGTTTTCACGTAATTTTTAATGGTTGTCTTTCTCGTGGATTTATTGTTTTCTATTCTTATTTTTAACATTGGCTGGTTTTATTTCATAGGTTGCTAATTAATGAATGAAATACTACTTGTGGACTATGTGCTTTTGTTTTGTTTGATGCTGTTTTTATGTGTTAATACATAAAGATATGCTCGAAGAGTACAAGGAAATGATTCTTGGTTATAAGTTTTTTAGGTAAAAATCATTGCAATAAGTTCCTTTGATAGTGAGTATGTTATGAATGTTGTTTGTTTTTAAGCCTATGATATGTACAAGTGGGTGTGTTGTTGAATTAGTGTAATTTGATCCATAACTCATAATTCGTCATCTTTGATGAACAAATTGACGTTTAAAATGGCGTTTTCTCTCGTTATAACAAAAAGTTGTTTACCTTTTATAAAGAATGAAGGAGACGCACAATGTTCAAGTTAACCCCCTATTTGTTTTTTGCTGGCCGATGTGAAGAGGCCTTGGACTTTTACTCAGTTTGCTTTGGTGGTGTTGTTGTTACCAAGCAATTGTTTAAGGATGCACCGCAAGTAATAGAAGGTGCGGATCCGAACTGGGTGATGCATGCTGAGTTTGAAGCGTTTGGTATGAAAATCATGTTATCTGACGGCGTTGTTGCAAAAGAACTCAAAGGAAACAATGTTGCTCTGTCATTGGTGGTGGGTAGTATAGAAGAGCAGGCTAGACTATTTGAAAAGTTATCTTCTGGTGGTCATGTCATGGTTCCATTAGCAGATACGTACTGGGGGGCTTGCTTCGGTAAAGTAGAAGACAAATTTGGTGTTCGTTGGATGCTGACTTGCAATGAAGTTATTTAAAGAGAGTCCCAACGAGATAATGAGCCTCTCATTTATGCGTTGAGTAGATGAATTTAACGTTGGATTCATCTAGAATTATCAGCCGTTTAGTAAATTAAAGATATCTACATAACGTGGCAAGCATAAAGATTTCCGTAGACCGAATCCAGCCGGGGTTACACATTCGGCTGCCTGTAAAATGGAATGAGCATCCTTTCTTATTTAATAGCTTCAAAATTAAAGATGACGAGCAAATTCGTTTGATCCGTTACCTTGGGATTAAACATGTCTTTATGAATCCCTCTCAAAGCGATGCCCCACCGTTACCAGTGCAGTCACTCCCCACTCCTGAAAGCGGTGATGAACAGCTAGAGAACATAGATAAAGAAGCTGAGCTGTTATGGAAAGAGAAACAAGAGCGAATTGAGAAGCTAAGTGCTTATAGACGAAGAGTGATCAAGTGCGAGAAAGAGTTTGAACGCTCATTGTCACGTATGCGCGCAGTGATGAACAAAATACGCAATCGTCCTGAGCAAGCACTAAACGAAGCAAGCCTGCTTGTCAGTGATATTGTAGAACAGCTACTTAATGATGATAATGTCACTTTGCATTTAATGAATGGTAAGAGTGAGTTTGAAGATGTTTACTTCCACTCGTTGAATGTGGCAGTTCTCTCGATGATGATTGCGAAAGCGAAGCGCCTGCAACCAGAGCAAATCAAACAGGTTGCGTTTGCTTCGCTTTTTCATGATATAGGGAAAATAAAAGTCCCAACCGCAATTGTTCGTAAACAAACGCCATTGACTGAGCCAGAAAAAAACTATCTCAAGCTCCATACCAAATATGGGATAGAGCTGGCCAATAATATTGAAGGCTTTCCTGAATCTGCGAAGAAAGTCATTGAACAGCATCATGAATTGAACAATGGTTCCGGCTATCCGGCAGGATTAAAAGAAGAAGACATTGATGAGTTGACCCAAATCGTCAGTGTGGCTAATGCTTACGATAATCTTTGCCACCATAATGTTCCCTCAGAACAGAAAATTCCATATGTAGCGCTGTCTCATCTATATAAGAACTGCAAGCACCTATACAACAATGACAACTTAAGCCTGCTAATTAAATTTATGGGGATATACCCACCAGGCACAGTAGTACAGTTGTCCAATGACATGGTTGGATTAGTGATATCCGTGAATGTGAGCAATATTCTTTTTCCTAATGTGCTGATTTACGACCCTTCCGTTCCTCGTACCCAAGCCCCTATTATTGATTTAGCAGAGCGGGATATAAATATAGTCAGCGCTGTTTTGCCTCAAAAACTACCAGACAGAGTCAGAGAATATCTAAACCCGAGATCACGAATCTCTTATTTCTTTGATTCTGATGAGTAGTTATCCACAGATTTTTGTGTGTAAAGCTTGTATAACGTGGGGGCAAGTAAGGGGTTGGTTGAAATACACTCAATTGGGCCGTTTTATATGAAAAAATTTCTTTTTTTGCTTGCCAACGAAATGTAACTCCCTATAATGCGCATCCACTGACACGGCAGACGGCACAAGGCCTCAGCGGTGTTAGAGAGGTTTAAAATCTCTCGAGAAAATTAATTTGAAAAAGTGTTTGACTCTTCAAATCATCTCGCTAGAATGCACCTCCGCTTTGAGAAGAAAGTTTCTCGAAAGCAAAGCTCTTTAACAATATAAACCTATCAATCTGTGTGGGCACTCGTTGATGATAATCCAAATAGTTTCTTCGGAAACAATTTAGGTTTCAATGATACGAAGTGACCATTGAATCTTCGGATTCAGCACAGTCAATTCATTATCGTTCTGTTGGAACGATAATAGCTTTAAAATTACATTAGTAGTTTTGAAGTCAGTATTCATTGAGCCTCCCCTATTTGTTTAGGGAATCAAAACTTTAAATTGAAGAGTTTGATCATGGCTCAGATTGAACGCTGGCGGCAGGCCTAACACATGCAAGTCGAGCGGAAACGAGATGTCTGAACCTTCGGGGAACGATATCGGCGTCGAGCGGCGGACGGGTGAGTAATGCCTGGGAAATTGCCCTGATGTGGGGGATAACCATTGGAAACGATGGCTAATACCGCATAATAGCTTCGGCTCAAAGAGGGGGACCTTCGGGCCTCTCGCGTCAGGATATGCCCAGGTGGGATTAGCTAGTTGGTGAGGTAAGGGCTCACCAAGGCGACGATCCCTAGCTGGTCTGAGAGGATGATCAGCCACACTGGAACTGAGACACGGTCCAGACTCCTACGGGAGGCAGCAGTGGGGAATATTGCACAATGGGCGCAAGCCTGATGCAGCCATGCCGCGTGTATGAAGAAGGCCTTCGGGTTGTAAAGTACTTTCAGCAGTGAGGAAGGTGGTTGTGTTAATAGCACATTCATTTGACGTTAGCTGCAGAAGAAGCACCGGCTAACTCCGTGCCAGCAGCCGCGGTAATACGGAGGGTGCGAGCGTTAATCGGAATTACTGGGCGTAAAGCGCATGCAGGTGGTGTGTTAAGTCAGATGTGAAAGCCCGGGGCTCAACCTCGGAATAGCATTTGAAACTGGCAGACTAGAGTACTGTAGAGGGGGGTAGAATTTCAGGTGTAGCGGTGAAATGCGTAGAGATCTGAAGGAATACCGGTGGCGAAGGCGGCCCCCTGGACAGATACTGACACTCAGATGCGAAAGCGTGGGGAGCAAACAGGATTAGATACCCTGGTAGTCCACGCCGTAAACGATGTCTACTTGGAGGTTGTGGCCTTGAGCCGTGGCTTTCGGAGCTAACGCGTTAAGTAGACCGCCTGGGGAGTACGGTCGCAAGATTAAAACTCAAATGAATTGACGGGGGCCCGCACAAGCGGTGGAGCATGTGGTTTAATTCGATGCAACGCGAAGAACCTTACCTACTCTTGACATCCAGAGAACTTTCCAGAGATGGATTGGTGCCTTCGGGAACTCTGAGACAGGTGCTGCATGGCTGTCGTCAGCTCGTGTTGTGAAATGTTGGGTTAAGTCCCGCAACGAGCGCAACCCTTATCCTTGTTTGCCAGCACTTCGGGTGGGAACTCCAGGGAGACTGCCGGTGATAAACCGGAGGAAGGTGGGGACGACGTCAAGTCATCATGGCCCTTACGAGTAGGGCTACACACGTGCTACAATGGCGCATACAGAGGGCGGCCAACTTGCGAGAGTGAGCGAATCCCAAAAAGTGCGTCGTAGTCCGGATCGGAGTCTGCAACTCGACTCCGTGAAGTCGGAATCGCTAGTAATCGTGGATCAGAATGCCACGGTGAATACGTTCCCGGGCCTTGTACACACCGCCCGTCACACCATGGGAGTGGGCTGCAAAAGAAGTAGGTAGTTTAACCTTCGGGAGGACGCTTACCACTTTGTGGTTCATGACTGGGGTGAAGTCGTAACAAGGTAGCGCTAGGGGAACCTGGCGCTGGATCACCTCCTTATACGATGATTATTGCGATGAGTGTTCACACAGATTGATGGTTTATGTAGTTTAAGAGAAAGAACATCCCCCAAGATGTTCAACTTAGTGTCCCGTTCGTCTAGAGGCCTAGGACACCGCCCTTTCACGGCGGTAACAGGGGTTCGACTCCCCTACGGGATACCATCTTTAAGCGCATTTTCTTAAGTGTTCTTAAAAATGGTTACTTCTTTGAAGTGATTAGCTCTTTAACAATTTGGAAAGCTGACAAAACAATCTTTTAAGATTGTTTGTAAAGTTCTCAATGTTTGTCTTTAAAGACAAACACCAATACAACACATTCAAGTGTTCTTGGCTTTTTGTTTTCACTTTTATAAAAAGTAAAATAAAAAGAAATTGAGTCCGGCAAAATCGAAAGCTATCTCGCTCATTCAAATAATGAGATAGCAACTTTGGTTGTTTAAACAACATCCTCAAGATTCGCTTCGCGAAACTCTTTGGGGTTGTATGGTTAAGTGACTAAGCGTACACGGTGGATGCCTTGGCAGTCAGAGGCGATGAAGGACGTATTAACTTGCGATAAGCCCAGATTAGGCAGTAAAAGCCACTTGAGTCTGGGATTTCCGAATGGGGAAACCCACGTGCATAAGCACGTATCTTGTACTGAATACATAGGTGCAAGAGGCGAACCGGGGGAACTGAAACATCTAAGTACCCCGAGGAAAAGAAATCAACCGAGATTCCGAAAGTAGCGGCGAGCGAAATTGGACTAGCCCTTAAGCTTTATATGCGTTAGACGAACGGTCTGGAAAGTCCGGCGATACAGGGTGATAGCCCCGTAGTTGACAACGCACATTCAGTGAAATCGAGTAGGGCGGGACACGTGATATCCTGTCTGAATATGGGGGGACCATCCTCCAAGGCTAAATACTACTGACTGACCGATAGTGAACCAGTACCGTGAGGGAAAGGCGAAAAGAACCCCTGTGAGGGGAGTGAAATAGAACCTGAAACCGTGTACGTACAAGCAGTAGGAGCAGGCTTTGTCCTGTGACTGCGTACCTTTTGTATAATGGGTCAGCGACTTATATTCAGTGGCAAGGTTAACCATCTAGGGGAGCCGTAGGGAAACCGAGTCTTAACTGGGCGCTCAGTCTCTGGATATAGACCCGAAACCAGGTGATCTAGCCATGGGCAGGTTGAAGGTTGAGTAACATCAACTGGAGGACCGAACCGACTAATGTTGAAAAATTAGCGGATGACTTGTGGCTAGGGGTGAAAGGCCAATCAAACCTGGAGATAGCTGGTTCTCCCCGAAAGCTATTTAGGTAGCGCCTCGGACGAATACTACTGGGGGTAGAGCACTGTTAAGGCTAGGGGGTCATCCCGACTTACCAACCCTTTGCAAACTCCGAATACCAGTAAGTACTATCCGGGAGACACACGGCGGGTGCTAACGTCCGTCGTGGAGAGGGAAACAACCCAGACCGCCAGCTAAGGTCCCAAATTATAGCTAAGTGGGAAACGATGTGGGAAGGCTTAGACAGCTAGGATGTTGGCTTAGAAGCAGCCATCATTTAAAGAAAGCGTAATAGCTCACTAGTCGAGTCGGCCTGCGCGGAAGATGTAACGGGGCTAAGCTATAAACCGAAGCTGCGGCAATGCAGTTTACTGCATTGGGTAGGGGAGCGTTCTGTAAGCCGTTGAAGGTGAGTTGTAAAGCTTGCTGGAGGTATCAGAAGTGCGAATGCTGACATGAGTAACGATAAAGGGGGTGAAAAACCCCCTCGCCGGAAGACCAAGGGTTCCTGTCCAACGTTAATCGGGGCAGGGTAAGTCGACCCCTAAGGCGAGGCTGAAAAGCGTAGTCGATGGGAAACGGGTTAATATTCCCGTACTTCTTACAATTGCGATGGGGGGACGGAGAAGGCTAGGTGGGCCTGGCGACGGTTGTCCAGGTTCAAGTGCGTAGGCTTAAGAGTTAGGTAAATCCGGCTCTTTCTAAGGCTGAGACACGACGTCGAGCACCTACGGGTGTGAAGTCATTGATGCCATGCTTCCAGGAAAAGCCTCTAAGCTTCAGATTGTAAGGAATCGTACCCCAAACCGACACAGGTGGTCGGGTAGAGAATACCAAGGCGCTTGAGAGAACTCGGGTGAAGGAACTAGGCAAAATGGTACCGTAACTTCGGGAGAAGGTACGCTCTTGACGGTGAAGTCCCTTGCGGATGGAGCTATTGAGAGTCGCAGATACCAGGTGGCTGCAACTGTTTATTAAAAACACAGCACTGTGCAAAATCGTAAGATGACGTATACGGTGTGACGCCTGCCCGGTGCCGGAAGGTTAATTGATGGGGTTAGACTTCGGTCGAAGCTCTTGATCGAAGCCCCGGTAAACGGCGGCCGTAACTATAACGGTCCTAAGGTAGCGAAATTCCTTGTCGGGTAAGTTCCGACCTGCACGAATGGCGTAATGATGGCCACGCTGTCTCCACCCGAGACTCAGTGAAATTGAAATCGCTGTGAAGATGCAGTGTACCCGCGGCTAGACGGAAAGACCCCGTGAACCTTTACTACAGCTTGGCACTGAACATTGAGCCTACATGTGTAGGATAGGTGGGAGGCTTTGAAACCGGTACGCCAGTATCGGTGGAGCCGACCTTGAAATACCACCCTTGTATGTTTGATGTTCTAACTTAGCCCCGTCATCCGGGGTGAGGACAGTGCCTGGTGGGTAGTTTGACTGGGGCGGTCTCCTCCCAAAGAGTAACGGAGGAGCACGAAGGTGGGCTAATCACGGTTGGACATCGTGAGGTTAGTGCAATGGCATAAGCCCGCTTGACTGCGAGAATGACAATTCGAGCAGGTGCGAAAGCAGGTCATAGTGATCCGGTGGTTCTGAATGGAAGGGCCATCGCTCAACGGATAAAAGGTACTCCGGGGATAACAGGCTGATACCGCCCAAGAGTTCATATCGACGGCGGTGTTTGGCACCTCGATGTCGGCTCATCACATCCTGGGGCTGAAGTCGGTCCCAAGGGTATGGCTGTTCGCCATTTAAAGTGGTACGCGAGCTGGGTTTAGAACGTCGTGAGACAGTTCGGTCCCTATCTGCCGTGGGCGTTGGAAGATTGAAGGGGGCTGCTCCTAGTACGAGAGGACCGGAGTGGACGAACCTCTGGTGTTCGGGTTGTGTCGCCAGACGCATTGCCCGGTAGCTAAGTTCGGAATCGATAACCGCTGAAAGCATCTAAGCGGGAAGCGAGCCCTGAGATGAGTCTTCCCTGACTCCTTGAGAGTCCTGAAGGGTTGTTCGAGACTAGAACGTTGATAGGCAGGGTGTGTAAGCGTTGTGAGGCGTTGAGCTAACCTGTACTAATTGCCCGTGAGGCTTAACCATACAACACCCAAAGGGTTTTGATGGACTCAAAGTAAGAACATTGAATGTGTAGAGAACACAAAACAGCTTTCCAGATTTTCTCTAGAAATAGAGAGTAAGAATTTGCTTGGCGACCATAGCGATTTGGACCCACCTGATTTCCATGCCGAACTCAGAAGTGAAACGAATTAGCGCCGATGGTAGTGTGGGGTTTCCCCATGTGAGAGTAGGACATCGCCAGGCTTTAAATTTTAAAGAGCCCGTTTGAAAAAGCGGGCTTTTTTAGTCCTCATGGACACGAATAAAAGATGCTGATATGGCTCAGTCGGTAGAGCGCATCCTTGGTAAGGATGAGGTCCCCAGTTCGATTCTGGGTATCAGCACCATTTATCGTCTTTTTTACGCTTTGATTAGAGCTTAAAACAGAAGATAAAGAATTTTACTTGGCGACCATAGCGCTTTGGACCCACCTGATTTCCATGCCGAACTCAGAAGTGAAACGAAGTAGCGCCGATGGTAGTGTGGGGTTTCCCCATGTGAGAGTAGGACATCGCCAGGTTCTTATTTTGACTCAAGAGTCTAACCAGTGCGGAGCGGTAGTTCAGTTGGTTAGAATACCGGCCTGTCACGCCGGGGGTCGCGGGTTCGAGTCCCGTCCGCTCCGCCACTTATTTAGAAGAAGCCCAAGTTGAAAGACTTGGGCTTTTTCGTATTTGTTTATCCTGATAGATAGGGTTTGTCGATCTGAAGAATAACCCTCACTAAGCACCAATCAATTCTAGCTATCTTTTTCATTTAATGACCAATCATAGTCATATACAACTCTACCATTCCAATTGACTAGCTCTGGTCGATATTTAGCTAGGTGAGCGATTAACTGAGACTTTGTACCAAAGTCTTCAGCAAACCATTCGTAGATTGATGACAGGCGAACTTGCTTATCTGTGACTTTGACGCCTTTCTCGCTATTAATAAATGTGCTCGCAGCGTTTTCAAGTAACTGTTCAGTGTTAATTGCTGTGAAGGCCTGAGTCTGTAGGTTAGGGCAGCCTAAGCTTGCACAGTTCACAGCATAATGTGTTCTCGGATCTTTCCAAATCGGACGCAAGATTCGGTGTTCGATGTCATTCAAGGTGATTTTTTTATCGTTTATTTTCACCATCTCTTCATCCCAAGGGCCAAAACTGAATAACCCGCCAAGTTTTGTAATCGATTTAATTGGATACGCATCAAGTATCAAATCCACCGTCACAGCGTTGTATAGATTGACCCAGTAAGCGTACTGCTGGGCTTTGGTCAGTTGACGTGGGTCAATGGATGACTGATCTCGAATATAGCTCTTTAAACTTTTCTTATCAGAAGAAGAGACACTTTTGTATCGGAACAGAGTGTTCCCCCTCTCAGTGATAAGATATTTATCCAATATCGTTTGCCACTTTTGGTGATTGACTTTAATGGCAGAATTCTCGTTAGACGAGTTCCAGTATTGCCACAACTCAGATTTAGGTGCAGCGAATGTGCTCACTGAGAATAAAGAAAGGGTAAGGAGTAACAGTGCTTTCATTTTTTGTAATGTTCATAAGAAGTTGATGCAGATAAGACCAAGATAATGAAAGATTAGTTTCAAATAAAAAAGGTTGGCATGTGCCAACCTCATTTTTACTTTAGCCTACTTACTTTAAGAAAGCTGGAATCTTGCTTTCGTACTCAGCGATCTTATCTTCGTGCTGAAGTGTTAGGCCGATATTGTCTAAACCATTTAGCAAGCAGTGACGGCGGAATTCATCAATTTCAAATGAGTACTCTTTACCATTAGCTCTTACTTTCATTGCTTCAAGATCAACTTCTACTTGCGCACCTTCATTGGCTTCAACGAACTGAAAGATCTCATCGACTTCTTGCTCGGTTAAGCGTACTGGAACCATTTGGTTGTTGATCGAGTTGCCGTAAAAAATATCAGCAAAGCTTGGCGCAATCATCGCTTTAATGCCGTAATCAGCCAGTGCCCATGGCGCGTGCTCGCGCGAAGAACCACAGCCAAAGTTTTCGCGTGCTAGTAGAATCGATGCACCTTGGTAACGTGGAGCGTTCATTACAAACTCTGGATTTGGTTGTTCACCCGCGTCATCTAAGAAGCGCCAGTCGTGGAAAAGGTGCTTACCAAAACCAAGACGAGACACTTTTTGTAGGAACTGCTTTGGAATGATCGCATCGGTATCGACGTTTGCAGCGTCTAGAGGAACTACCAAGCCTGTGTGTTGTTTAAAACCTGACATGTTAGTTTCTCCTTAGTCCAACTCACGAATATCAACAAAATGACCAGCAATTGCAGCGGCGGCTGCCATCGCTGGGCTTACCAAATGTGTACGACCATCACGACCTTGACGTCCTTCAAAGTTACGGTTTGAAGTCGATGCACAGCGCTCGTGGGGACCTAAACGGTCGTTGTTCATTGCTAAGCACATTGAGCAGCCTGGCAGACGCCACTCAAAGCCTGCTTCTTTAAAAATTACATCCAAGCCTTCTGCTTCCGCTTGTGCTTTCACTTGTTCAGACCCTGGAACAATTAGGGCTTGAACGTGAGAAGCGACTTTGCGACCTTTCGCAACCGCTGCCGCTGCACGCATGTCTTCGATACGAGAGTTGGTACATGAACCGACAAACACTTTATCAACTGGGTAATCTGAAAGAGACTTACCTGCTTCTAGTCCCATGTACGCGAGTGCTTTTTCAGCTGAGGCTTTCTCGATTGGGTCTGAAAAACTCTCTGGAGATGGAATCGGAGCATCTACAGCGATCACTTGACCTGGATTAGTACCCCATGTGATTTGAGGTTTGATGTCAGCGGCATTTAGTGTCACGACAGCATCGAATTTTGCATCTTCATCAGTATGCAGTGTTTTCCAGTATTCTACTGCTGCGTCAAAGTCGGCACCTTCTGGTGAGAACTTACGTCCTTTTACGTACTCGAATGTCGTTTCATCCGGAGCGATTAGGCCTGCTTTAGCACCCAGTTCAATCGCCATGTTACATACGGTCATACGACCTTCCATTGAAAGGTCAGTAATCGCTTCACCACAGAATTCAACAACATAACCTGTGCCGCCCGCAGCGGTGGTTTTACCGATGATTGCCAAAACGATATCTTTGGCGGTAATCCCAGGAGCAACCTTACCTTTAACTTCGATCTTCATGGTTTTAGCACGAGCCTGCTTTAACGTTTGAGTCGCTAAAACATGCTCTACTTCTGAAGTACCAATACCGAAAGCTAGTGAGCCAAATGCACCATGAGTCGCGGTATGTGAATCACCACATACTATCGTCATACCTGGAAGGGTGATCCCTAGCTCCGGGCCCATTACGTGCACGATACCTTGATATTTGTGGTTGATATCGTAAAGGGTAACGTCAAACTCTTCACAGTTCTTAGACAGCGTTTCCATTTGGATGCGCGCCATTTCACCTGACGCGTTAATGTCTTTCGTGGTGGTTGAAACGTTGTGGTCCATTGTGGCAAAAGTCTTGCCTACCTGACGAACTTTACGGCCCTTTTCGCGTAGACCATCGAACGCCTGAGGTGAGGTTACCTCATGTACTAAATGGCGGTCGATATATAGAATCGGGTTTTCACCTTCAGCTGCTACGGCAACGTGCGCGTCGTAGACTTTTTCGTATAATGTTTTGCCCATGTTTGCTTCCTTTCCTCGTCGTCCTTATTACTAGAACGGTATTTACTGCGTTCTAGTACCCATGACTGAGCGTTAAGTCATGGGTTTCTATTGCAAGCGAGGGTTTTGTATTTATTATGAATGTGGTTTGTATTACGAGTTCAAAATGTACTCAGCGATCTTGTCACCCATTTCTGAAGTCGATAGCGCTGGTTTGTCTCCCGCTAGATCCGCAGTAAGCTCACCTGCAGAAAGTGCTTTTGAAACGGCAGATTCGATATCTTGAGCTGCCTCTTCTTCACCTAAGCTGTAACGTAGCATTAGAGCTGCAGATAGAATTTGTGCAACAGGGTTCGCGATGTTTTTGCCTGCGATATCTGGCGCGCTGCCACCTGCTGGCTCATACAAACCAAACTTGCTCTCATTAAGGCTTGCTGAAGGTAGCATGCCCATGGAGCCAGTGATCATTGCGCATTCGTCAGAAATGATGTCGCCGAAGATATTTGAACATAGCATCACATCAAACTGTGCAGGATCTTTGATTAGCTGCATCGTCGCGTTATCAATGTACATATGAGACAGCTCTACATCTGGGTAGTCTTTGGCGATCTCTTCAACCACTTCACGCCATAGAATAGAGCTCTGAAGAACGTTCGCTTTGTCGATAGAGCAGACTTTCTTACTGCGTAGGCGCGCTGATTCGAAAGCAATTTTAGCAATACGCTCGATTTCAAAACGGTGGTAAACCTCAGTATCGAACGCTTTTTCATTCGCCCCTTCACCTTCACGGCCTTTCGGTTGACCGAAGTAAATACCACCTGTTAGTTCACGAACCACAACGATATCGAAACCGCGCTGGGAAATATCTGCACGTAGAGGAGAAAACGCTTCTAAACCTGTATGGATTTGGGCTGGGCGTAGGTTGCAAAATAGTTGGAAGTGCTTACGCAATGGTAATAGTGCACCGCGTTCAGGTTGGTCATTTGGTGGAAGATGTTCCCATTTTGGACCACCAACCGAACCGAAAAGTACGGCATCGGCTTCTTCGCAGGCTTTTACTGTGCTCTCTGGAAGTGGACAGCCATGGTTATCAATCGCAATACCACCGACATCATGCTCTTCACGCTCGAAAGAAATACCGTGTTTAGTTTCGACCGCATTCAGCACCTTATGCGCTTGCTCCATTACTTCTGGGCCAATACCGTCTCCTGGTAGAACGGCAATCTTATACGTTTTGTCTGTCATGTTAGTCCTTTAATTCTAATTATTTAGCTGACCAGGGACGACTCTCGTCCCTGGAGCCTGTCTTATACTGTTGCGATTTTCTTTTGTTTTATCACGGCGATTTGGTCTGCACGATGGATGCTGTTAATTACGTGCAGTAGTGCTTGGCCTGAAGCTTCAACGATATCGGTTGAAACCCCCGTACCGTGGTACTTACGGCCTTTATAGTTGGCGATAATATCAGCCTGACCCAGACCGTCTTCACCTTCACCTTTTGCCGTGAGATCAAACTTGTCCAACACAATATCATAACCTGTTACACGATAGATACATTGGTAAAGCGCATCGACAGGACCGTTACCGACAGCCGCTTCACATTTCTCTTCGTCACCACATTGAATCTTAATGCTGGTTGTTGCCATCACGCTACCAGACTGAACGCTTAGATAGTTCAACTTGTAGTAGTCGTCTTCTTCACGAAGGTTAGAGAAGTGCATCAAAGCTTCAAGATCGTAATCGAATACTTGCCCTTTGCGATCGGCTAGCTTTAAGAAGTCTGTGTATAGAGCATCTAGGTTGTATTCGTCTTCTTTGTAACCCATGGAATCCATATGACTCTTAACGGCAGCGCGGCCTGAGCGGCTAGTTAGGTTTAGCGCTTGGTTCTTAAGTCCAATAGACTCAGGTGTCATGATTTCATAAGTGTTTTTGTTCTTCAGCATGCCATCTTGGTGGATGCCTGAAGAGTGACTAAATGCGTTGGCACCGACGATCGCTTTATTGCTTTGAATTGGCATGTTACACAGTTGGCTGACCAGCTTACTGGTACGGTGGATCTCTTCGTGTTTAATGCCAGTATGAACGCCCAAGATCTCTTGACGAGTCTTGATGATCATTGCGATTTCTTCTAGAGAACAGTTACCAGCGCGTTCACCGATACCGTTGATCGTGCCTTCGATTTGACGTGCGCCAGCCTGAACCGCAGCGATTGAGTTTGCTACCGACATACCCAAGTCATCGTGGCAGTGCACAGAGATAATGGCTTTATCAATATTTGGAACACGGTTGAATAGAGTTTGAATTATGCCGCCAAATTCGCTTGGGACAGTGTAGCCCACGGTATCAGGGATATTCACCGTTGTAGCACCTGCATTAATGGCAGCTTCTACCATACGACATAGGTTGTCGATTGGTGTACGACCAGCATCTTCGCAAGAAAACTCTACATCGTCTGTATAATTACGCGCATGTTTAACCGCGTTTACCGCCATTTCGACCACATCGTCATAGCTGCGACGAAGCTTATCTTGGACGTGGATAGTAGATGTCGCTAAAAACGTGTGGATTCGGAATTGGTCAGCAACTTTCAATGCTTCAGCGGCTGCATCAATATCTTTCGCAACGGCACGCGAAAGGGCACACACCCGGCTGTTCTTAATGTTCTTAGCGATGGTTTGTACAGATTCGAAATCACCTGGTGAAGAGATAGGGAAACCCGCTTCGATGACATCAACGCCGAGCCTTTCAAGCGCATAGGCAATCTGCAGTTTCTCTTTAACTGTCAAGCTTGCTGACAACGCTTGTTCGCCATCACGCAATGTGGTGTCGAAAATAATGACTTGATCGTTCATGTGTGCTTCCTTTTTGATTTAGATGCAATTTGCATCAGTTAATCGTTTACTTCCGGTAATTAGATATAAAAAAACCCGCATCTGGATGCGGGTTTTAGGAATTCTCTTTGTGGTTATTTTTCTTCCACAGCCTACCCGCGCGATGATGTCACGATAAGGAGGAGGCTCAGCAGGATAGAAATATTGTTTGTCATTGTTATATAAAACCTGTTTCGGTGTTAAAGAAACCACAAAATTGAGTTAACAAATTAGTACCGCACTCTCTTTGGTACGTCAACCGTAAATACAGAAAATGGTCAATTTTTTTCCCGAACGTTAAGTTTGCTCGGTTCAATATTTCGTATTCTGTCTGTATTTATTTCTTCTATATCAACGTATTGCAGTTTCTCTGATACGTTTTGGGATACCATGCCGATAATCATGAGAGTGACCCCCGTTTGCGTTTGCCACATCAGGACTTTCTCCATCAACGATGAATTTGCACAAATATCTGGATGAGAGATGATGAGCAATCCTGGCAGGCGCAAAAGTGACTTAATGAGTAGCAGTTTGGCATACATTTCGGACGATACATTGCTTCCGAGCTCAGTAATACTTTCATTGATGATTTCGTTGTGTAACTCAAAATGAGCCAAAAGATCATCTCGTAGTTCATTTTTCGCATTGGATGTTTTTAAGTTAGAGTTTACCGTTCCTCGCAAAAGGTGGCTGGAGCGACTTATCGTCACGATACTTTTGTTTATACTGTGTTGCGAAAGCCACTCTAGCCGTCGTCCTGAAATAGTGACTCGCCCTGCAATCGGTAACCGATGTTTAGAGAGAACATCGACCAATATTTCGGCTTCCTCACTATTTGCTATGTGGACGGCAGAACCCGCATTGATAGTCCGACTGATTGGTTCAGAATTTTTAGTAAGCTGTATGTTTTTCAGGTGAATAGAGTGACCGCATTGAGCTCTCAGCCTAGTCTCTTTTTCTGGTTGTGTTGGTGCTGCGTTGTTCAGTGCGAATTCGAGTCGAACTTTTGCCGCGTAAAACGTAATGGCGTAATTCCAACTGATATTAAGTTGTTTAAGTGAATTGAAAAGTAATCCAAGAGTCAGCATCACAACCGCCAGCTCTTGGTTAGGTAGCGTGTTCTCCCATAGGAACAAAACTAGTACAAGAAGCGTCATTGTTTGGGCGATAAGAGTGCTGAGGTGGCGTGAAGCCGCACTGAAAATCGTTTGAGATACAGAGCTGCTAGCCAGTCTATCGCTATGACGAGCCAAGCGCCTTGTTTCTCGGTTAAGTAGGTTAAATTGATCAATCGTCCGGCTGGCAATAATAGTTTCTCCCAGAAAGCCGCTTAGTCTGCCTCTGTCTCGTCTAATTTCTAGCGCGAGTCTATACATTCTAGGCGTCAACACCGCCATAGAGAGCGAGTAAACCGCGATCAGACCCATTGCTATCCATCCCAGTTTTCCCCAATTTAGGCACAAAAATATAGCTAACCCACATGTCGAAATGGAATGAATTGTTAGTTTAGGTATTCCGATTGAGGCCCAGTTTTTTATCTGATTACTGTCGGTAATGAGTCTGCTCATCACCACGCCAACGCGTTTTGGCGCAAGGTAACTTGGCGCGCTTAGTAGCCCTTGATACAGCTGACAACGTATGGCTTTGACGTAGTTTTGGCCGAGCTTTTCCGCACAATAACCTTCGGCAATGGAAAGGATGAATACCAGAATGCCGATGGCGGCAAACCCGAATACAAGATGAGTAAATGAGTCCGCTTGCCACAGGCTTTTGAGCAGCATCACTGAAGCAATATTGGCGATGGCAATACTGACTCCGACGCCAATTAGAGTCAGAAGCCAGTATTTACGAACGCCAGAAAAGATTGGAATTAACTTCATGCGGTCGCGCTGAAAGATTGAGCGAGTGATAGTAGTGATTCAGCTGTCTCCGGGTTCACTAGTTGTTCGAGATCAAGGATCGGCAACTGAACCTGATGAGCGGCCTCGCGCGCTGCAAGTGGTGAGCAACAGATCATTCCGCTGATGGCTGGCACATGATAACCCTCACTCTTTAACCACTGCGCCCCAGCGGTTGCGCCGAGAGATTCTCTGGCCGTAAACACTACACTCTTAAACAGTGATTTGTATTCTGGGTTTTGCAGCAGTGCGCGCGTTTCTTTTTGGTATACACCGTCGGCGATCTCTACCACAATGGCATCGCAGCCTTGGTTTACAAGCGCTTGAGAGAGTTTCTTCACAATACCCATAAGTTCAGATTCGTCGACTTTAAATGATGTCGGGAATCCAGCATCCGTAAAGTCAACCGCACTTTTCGCACCTGCGTCTTGCATCAACCACAAATCTCCACCTGCACCAGTACCTGTCACTTTCATCGCACCGACCTGATAGCCTGCTTTCGTTAAGCCATGAATAATGTGAGCCGCCGTTGTTGTTTTACCCGCATTCATCGACGTTCCTACCACCGTGACATTTGGCACGTTAGGTACTGATAGAGCATTTGGAACGGAGTAATCCGAAAGGTTAATGACCTTGCCGTTTTTATCGGCGATCAGTCCAATCGGCGTAATTTCCGTTGGGAGCTCAATTTTTGCGTGCCAAGACAAGGCTTTTGCTGCGATACCGCCAGCAGCGACCATGTGACATGGCGACAAATCTTCAGGAATCACAGCTTCAAACTGATCAGGAGCGTAACGATTACCATAAGCAAGAATCACTTCATCGCCTTCAAATAGTTTGGCTTTTCGACCATCGACACGCTCCGTACGAGTGTGGTGTCCAATCAAGTTAACTTTCGCCAGGATAAGGTCGCCAGCCTTTGGGGAATAGCTCAAGTCTTCTATTAGGCTTTCCATCGACTCTTTTGCTACGCGGCGAGTAACGAATGATTGTTTAGCTGCCATAAGACGTTTCTTAGAAGTAGTAATGTTCATGATTTGTTTCCTTTTTTAATGTGCGCTTTGTTTGAACGATTACATTCTAAGTGGGTTGTGCTGACGGAAAGCTGATAGGGTTTGTAAGGTTACGGTAAGGTTTGTAATGCTATTTTTACTCTGCGTCTTTCTGTCCAAAAGGTTGTCATTTGCGTCGAATCTATTCTCTATGGTCTGTGTGTTTATGTACTGTGCTTGTGATGTTCTCAGGCGCAGCGCAGGCTAATTGCAGTGATAAACCTTCGGCAGCCACTTTTTTTAAGTTTATGAAAGAGGTGAAGAAAAACGCTCATCAACGTGGCGATACGCTACTGAAAGCATCCGCAATAAATAAAGAATGCAAACCTGTCTTTGAACTCAAAATACTGGATGCCAGTGGTAGGGTAGTGAACCGGTATTATGACGCCGCCACGTATAAAGAGCTTTACGTACCTAAACCTGTTTCAGATAAAAATGATCGCGACAAATCGGATTCTTCATCTGGAAGAAGTCACTCTTCTTCACGGGATGACGACGATGACGACAATGATAATGATAGAGACGATGACGACGATTAATCAGTTGAGAGCTTAGGATGAGAGCACTAGTAGTTGAAGATAATATTCAGGCAGCGGAGCAAATTTCCCGAGCACTGAGTAGCCATGGCTTTGCGGTAGATATGACCCATGATGGAAACGATGCTTGGTTTCAGGGAGATACCGAAGATTATGATATTGCTATTTTGGATTTAGGTTTACCAGGTAAAGATGGCTTAAGTGTTTTGACCGAATGGAGAAGAGCTGGGAATAAAATGCCAGTGATTATCCTGACCGCCCGGGATACGTGGCGAGAAAAAGTCACAGGGCTGAGAACAGGTGCAGATGACTACTTGGTCAAACCCTTTGAAATGGAAGAGTTATTGGCGAGGGTCGAAGCGTTAGTTCGGCGATCAAATGGCCACGCAAGCGCGATCTTGACCTGTGGTGAATTGGAGTTAGATTCAACCTCACAGCGTGTGTCTTTATCTGGAGTGCACCTAGATTTAACGTCTCTTGAATATCGTTTGATTTCGTACCTCATGAATCATCAAGGTGAAGTCGTTTCTAAAGCCACACTTACCGAGCACCTTTATCAAATGGATTACGAGCACAACTCCAATGTGATTGAAGTGCTAGTGAACAGAGTGCGTAAGAAAATGGGCACTCAACAAATTCAAACTCGCAGAGGCCAAGGATACCAATTGAATGAAATTGGCTAGAGCGAATCAGAATAAGAAAAATTCGCTGCTTCGCCGCGTGGTTCGCACTGGGGTAGGGTGGTATTTACTTGCGATACTGAATGTGGGGGCGCTGCTTATGTATATGTTTGAGCAGCACATAGAACAGCGTTTTGATGAAATGCTAAAAAACCAACTTTACGACATGGTTGCAGCCGTTGAAGTCCAGGCTGATGGTCAGGTGGTGATGGGCTCTTCATCGAGTAACCCAATGTTTAGCCAGCCTTTATCAGGGTGGTATTGGCAAGTTATTGACCATAATAACCAAGTGCTGTTTCAGTCGGACTCTCTATACAGTGAACAACCTATACCGCTGGTGGATCATGACGAAGAATATGACTTTCATCGTATCGAACTTATGGGGCCTGTGCAGAAATTGAGGATGGGAATTCAAACCGTAGAGTTTTCACAAGGTAACACGCATTTGCAATTTTTGGTTTCGGGGCCGGTCAACGACATAACAAAAGATGTTTATGCCTACGGCAAACTATTGTTTTTTGTCATGTTGATTTTGGTCGCAGCAGTCACGTTATCTATTTGGAATCAGGTGCGTCAGGTTCTCAGCCCTGTAAAAGAGCTGGAAGACAATATTGCCGCGATACGTCGTGGAGAGAAGCGCGAAATTGATGCGGATTTGCCACAAGAGTTGCAAAACTTTGGCGACGAAATCAACCTACTGCTGGCTCATAATACGGCTATTTTGGAACGTTCACGTCTGCAAGCGGCAAATCTAGCACACGCATTGAAAAACCCTATTTCAGTGCTCAGACATGAACTCGACAATATCAGCGATAGCTCCGCGCAGGTGATGAGTGAGCAGCTCAATAAACTTTCTCAAAATGCACACACACATTTGGCACGAGCCAGGTTAGCAGGGTCAATGAACCAATTGGCGGCGCAGACCAATGTGTCTGAAAGTGTGAGTGACATTCTTTTTTCTATGGAGCTGTTGTACAAACGAAAACAATTGCAGTTAGGTTTTCGTTGCCACGCAAACTTGTACTTCCGTGGTGATCAACACGATCTAGAAGAAGTGATTGGAAACGTGATTGATAATGCTTGTAAATGGGCTGTAAGCCGAGTGCAAGTGAACGTGGCGTTAAAAGACAATCGCATTGTGATTGAAGTTGAAGATGATGGTGTTGGGATTCCAGAATCCAAACGTGAACATGTATTTAAACCTGGTCGTCGCTTAGATGAGACAACAGAAGGCTCCGGGCTGGGTTTAAATATCGTACACGATGTTGTTATGCTGTACGGGGGGGTAGTTGGTGTCGAATCATCAGAGTTCGGTGGCGCTAAAGTTTATATCGAGTTGCCCGGAGGGATAAACGATGCGGTTTAAATTGCAGGTGTTGTTGTTCGCCTGCTTCACGTTAAGTGGCTGTCAGATATTGCAGACTGGCTCAAAAATTGAGGCCATTTCTAATGAAGTTATGCTCTCTCATGCGCGCAAGGTGCAACGAATCAGCGATGACATCGATCTGTTTTTCAGTCAACAAGAACGCGATAAATTGCTAAAGCAACTGGTCAAAGGGTTGGAGAATGAACGGAGTCATCGCTTAAGTGGTATCGATAGCCAAACCGCATCGCGTTGGGAGATTGAATTGGAACCAACAGAATGGCTAGCGATTGACGTTCAAAGACAAGCCATAGACAAGGTAGACGAGCTACAAGACTTTGAGTTTATGGATGTACCTTACCGTGCGACAACGACGCTCAATATTCGTCATCAACCTTTAGTGACGGGAACAAAATTAGGAGCGCTTAAACGAGGCGATGTTTTTAATGTTATTGCTAAAGTCTCCGAGCAGCCTTGGTATCTAGTCTCTCAAAATGGCGTGATAAAAGGGTATGTTCACAGTAACTATGTCGCATCAAATATCTCTTATCGCGATTTACTCTCAACGCAACCGAACCCTTTAACGACCCCAAAATATATTACTCACAACGAGTCTTTTGGCAGCCAACGGGTAGATAAGAAAATCACAGGAATTTTCACTTGTCGTCAGTTTCGCTACCTGTTTTCGAAGCAAGGCAACACGCAGCAAGGTACATACACCGCTTGTCGAAAGCAAAAGGAAACATGGTACATCGAGCCTACGGCAGCACGCTCGAAATACGGTTAACCTTCTCATCTTAGCTGACAGGAAGCTTACAACTTCCCTCAGTTTCCTGTCAGCTAACCTGTTTTATTGTGTCTCCATCAGTTCAATCTAGCTTTGGAAGCACTTATGAAACGCCAATCTATTTTTTGCCTTCTTTCACCTATTTTTTTGTTGAGTCAGGCGTCTTACGCGGACGTCACACTATACGAAAATGATCACTACGAGCTTGAAGCTTACGGTAAGCTAAAAGCCGTGCTGCATTACAAACAGCACCAGTCACCTGCTACTCAGTTCCAAGACGACTCCAGTCGCGTGGGCTTCAAAGGGAAATACGAACTCGTACCCGATGTGAGTCTGCGTGGGGTGGTGGAAGTCGGTAGCCATTTTAATCAATCCCATCACGATGACCTGTTTTCGTTGAGGTTGGCTCACGTTGGCGTAGATACCGATTACGGTATGGTCGCGTGGGGGAAACAAGAAGCGCTGATCCATAACTTGGATAATTACGACTTTAGCAACAAGCTTGGCGGAGTCGCGCATTACACCCGAGATGAAATGAACAACAAACGTAACGAAAACACGTTGAGTTACCAATTGGATTGGCAAGATTGGAGGCTAGAAGCACAGGCCAACGGCAGTCGAAAGCTTGACCGAAGTGTTCGTCTACGTGCGGGTGGAGAGTCGCTGAAAGTGGCAGAGACCGAAGTAGAAGACGGATTGGGTTTTGGTATTCGATACAAGATTGAGCCGCACAATATTCAATTGCGCGTGGCCTCTCAGTTGACGAATTACCAACATGGTTCGACAGCGTGGAGTGTAGCGGCAACCGGGGTAAAAACTGGAAAGTTGAGCAGTGGGCAAAATTGGCGACTAGGTGCCACACTTGGGTATTATTCTTTGGAAGATGGCACGGAATCAGCGTCGGCTCAGACGGTGGGCGTTAGTGGCAAAGTACAACTGTTAGACCCAGTGCACGCTTACGTGACGGCAGAGTCCATTTCTGGCAAAAAAGATATATCACGCGGTCATGAGCATGCGGTGACATCTGGGGTTGAATACCACATTACCAAAGACGCCAAGGTGTATACCGAGGCACAGCAATCGTGGTTTGACAGCAGCAAAGAAGACCAGAGGCAGTGGGTGCTGGGCGGGGTTTACCAGTTCTAAACCTAGGTAGTAAACCAGAGAGGCGAAGCCTCTCTTTTTTATTTACAGTTTCATCGGAATACCCTTAAAGCTTCACTGAACTGTCATTGTTATCTTTTACATTGAACGAGAATCGACCGAGTTGGGAGTAGGTTATGCGTTCTATAGACCCAATTGCCAAACTGGATTTGGCTTTTTCGCTATTTTGTTTACAACATCGTTTTTCACATCCTGTATCCAAACTGAGCAAAGCGATATCTCATACAGGAGATGGTCATCTTTATATCTTACTGGGCGTATTAGCGTGGCTGCTTGATGGTGAACGAGGTTTGCTGTTTTTGCTGGTGGGATTGCTGGCCTTTAGTATTGAACTTCCGATTTATTGGGCTGCGAAAAACCTCATTAAGCGCCGTAGGCCAGAAGAGTTGTCTGATCTTGTTACTTCTTTTGTTACACCGTCTGATCGATACAGCTTACCGTCAGGGCATACCGCGGCAGCATTCCTTATGGCCACTCTGACGAGCTATTTCTATCCGAGTTTGGAAACGTTCACTTTTGTTTGGGCGATACTGATTGGAGCTTCCCGAATCTTATTGGGGGTTCATTTTTTAACCGATGTAGTCTTGGGTGCTTTCTTAGGAATAGGCTGTGCTCGCCTTGCATTAACATTGCTTGCCTAAGGGGAAATGAATGAAGATATTTTACGGTGTACAAGGGACAGGAAACGGTCACATTGCGCGTGCTAGAGCCATGTGCCAAGCCCTAAAAAACAGCGGTGTAGAAGCGGACTTTTTGTTTTCTGGAAGAGATAAAGATAAATACTTCTCAATGGAAGAATTTGGCACTTATCAGACTCGTCGCGGACTTACGTTTGCTACCCATAATGGCAAGGTGAGTTACTTAAAAACTTGCCTGAACAATAACATCTTGCACTTTTATAAAGAGGTGAAAGCGTTAGATCTGAGCGGTTACGATTTGGTCCTCAACGACTTTGAACCCGTTTCCGCTTGGGCGGCGCAAAGGCAAGGTATTCCATCTATCAGTATTAGCCACCAAAATGCTTTTCGATACTCCGTTCCGTTAAAGGGGGCGGGTTGGCTAGATAAAAAGATTATTGAACACTTTGCCCCAGCTCAGCATCGGATAGGATTGCATTGGTATCATTTTGACCAACCTATTTTGCCTCCCATCGTTCACACAGCAGATACTCAAAAGGAAATTGAGGATTTCATTTTAGTTTATTTGCCATTTGAAAATATCAATGACGTAACAGACCTACTTTTTCGCTTCACTCGCCAACGCTTTATCTGTTACCACCCAGATATAATCGAAGTGGAAATCGTGGAAAATATAGAGCTGAGACCATTGAGCTTTGATGGTTTCCAGTGTCATTTGCATCGCTGTAACGGAGTGATAGCGAATGGCGGCTTCGAACTCCCTTCAGAAGCGCTCACTCTGGGCAAAAAATTACTGCTTAAACCGCTAACAGGCCAGTTTGAACAAATGAGTAATGTGGCAACGTTAGAAGACCTCGGTTTGGCTACGGGAATGGAGGTATTGGATGCATCCATTTTACGTCACTGGTTAGATGAAGCTCATGCTGAAAGCGTTAACTACCCAGATGTTGCTCAGGCGATTGCGGATTGGGTGATTAAAGGGGATTGGGAAAACAAATCAGAACTGACGACCCATCTCTGGGATAAGGTCGATTTTCCAAGTTACGTCACTAATATTTAGTTCTGTCACGCCAAATGCGAGGCTAACTCATTCGTTAGCCTTTGTGGTTTTTTAGATTGTATTTTTCCAGCTTATAGAAAACTTTCTGTGAAACCCTCAAGTATTAAGTAAAACTTGCCTTTGTTTTCAGTGGATTACTTTGTCATTTATAAATTTTTATATAATCGCTATCTGATTGATTCATAATGGTTATATAAAATTATAGATAAAAAATACTGATTAGTTATCAATCTAGTTGCCTTGAAATCATGGATTCGTTGATATTAGCGGCTCGCTGGTCACTATCCAGCACACCCATATAATATCAAACAGGTTCTCTATTCCCGAACGCTAACGATTAGCAAAAATGGCAATATTGATTCTAGAGGCAGACCAATGACTGACAAGAAAGACTCTGTTGGTAGTGTGACCAACTACCGTATGGAAAGCACATTACGCGGAGTGGATTTAAATCTACTCACAGTATTTGATGCAGTGATGCAAGAGCAAAACATTACTCGAGCGGCGCACAATTTAGGTATGTCTCAGCCTGCGGTCAGTAACGCAGTTGCTCGCTTGAAAGTCATGTTTAACGATGAGTTATTTATGCGTCAAGGGCGCGGTATTCAACCGACTCAACGTGCACGTCAACTGTTTGGCCCAATTCGCCAAGCGTTACAGTTGATTCGTAACGAGTTGCCGAGCTCGATTTTCTCACCAGAGACGTCAAGTCGTCTATTTAAGCTATCGATTTGCAGCCCATGTGATATGCGCTTCGCGCCAAAAATCATGTCTTCGATTCACGAGCAAGCACCTAACGTTCAACTTCACCTGGACGCAGAATTTGACCATCAATTGGCAGAGAGAATGCGTTACCAAGAAGTGGACTTTGTTATCGATTACTCTCGTTTTGATGAGCAAGGCTTTTCGAGCACTGAAATCTTCCAAGACGAATTAGTTGTTGTGGCGGCAAAGTCACATTCTCGCATTCAATCGCAAGTGACCGTAGAGCAACTTCGCAGTGAGCGACACGCTAAGTTATCACGTGTTCATGGTCAACGTAGCTTCTCTGAGCAGGCTTACCGTGAATTGGATGTTCAGGCGTATTATGAAGGTGCAAGTTTAAGTAACTTACTTTATGTCGTAGGCCAGTCAGACCTAGTGACTATTGCTCCACGTTGGATGGTAGAAAATGCGGCAAATAGAGAACACCTGCAAGTACTCAATTTCCCATTCGACAACGGTAAAATCAGCGGTTACCTGAGCTGGCATGAATCGAATGAAAAAGATAAAGGACACATTTGGTTGCGTGACCATCTAATGAAGATTTGTGGTGAAGTCGTCGCTATTGCTTAAAAAATATCGAATATGTGTCTTAAAAACCTTGAATGGGATAGCTTCATTCAAGGTTTTTTACTATTTAATTGATAACTTTGATAAGCGTCAGTTGCCTTTTAGCATCCGAAATGTACACTTGTGCGCTCAAAAGCTTACATGTGTAAGCTAAAGGTAGAAAAGATGACCAACTTAGATTTTCATATCGTAAAAAAAATACGTGAACAGATTGCTCAAGGCGGTGATCGTATTGCCCTAAAACATAAAGTGGGCAATATGTGGAACGGCATCAGTTGGAAGCAGTTTGGCCATCAAGTGGATGCTTTGTCACTTGCATTATTGGCTCAAGGGTTAAGAGTTCAAGACAAAATAGGGATTTTCTCAAATAACATGCCGCAGTGGACAATCGCTGATTTTGCAGCGCTTCAGGTCCGTTCGGTGACAGTTCCTATTTATCCGACCAACACGGCAGTTCAGTCAGCTTACATCCTAAAAAATGCGGATGTGCGAGTATTGTTTGTTGGTGAGCAACCTCAACTGGATGCCGCAATATCTATTTTTGACGAATGTGAACAGCTAGAACTGATAGTGGTCATGTCTGATGATATCGAAGTTGGTGATCACCCGTTTGTGATGACTTGGGATAAGTTTATCGCGCAAGGTGAAAGACAGCACCAAACTGAGCTGGATCAACGCCTCGCAGACGCAAACTTTGACGATCTTCTTACGTTGATCTACACCTCTGGTACGACAGGTCAGCCAAAAGGTGTCATGCTCGATTACGCCAATATCGGAGCGCAGCTTGAAGGACACGATCAGAGACTGAGCCTTTCTCAAGACGACGTGTCACTTTGCTTTTTACCACTGTCTCACGTATTTGAGCGTGCTTGGACGTTCTATGTGCTCTACAAAGGCGCAACTAACTGTTACCTGCAAGACACAATGCAAGTGCGAGAAGCACTGAGTGACGTACGCCCGACCGTCATGTGTGCAGTTCCTCGTTTTTACGAAAAGATCTTTTCTGCCATTCATGAAAAAGTAGCGAAAGCCCCATTTATGCGCAAAGTGATGTTCACTTGGGCTGTGAATATGGGAGCGAAAATGGCGGTGTGTCATCAACAAGGTCGACAGCCTTCGTTTGCTCTTAAAAAAGCACACAATCTTGCTGACAAGCTCGTCCTATCTAAGTTACGAGCACTGCTAGGTGGGCGCATTAATTTCATGCCTTGTGGTGGTGCAAAATTGGATGAGACTATTGGTCGTTTCTTCCATGCGATTGGTATCAACGTCAAGCTGGGTTACGGAATGACCGAAACCACGGCGACCGTATCTTGTTGGGATGATAAATGCTTCGACCCAGATTCGATCGGTATGTCGATGCCGGGTGCGCAAGTAAAAATTGGCGAAAACAACGAGATTCTTGTTCGTGGTCCAATGGTAATGCGTGGTTACTACAAAATGCCGGAAGAAACGGAAAAAACGTTCGATGAGCATGGATTCTTGAAAACGGGTGACGCGGGTCATTTTGACGAGAATGGAAACTTGTTTATCACGGATCGCATCAAAGAGCTGATGAAAACATCTGGCGGTAAGTACATTGCACCGCAAATGATTGAAGGTGCCATCGGTAAAGATCATTTTATCGAGCAAATTGCGGTCATTGCAGATACGCGTAAGTTTGTTTCGGCTCTCATTGTGCCGTGTTTTGATAGCCTAGAAGAGTACGCGAAAGAGCTGAATATTAAATATCATGACCGTGTTGAGCTGATTAAGCACCACCAAATCGTCGAGATGCTTGAGAAACGAGTCAATGATCTGCAGAAAGAGTTAGCGAAGTTTGAACAAGTGAAGCGCTTTAAACTGCTGCCAAAGGCTTTTTCGATGGATGAAGGCGAATTAACGCCAACCCAGAAACTACGCCGCAAGGTCATTAACGATAAATATCAGGACGAAATCGAAGAAATGTACAGTGAGAAAGGCGATAAAAAGTAGCTTATCACGGAGTTAATTTTTCGATTGTTCAAAAATCCCTCTACTTGCCTAGTCCGAAAGTAGGGGGATTTTTTATCTATCTAACAAGACCTTATTATGGCCTAACGGACCATTCTTCTACTCGTGCAGTAAAATTATGTTCTGAATTTTCACTAAACTTATACCGAATGAACTGGGTATGTCTTTTTATTTGGTTCTCATACCTTGCATTGCTCACATAATCAGCATCTTGTTTAATTTGCGATGTACATCTCATTAGACCGCTTAGTAATAAAGCGTTACATTGGTTTTGTAACTTACTTTTTGCTACGACAAAGTAAGACATAGCCGAAACTGGAAATATTTCGAATTAGGCTACGAATAAGCCCTAGACTATGTAAAACCAGACCAATGAGTTGACCTTACGAATTGGCACACTGGTAAGGAGAAAAATATGGCAGCGATGTTGTCCGGAGCAGAGATGGTTGTGCAATCTCTGATCGAAGAAGACGTTGAGCAAATCTTCGGATACCCAGGCGGTTCCGTTTTAGACATCTATGATGCGCTACACGCAAAAACAGAAAGCATTAAACACGTTCTTGTTCGACACGAGCAAGCCGCAACACATATGGCTGACGGCTATGCGCGTTCGACAGGCAAACCGGGTGTGGTGCTTGTCTGTTCTGGTCCTGGCGCGACCAATACCATTACAGGTATTGCCACCGCGTATATGGATTCCATTCCGATGATTGTTATTTCCGGCAATGTGCCTAACAGCCTTATCGGTAATGATGCTTTCCAAGAGTGTGATATTGTGGGGGTTTCTCGCCCTATAGTGAAACACAGCTTCTTGGTTAAGAAAGCAGAAGATATTCCAGAAACGGTAAAGAAAGCTTTCTACATTGCGACGACTGGCCGACCTGGTCCCGTTGTGATTGACCTGCCTAAAGATGTCATGAATCCGGAGATCAAACTGCCATACGAATACCCAGAAAGTATTTCGATGCGTTCTTACAAACCAACTACAACCGGTCACAAAGGCCAGATCAAGAAAGGTCTGAAAGCGCTACTTGAAGCGAAGAAGCCTGTACTTTATGTAGGTGGTGGTGCGGTTATCTCTCAAGCAGACGAATATTTGTTAAAGCTTGCTGAAGCTCTGAATCTTCCTGTTGTCAGTACTTTAATGGGTCTTGGTGCATTCCCTGGAACACACAAAAACTCGCTCGGCATGCTCGGCATGCATGGTACTTACGAAGCAAATATGGCGATGCATCACGCTGATCTTATTTTTGGTGTCGGTGTTCGTTTTGATGATCGTACAACCAATAACTTAGAAAAGTACTGTCCTGATGCGAAAGTCATGCATATCGATATTGATCCCTCCTCGATCTCTAAGAACGTTAAAGCGGATCTGCCTATTGTGGGTTCGGCAGAAAAAGTGCTAGAGAGCATGGTAACGCTACTTGAAGAGCAAGGTGCGATAAACGATACAGAAGCGTTAGAGAGCTGGTGGCAAGACATTCAAGTTTGGCGTGACCGTCAGTGTCTGTCTTACGAAACGTCTCCAGAGCGCATCAAACCTCAACAAGTTATAGAAACGTTACATAGGCTTACCAACGGTGATGCTTACGTCGCATCGGATGTGGGCCAGCACCAAATGTTTGCGGCACTTTATTACCCATTCAATAAGCCTCGCCGTTGGATTAACTCCGGTGGTCTGGGTACGATGGGCTTTGGTTTGCCAGCGGGCATGGGCGTGAAATTCGCTAAACCGGATGAAGAGGTGGTTGTCATTACGGGTGACGGCAGTATTCAGATGAACATTCAGGAACTCTCTACTGCGATGCAATATGATATTCCGGTTAAGATCATCAACTTGAATAACCGTTTCCTAGGCATGGTAAAACAGTGGCAAGACATGATTTACCAAGGTCGTCACTCCAACTCATACATGAGTTCAGTTCCTGATTTTGCTGCAATCGCAGAAGCTTATGGTCACGTAGGTATCCGAATTGAGACCCCAGATCAACTAGAGTCGGGTCTTCAAAAAGCTTTAGATATGAAGGACCGTTTGGTGTTCGTAGATATCAATGTAGACGAAACAGAGCACGTATACCCAATGCAAATTAAAGGTGGGGGTATGGACAAGATGTGGCTAAGCAAGACGGAGAGAACCTAATATGAGACACATTATTTCGCTATTAATGGAAAACCAGCCGGGTGCGTTGTCTCGAGTTGTGGGTCTTTTCTCTCAACGTGGCTACAACATTGAGTCGCTTACGGTTTCACCAACCGATGATGCTACCTTGTCTCGTCTGAATCTGACAACGATTTCAGACAATATGCAGTTGGAGCAGATTCAGAAACAACTTAACAAGTTAATCGATATTCTTAAGGTGCAAGAAGTCACTGAATATGAGCATATCGAGCGTGAACTGATGATGGTGAAGGTAAAAGCCAGTGGCTTTGCTCGCGCTGAAGTAAAACGCACCGCCGACATTTTCCGCGGGCAAATCGTGGATGTCACTGCGTCGCTATATACGGTTCAACTCGCGGGAACCAGTGAAAAATTGGATGCCTTTATTCAAGCGATATCTGAAGTGACGGAAGTCATTGAGGTGGCACGAAGCGGTGTGGTAGGTATTGCACGCGGCGAACGCGCCCTGAAACCTTAATCGTCGTTTTTCATAAACACAAAGAAATAAAAAACCCATCGCTACGATGGGTTTTTTGATCTTGGTGATGTTCTTAGTGGAGAATACGCGCGCGTACCGTACCTTCGATGTTTTTAAGCTTCTCAAGCGCTTCTTCAGAGCGATCAGCTTCAACATCAATAACCACATAACCGATCTCAGCGTTGGTCTGTAGATACTGACCCGCAATGTTGATCCCTTCTTCTGCGAAGATGGTGTTGATTTGGGTTAGAACACCAGGACGGTTTTTGTGGATATGCAGTAGACGAGAGCAATCACGATGTTCTGGTAGAGATACTTCAGGGAAGTTAACGCTTGATAGCGTTGAACCGTTGTCTGAGTACTTAGCCAGTTTGCCAGCTACTTCCACACCGATGTTTTCTTGCGCTTCCTGAGTTGAACCACCTACGTGTGGTGTCAGGATCACGTTGTCGAATTTAGTCAGTGGGGATTCAAATGGGTCCGCATTGGTTTTTGGCTCAACCGGGAATACGTCGATTGCCGCACCAGCGATATGACCAGACTCTAATGAGTGACAAAGTGCTTCGATATCCACCACAGTACCGCGTGCAGCGTTGATAAAGATTGAACCAGGCTTCATACGAGCAAACTCTTCTGCGCCCATCATGTCTTTAGTCTCAGGTGTTTCTGGTACGTGAAGGGAAATCACATCACACTTGTTCAGCAGCTCTGTCATGGTGTGAACTTGCGTCGCATTACCAAGCGATAGTTTGTTCTCGATATCGTAGAAGTAAACACGCATACCCAAGTTTTCAGCGATGATACCAAGCTGGGTACCAATGTGGCCGTAACCGATAATACCTAAACGTTTACCACGAGCTTCGTATGAGTTGTCAGCACTCTTCTTCCAAATACCACGGTGCGCTAGTGCGTTTTTCTCAGGAATGCCACGAAGCAATAGAAGAACCTGACCAAGTACTAATTCAGCGACACTACGAGTATTCGAGAACGGTGCGTTGAAGACAGGAATACCGCGGTTTGCTGCAGCCTTAAGGTCAACTTGGTTAGTACCGATACAAAAACATCCGATGGCGACTAACTTTTCGGCCGCATTGATGACTTCTTGGGACAAGTTAGTACGTGAGCGAATGCCAATAAAATGCGCATCTTTTACCGCTTCAATCAGTTCTTCTTCCGGTAAGGAGCCTTTGTGGTATTCGATATTGGTGTAACCTGCGGCTTGTAATACCTCGACAGAAGAAGGGTGTAGACCTTCTAGAAGGAGGATCTTAATTTTGTCTTTTTCCAGCGAAACTCTGGCCATTATCTTCATCCTTAAAATGGGAAATTGGGGCTTAACTGGCGCACATTGTAAATGGATAACGTTTTCGTACGTTCACATATGACGCAAACGTTTTCCTAGGCGTCTTCTGAAATCTAAGTTAACAAAAAAAAGACAGTTTGGGTAAGAAAATTACGTAATAAGCAATAATTTTTATAGGGGAGAAAGAAAATGGCACCGATGGGTGCCATTTATAATGAATTAATTGGATTCTGACCAATTATTCTTCAATTTTTGCGCCTTCAGGAGTGCCTGTGATCACGACATCTGCACCGCGATGTGCAAATAGACCAACGGTTACCACGCCAGCAAGTGCATTGATTTTGTTTTCAAGATCTTTCGGGTCAGTGATTTTTAGGCCGTACACATCTAGGATGACATTGCCGTTATCAGTGACTACGCCTTCACGGTAAGCAGGATCACCACCCAGTTTCACCAATTCACGTGCTACGTAAGAACGAGCCATTGGAATCACTTCTACAGGTAGTGGGAATTCTCCCAATACATCAACCGCTTTGGTGTCGTCTACGATACAAATGAACTTGTCAGAGATTGCCGCAACGATTTTTTCACGTGTCAAAGCAGCACCGCCACCTTTGATCATTTCGCGAGCTGCATTGATTTCATCTGCGCCATCGACATACACATCTAATTTAGCCACTTCGTTGCAGTCGAAAACCTCAATACCAAGACCTTTCAGTTTTTCAGTGGAGGCTTCTGAACTTGAAACCGCACCTTTAATGTCGTCTTTGATAGTGCCTAGAGCATCGATGAAGTGATTGACCGTCGAGCCTGTACCGACACCGACAATGCTGTCTTTTTCGACATACTTTAGTGCTGCCCAGCCAGCTTCTTTCTTCATCTCATCTTGAGTCATGCCCATCTCCTAAATGCGGTAATATTAACGTTTGCGGCGCGATTATATGATCAATCCTGACTTATTCCCAATCCCAGATCTGGCTTGGTGTCACTATTTTAGGTAATGGTATATCCCAAGATTCAATCGGCAATTTATCGACATGTTGGCAGTCATGTGCCAGCCCGATAGGTTTTGGCCCATGACCAGTCTTAAACCAAGGCTCTAGCGTGCGATCGTAGTAACCACCGCCCATACCTAGGCGATGACCTGTGGAATCAAACCCTACTAGCGGAGTACAGATAATGTCGAGCTGCTGAGCTGGGATGATCTGAGTCTGATCCAGTTTAGGCTCCGCAATGTAGTAGCGGTTAAACACCATAGGTGTGTTTTGATCGTAGTGGAGAAACAGCAGATGCCCTTGCGAAAAAGGATGGATAACAGGCAAGTAGGTTTTCTTACCCTGACGCCACAGCCATTCGATGAGCGGCGTGGTGATTAACTCGCCATCCGCTGAAAGGTATAAAGCAACATGCTTAGCGTTTTGAAACTCAGTCAATTGTGCACATTGACTGACAAGATCCATGCTTGCTTGAAACTGAACGTCACTATGTAACTGGTTACGTTTAAAACGGATTTGTTTACGAAAATCTTGACGGGAGAGAACCATAAAATATACCCATTGATAGTAGGGTATCGAGGGAATACCCCAGAGTGCCGTTGGAGATTATTGACCCTTGAACCAGCTGGTTCAAGGCGGATCAGCAGAGATAACCGTAGGCTTCTCGGTACAAGCCGAGCCTGCTCAATAGCTATCAAGTACTAACCCTTAGGTATTGCTTATCGGCTCAGGGACGTAATCCCCTCACGAACACTCCAGGGTAAATTCTTGTTTTGGCTGTAAAGGTTATTGCTGTCCTGGCTTTACTTTACTTAAGGCATCACCTAGTGAGGCCGTGAGCTCTTCCATTCGCTCAGTTAACGCGTGTTGTTGCTCTTCCTTTACCATATCACGGCTCTCTAGCTCATGACAAAAGTTAAGTGCGACAAACATCAGCAATTGAACTTCGTTAGTGATTTTGGTCTTAGTGGCCATATCTTTTAGGCTGTCATTCAAGCGATCGGCCGCTCTCAGCAAAGACTCTTCTTGTCCTGCTGGGCAGTTTACACGTGTTACCTTACCTAAAATTTCTACTTCAACCGCTTGACTACTCATATCGACTCTGTACGCGTTATTAGAGGTGACTCTGCAGTTTGTCACCGAGGAGGAAACTATAGAAAAAGCCCTGTTAAGATTCAAGCCTTTCGCAGTCAAGTCTGCGGTAATAACACAGTAATTGGACAATTTGTGTAAAAGCTACCCATAATTGCTGAATCGCTCGTTTCCGCATTCTTTGGTAAATGGTACGATTGGCTTTATTTGTAAATTTTTAGGTCTCTGCATGAGTGAATCCCAACTTCCTGATTACCTTACACTAGCTAGCGAGCTGCAATCAGCCGGTATTGCCGTAACCCCTTCAGAACTGCATGGCCTTCTGACTGGAATGTTAAGTGGCGGTTTACACTTAACAGACAAAAGTTGGCAGCCAATGGTGTTTGATTACACGAATGATGGAATGGGCTGGCCGATGCAAGTACTTAAACTTGCCGAAAAAACGCTGGACGCAACGATCAGCGAGTTGACAGGCTCAGGCATGGAAATCTCTATGCTTTTACCTGACGAAGAAGCAAGCGCAAGTCTGTTTGATATGGCAGATGGACTGGCTGATTGGGTTAATCACTTTATTTCTGGTCTTGGCCTAGTCAATGCTGATCTGAAAAAAGCCTCTGCTGAAGTCAAAGAAGCCTTAGCGGATTTAGAAGAGATTTCTAAACTGGGTATTGATGAAGATGATGACATGGAAGAGCAAGCTCAGCTACTTGAGCAAGTTATTGAACATGTTAAAGCTTGCGTGTTAACTATCCATGCAGAATTTGGCCGTAAACCTGCAGAAAACAAGGCTCCAACTATTCACTAATCAGGTAATCTCATGAAGCAGTTTGATGTTGTGATTGCTGGTGGTGCGATGGCGGGAATGACGCTGGCGCTGGCCATCAATAAACTGTCTGATAAGCCTCTTTCAATTGCTGTGGTTGAACCCTTCAAGGCAGACCACCAAGCACATCCAGGCTTTGATTCTCGCTCTATCGCTCTTTCTTACGGTACTGTGAACACCCTTAAAACATTGGCACTTTGGGATGATATTGCAGAGGTTGCGACGCCTATCAAGCATATCCATGTCTCTGATCGTTCACATGCGGGTATGACGGATATCACCACAGAAGAAGTCGGCGTTGAGGCTCTAGGGTATGTCGTGGAACTGGCGGATGTGGGTAGGATTTATCATTCGAGAGTGGAAAATGACGATCACATCGAATTGTTGTGTCCTGAGTCAGTGGCAGCGGTAGAACGTTCTCAAAATGATGTAACCGTTACTTTAAGTAGTGGTGAGAGTATTTGCAGTAAGCTATTGGTTGCTGCAGATGGCGCGATTTCTACCTGCTGTGAAAAGGTTGGTTTAGAGCTGGTTGAGCATGACTTTGAACAAGTTGCTTTGATCGCAAACGTAAAGGTACAGGCCGCACCAAAGGGAATGGCGTTTGAGCGTTTTACTGAGTCTGGTCCTATTGCGCTTTTACCAATGAGTGAAGGGCGCATGTCTCTTGTATGGTGCTTGAAACCAAGCGAAGCCGACTCTGTCATGTCACTCAACGATGAAGCTTTCCTACAAACACTTCAGGATGCGTTTGGTTGGCGAGTTGGAGCGATGGCACAAGTTGGCCAACGTGCGAGTTATCCGCTGCTACTGCGCTATCGACGACAGAATATTTCCCACCGTTTTGCCATTGTTGGCAACGCCGCTCAAACACTTCACCCAATTGCAGGGCAGGGGTTCAATTTGGGTATTCGTGATGTCGCTACGTTGGCAGAAGAGATTGCTGCTTCAGCACACGATCCGGGGACGTATCAGGTATTAAGCCAATTTAAAAATCGTCGAGAGCGTGACCGAGAAGCGACGATCTCTTTGACCTCTTCGCTTGTTCATATCTTTTCAAATGATTACCTAACAATGCGTATAGGTCGCAACCTTGGCTTGGCCGCGATGGATAACTTGTCGGTTTTAAAAGCTCCGCTTCTTGCCAGAACATTGGGCCTCGTTACACGATAGCAGTTCATATAAGGAAACAAATTAGATGATGCAAAGCGTAGATATTGCCATTGTTGGCGGTGGTATGGTTGGACTTGCTCTAGCCGCTGCATTTAAAGATACAGACCTGCGTATCGCTGTTATAGAAAGCCAAGAACCTAAAGAGGATCTGTCTGAACTCCCTGATGTCCGAGTGTCCGCTTTGAGCCGTTCCAGCGAGAACATATTACGCAATCTGGGAGCGTGGCAAGGGATCAGTCATCGTCGCTGTGCGCCATACGCGGCAATGGAAGTCTGGGAGCAAGACAGTTTTGCTCGTATAGAATTTGATGCTCAGAAGCTCGCGCAACCTGACCTTGGACATATTGTTGAAAACCGAGTGATCCAACTTGCGTTGTTAGAGCAAGTGAGAAAGCAAACTAATGTCACTCTGTTTATGCCTGTAAAGTGCACGAGCTTAGCGGTAGGTGAGAGTGAAGCATGGATATCTCTAGACAATGGTCAGGCACTGACGGCCAAACTGGTTGTAGGTGCAGATGGCGCTAACTCATGGGTACGCAAGCAGCAAGATATTCCGTTAACACACTGGGACTATGGTCACAGTGCTGTTGTTGCGAACGTTTGGACAGTGGAACCACATAAACGTACAGCACGTCAGGTGTTTACACCTCAAGGCCCTTTGGCGTTTCTTCCTTTGGGAGAAAGTAATATGAGCTCTATTGTCTGGTCTACCGAGACATCGCGTGCCGAGAAGTTGGTCTCAATGTCGGCGGTGGAATTCAATAAATCTCTTACGGCTGAATTTGATGCCCGTTTAGGGTTGTGTGAGGTAGTGGGTGAACGCTTTGCCTTCCCACTAAAAATGCGTTACGCCCGTGATTTTGTCGTTGAGCGTGTTGCCTTAGTCGGTGACGCAGCCCACACAATACATCCTCTAGCTGGGCAGGGAGTAAACTTGGGTTTGCTCGATGCGGCAAGCCTAGCGCAAGAAATCATGGTTTTGTGGAATCAAGGCGAAGATATTGGCACTAAGCGAAATCTGCGTGGTTATGAGCGTTGGCGTAAAGCGGAAGCAGCGAAAATGATCGCGGCGATGCAAGGCTTCAAAGACCTGTTTGCGGGTGATAACCCTGCTAAAAAGTTGGTACGTGGTTTAGGTATGAGCTTGGTTGGCCAGCTTCCTGGTGCCAAAGATGAAATCATGAAGCGCGCATTAGGTCTAAAAGGAGAACTTCCTGACTTGGCAAAAATGCAAAAAGTATCGATTGGCTAAACTTTAAAGGGTTGGTGAATACAACCCTTTTTTTATCAATAAGCGGGAACTTAAGCATAAGCGCATCGTAGCTTCATGATTTCCTGGTTCACTTCTTTCACTGCTTGAAAGTGCCTTTTCTCTGCTTTCTCTGGGAGAATCAGTTTCCCGTTGTCGAACTCAAATTTACCTACCCCGTAAATATAAATTCTTCCTTTAAATAATCGACTTACATGTTTAGCAATCATACCTGGTGTATAGCGCTTAAACAGTCTCATATAAAATCCTTATCGTTTTCGAGCACTGAATATTATACGAAGATCCCTCCTGAATTTGTGTGATGGCAGTGGAGGAATATGCAGTATTTTTGAATTAATTAGATATCTGTGTTGTTGTGGGAAAAATTCCTGGTGGATATCTACTTAATTGTGATAATCACCACAATTAAGTTCTGCCAATGAAACTTTACCCTGTTTAACTCAGCGCATATTAAGCCCGAGTAATATGACATTTTTAAGAATAGTCGAAGAAGTTATTAAGGTGAGTGTCGCCTATGTGATACTTTTGCAAAAAAAAGCCCGCTCATTGCGGGCGAATAGTCACAGATGCATTACACAAAAAGTGGATGTACTGAAACAATCAGTGGATTCACTTTTATGTTGGAGTTTGCACTGATGAGTCAATTCGCTATGAAAGCAATCGGTTACTCATCATGCAGTTGTTCCATTTTGCTGGAACTTAGACCAACAAAGCCAGCATAAAGTAAAAAGGCCCTTTCGACTATACATGCTTAATAAATGAATAATAATTTAGTACAGATTGATCTTTAAGTGTGCATAAGATCACTAAGCTGTGAAAATTAGTGATCTCTATCTGGGAAAAGAGAGGATTATTCGCGACAAATATCAGCAAAGATAGGCTTGCATAGCTTGATAAGATCTTCGCAGCGGATTGCGATGCCAGCCATATTCGATCCACTACTTATCGTCACCTCATCTTCGTGAAGTATCTTATGATCAAAGATGATCGACATAGGTGTCTTAAGCAGAAGCGGGGTGACTGTGCCGACTTGGTATCCGGTGAGTTCCGTCACTAAACTCAAATCAACACAAGTCATGCGTCGACACTCAAGTAAGGCTCGCACTTTTTTCGGATCAACAGATTGATCCCCGGGCGCACATGCAAGTGCATACAGATTGCCCATATCTCTCAGTACGATCGACTTCACCATCTGGCTAGTGCGGATGCCTCGTTGCTTCGCGGCATCTTCTATTGTTACAGCGGGGGTAGTATGCAGCAGCAAGCGAAAGCTCACTTGCTGCTCAGTTAGGTAACGAGTGACTTTAGTTTCGAACACGTTATTCATCTTCGAGTGAATAGGGCAGAGGTTCGATTTTCCACAAAGAATCCGGAGCGTCTTTCAAACGAAGTTGAGTCTCGTTTTCTAGGTTATTTGGTAGCACAACTAACCCGATCGTTTTGTTGTCACTGAACTGATAGCTGGTTAAAAGCTTACCTGCACCACGCCAGTTATCACCGACTGCGCGTTCTAGCTCTGCATTGGCCTCAGGGTTATTATTGGATTGGCCCGATACGATGAACATCGCACGCTTGTTCATACCACGGTATTTTGCGCGAGCTACTGTTTCTTGCCCAGTGTAGCAGCCTTTAGTAAAGCTGATGCCATCAAGCGCTTGAACGTTTAATGCTTGAGGGATGTGTTCATTTTGTTGATGAGCCGTCAATACTGGCAGGCCAGCTTCGATATCTAAACGAGTCCATAATGATTCATCAATCAGTTTGCCTTCAAAGTTATCTACCAGTTGCGCTGCATTCTCTGCATTGACCAAAAGCAACCAGCGTTGCTCATCAATTTTGATTGCTGTGCCACCAGTGATCTGACGGACATCTTCTGTACTATCCGATAATTGGTCGACGAATAGAGTCGCTTTGCTACCAATCACGCCCAGTGCCACGTCTTCGCTTTCTGAGATATCTACTTTTGAGAAAATGGCGTATTTTTTTATCTCAGCTAATTCAACAGCAATCGCTGATTTTGGTTGGAACATCGCGTAACCACCGTTGTGATGGAACAAGCGAAACACGCTCCACACTTTACCTTTCGCATCACAATGTGCGCCTAGCGTAGAGTCACTTTCTTTCAGCGAGACAACATCACACGTCACTTGTCCGCTTAGGTATGATTTTTTGTCATCTCCAATCATGTTAATCGCACCCCAAGAAGTAAGGTGAGACAGAGCCAGCTCAGGTAGAGCATCTGTCGTTGATAATGAAAGGGGCGCAAATCTATTTTGCCAATCCATGATAGTTACCTGCTTTACGTTTAATAACGCTATGTTAAATCTGAATGGCCCTACTAAACAACCTTTGGTGTTGTAAGCGTTTTAGGGCGGTTTATTGACCTATAATTATTAGACCAACCTCTTAACTCGATTGATATTACTCTGTTGTGTGACTGACTTAGTAGTCGTTATTAGGCTCGCTTGATAAACTTAGGGTAAAAGAACCGGTAAGGTGAGGAATAGAATGTACACCACGGAAGAAAAAGCGCGTATTAAGTGGGCGTGTCGTAGAGGAATGCTAGAGCTCGACGTAGTGATCATGCCTTTTTTCGAAGAATGTTTTGATGAGCTGCAAGAAAATGAGCAGCGTGACTTTGTTTCTTTGTTGGAATGCGATGACCCAGATTTGTTTACTTGGATTATGGGGCATGGTCGCAGTGAGAACCTAGCACATGCGTCTATGATAGATAAAATTGTTGCTCACAACCTCAGCAAAGTACGTTAGATTTGTAGCGAACCCTTCGTATTTATCTCAACAGGCCAATATCGGGTTACTCGTATTGGCTTGTTTTGTTATTGTTTATTCTGATATCCCTCTTGCTCCCACATTTTTATTGCTTCATCTAAGTTACCGACAATTTTCTGAACATGGACTTTTAGTGACACCGTTAAGTGGAAAGGTGGACTTTCATCACTCCGGGCATCACGAATATAAACAGACTCCTTTCCCAGTGAAAAAAGTGATTTTCCTGATGGATAAATTGGGCTTACTGTTTGTCCTGAAAGATGGTCGGCGGTTTATGTTGTGGCGGGATAGTGTCGATGAGGCAGAGTACCGCCATCTTGTCGTGTGGTTAAAAAGGGAGCACTGAGCTCCCTTAGTCTTTTATTGTAGTTTTTTAGGGATCAAAATGGTGGGGCCGCTATCTTCCGCAAGCTCTGGATAGTCCAAAGTATAATGCAGGCCACGACTCTCTTTACGCTCCATCGCACATCGCACCATTAATTCAGCCACTTGAAGGAGATTACGCAGCTCCAGTAAGTTGTTGGAAACACGGAAGTTACTGTAGTACTCGTGTGTTTCTTGTTGCAGTAGTTGAATCCGGCGCAACGCACGTTCTAGGCGTTTGTCAGTACGAACAATACCCATGTAATCCCACATGAATAGGCGCAATTCGTGCCAGTTGTGCTGAATGACAACCTCTTCATCTGAACAACTCACTTGGCTTTCGTCCCAGGCTGGTAGGCTAGGTGGAAGCTCAGCATTGTCGAGTTTCTTAATAATGTCTTTAGCCGCTGCCCACGCATAAACCACACATTCGAGCAGTGAGTTAGAAGCCATACGGTTTGCACCGTGTAGACCGGTGTAACTCACTTCACCAATCGCGTAAAGTTGGGAAAGATCCGTTTGGCCGTTGAAATCAACCATGACCCCGCCACACGTGTAGTGAGCCGCAGGTACGATTGGGATCGGCTCTTTCGTCATGTCGATACCAAGGTCGAGTAAACGCATGTTTATCGTTGGGAAATGCTTTTCGATAAAGTCTGCAGGTTTATGACTGATATCTAAGTACATGCAATCTGCACCAAGACGTTTCATTTCAAAGTCGATAGCGCGAGCAACAACGTCACGTGGAGCTAACTCTTCACGCTCGTCAAAATCAGGCATAAAGCGACTGCCATCTGGACGACGTAGGTAAGCGCCTTCGCCGCGCAACGCTTCTGTCAGCAAGAAGTTTCTGGCTTCAGGATGGAATAAACACGTTGGGTGGAATTGATTAAATTCTAGGTTTGCTACGCGACAGCCAGCACGCCATGCGATGGCAATACCGTCACCAGAGGAGACATCTGGGTTCGAAGTATATTGATAAACTTTTGAAGCACCGCCTGTAGCCAAAACAACAAATTTGGTACGTACGGTTTCAACATGCTCTTCGTTGCGGTTCCAAATATAGGCACCGACGACTTTCTTGTTGTCACCACCTGCTTTTACTTTGTCTTCAGTGATGAGATCAAGTGCGTTGTGGCGCTCTAAAACAGTGATGTTAGGGTGATTGTTTGCGTTATCTTGCAGTGACGTTTGCATCGCCATCCCTGTCGCATCGGCTGCATGAAGAATACGGCGGTGACTGTGACCACCTTCGCGTGTTAGGTGATAACGGGGCTTTTCGCCGTCATCATTTTCTTCACGGTCAAATGGAACACCACCATCAATTAGCCACTGAACACATTTCTTCGCATTCTTAGCAATAAACTCAACAGTTTCTTTTTCACATATGCCGCCACCGGCGATCAGGGTATCTTGGACATGTGATTCGATACTGTCTGACTCATCAAACACTGCGGCAATACCACCTTGAGCGTAGTAGGTTGCCCCCTCACTACGAGGACCTTTGCTCAATACGATGACTTTGGCATGTTCTGCTACACGTAACGCCAGTGATAACCCTGCAGCACCACTGCCTACCACTAACACATCACATTGATGTTCACGGTTTGCGTTCATAAAACTTTTAAATTCCCGAGTTAAATTATCTCGATGCACAGAACTTACCTGAAAACGGAAGGGTAATTAGTGCCTCGAACCAAGAGTTATCCCACTCTCAATCAATTTGCCAATGCAAATACGGCCCTGAATATTTCAGAGTCAGCTCACTATAATAGCACTTGCGCACATGCAATTCTTTGTAAATAGCATTGCTTTTGTTGACCTACATCCTCACAATTTAGATTAGAAGGTATTTATTCAACTACTTGCTAAAATTAAGCTTAAAGAAAGTTTGAACTTAATATTTTTTACTAGGTCACAATAGTGCTCAAGTAGGCAGTGGTGTCAATACTACATTTTGCATAATTAATGCTCATATCTAAAAGGTATGTAGCTAAGAACAATAGGAGTACCCGCTCGAATGAACGAGCAGCTGACCGATCAAGTATTAGTTGAGCGAGTTCAGAATGGAGATAAGCAAGCGTTTAATCTATTGGTAATGAGGTACCAAAACAAGGTTTGTAACCTTATCTCTCGCTACGTCAATAACCCTGGTGATGTACCTGACGTAGCACAAGAAGCATTTATTAAAGCGTATCGAGCAATTCCTAATTTCCGAGGTGAAAGCGCCTTTTACACCTGGTTGTATCGTATCGCGGTTAATACTGCTAAAAATCACATCGTGGCGCAGGGGCGTAGGCCTCCAGCTCAAGATGTGGATACTGAAGAAGCTGAATTTTACGAAACTGGTAGTGCGTTAAAAGAAATTTCGAACCCTGAGAACTTAACGTTGTCCAAAGAATTGAAACGAGTGGTTTTCAGTGCAATTGAAGCACTACCTGATGATTTAAAAACCGCAATGACTTTACGAGAGCTAGATGGCTTAAGCTATGAAGAAATTGCGGAAGTAATGGATTGCCCAGTCGGAACGGTACGCTCGCGTATTTTCCGTGCGCGTGAAGCGGTTGAGAAGAGGATACAACCTCTTTTACAACGCTAAATACCTGCAATAATTATGGTGAAGATAATGGCTGACAAAGAGAAACTTTCAGCACTCATGGATGGAGAGTTGATCGACAAAGCTTTAATTAGCGAGCTGGAGTACGATCAAGATAGCCAGCGGGCTTGGAAAAATTATCATTTAATTGGTGATGTAATGCGAGGGGATGCACCGGAAAAACCGGAGTGGAGCATCGCTGAAAGTGTCGCATTAGCGCTTGAGAATGAGCCTACTCATTCTGCATTAAGATCGCAAAGCTCAGTCGTTGATTTTGAACGTCAGGTTGAGTCACAACCGACGCCAGCGCAAGCTCGCCGACAACTCCCAACTTGGTTGACCCAGTTTGGACAAGTTGCAGTTGCAGCATGTGTGTCTCTTGCGGTTATTTTGGGTGTTCAGCAATACGGTGGTAGTGATCCAGCGTCGCCAGAAGCTGATCAGCTGCCTGTCCTTCAAACCATTCCTTTTGCTGGAAGTGCTGAGCCAGTAAGCCTCACTCGTGATTCTTTGTCTCATCAAAACCCAAATGCAACTAATGCTCAAGAACAAAGGCAGAGAATTAACGCGATGCTCCAAGATTATGAACTACAACTGCGTTTAAACAGTGAAAGTAGTGCAGGACATAATGAACATCCAGAAACGGTAGTTGAATGAAAAAACTTCTGATCGGTGCGCTGACACTGCTCAGTTTGAATATGCCTACAGCCTTTGCAGAGAAACCCGCTGCCGAGGCTTTGTTGCATCAAATGAACGGAGCAAGCCAGCGTCTTAATTTTGAACTGTCTTATATCTTAATTGAGAAAAATAGTATCGAGCCTTTGCTTTATAGACATGCAGTGTTAGAGGAACAGCAGCTCGAACACTTGGTCTATTTGAGTGGCCCTATCCGAGAAGTCATACGTCGTGGTGAAGAAGTCAGTTACATCGAACCCGGTAGAGATCCCTTTACGATCGAATCAGGAAGTATGGTTGCTCCGATTATCCCCTTTCTAAATGCAGATGTTGATTATCTGAGTAAATATTACGACTTTATTGAGCTTGGCCGAGCGCGTGAAGCAGGTTCTGCATGTCAGGTGTTACGTGTAGTCCCGAAAGATGGACTCCGCTATTCCTACGTTGTTTGGGTCGATGAAAAGAACAAGTTACCACTGAGAGCCGATCTTATTGACCGAGATGGAGAAGTGCTAGAACAGTTCAGAACTATCTCATATAGCGTTAGCGATCAGGTGGTCGACATCTTAAGTGGATTAAATGATGTCAAACTTCCGGATGTGCTTTCCCTGCCTAAAGGGCAAATCTTAGAGTCTTATTGGCATGTCAATTGGATTCCAAATGGCTTTGAAGCGAAAGAGCTCAACCGTTACCGTATGGCAAATACAGAACGTATGGTAGAAAGCCAGATGTATAGCGATGGCTTATTTAACTTCTCTGTTTATGTGGCAGACAGTGATAATTTGTCGCTTAAAGGCCAGCTTATCAGGCAAGGAAGACGTACGCTGCATAGTCTAGTAAACGGTGACCTTGAAGTCTCTGTGATTGGCGATATACCACCAGCGACTGCGAAACGCATTGCTCAATCTGTGGTGATTTCTCCAGAGAGTGCAACGCCATGATGACCGCATTAGCAACTGTGTCTGCTGTAAAAGCGCGTGCAGAAGGTTATGAAGTTGAACTGAGTTGTGACCAACAAACCAGTTGCAACAGTTGTTCATCGCAAAAAAGTTGCGGCACAGGCGTGGTTTCCAAAGCCATCGGTAAAAAGTCGCTTCATTGGCATTTGGTTACCAAAAAAATCGTCAAAGAAGGTCAGGTGGTCGAAATCGGTTTGCCTGAGAAAAGTTTGTTGCAGTCGGCCGCTATTGTCTATCTCATCCCGTTGTTTGCATTGATTATCGGTGCAGTGTTAGGACAGTGGATGATCGCCCCCTGGCTGGGTGGTGGAGAAGGATTCGTCATTCTTAGCTCTGCTATCTTTACTGGTGCTGGCATTTACCTTGCGAAAGTGATGGCAGCAAAACAGGAAGAGCTCTCTTCAGAGCAGGTTACCTTGCTAAGGATATTGGGAGAACCAATTAGCTAGTGCGAAGCGCCCAGAAATTGGGTAGAATCGGCCAACTTGATTGAAATGCCGTCAAACGACGGCTTTTCTATACCCCTTCTATACAATATGTGGGTATGTATTTTTCCTTATTTTAAAAGAGTTTAGTCACACCAAATCATGAAGCACATTCGTAACTTTTCGATTATCGCCCACATCGACCATGGTAAGTCGACCCTATCTGACCGTTTGATCCAAGTTTGTGGTGGCTTAAGCGACCGTGAAATGGCAGCACAGGTTCTGGACTCAATGGACCTAGAGCGCGAACGTGGTATCACCATCAAATCTCAGAGTGTGACTCTAAACTACACTGCAAAAGATGGTGAGACTTACCAATTAAACTTTATCGACACCCCAGGACACGTTGACTTCGCGTACGAAGTATCGCGTTCATTAGCGGCATGTGAAGGTGCACTGCTGGTGGTAGATGCGGGTCAGGGCGTAGAAGCGCAAACACTGGCTAACTGTTACACCGCGATCGAGATGGATCTGGAAGTTGTGCCAATCTTAAACAAGATTGACCTTCCAGCAGCTGATCCTGAACGTGTTGCGGAAGAAATTGAAGAAATCGTTGGCATCGACGCGATGGAAGCGACACGATGCTCAGCGAAAACGGGTATTGGTGTTGATGACGTTCTAGAGAACATCGTATCAGCGATTCCAGCGCCAGAAGGTGATCCAGATGCGCCACTTCAAGCGTTGATCATCGACTCATGGTTTGATAACTACCTTGGTGTTGTGTCTTTAGTGCGTATTAAGAATGGCGAACTAAAGAAAAACGACAAGATCAAAGTAATGAGCACTGGTCAAACTTGGGGTGTCGACCGTCTAGGTATCTTCACTCCAAAACAAGTGGATACAGATGTTCTACGTACTGGCGAAGTAGGCTGGGTGGTGTGTGGTATTAAAGACATCCTTGGCGCGCCAGTAGGTGATACGCTAACTCTTGCGAAGAACGGCAGTGACAAACCGCTACCGGGCTTTAAAAAAGTAAAACCTCAGGTATACGCAGGTCTGTTCCCTGTATCGTCTGACGATTACGAAAACTTCCGTGATGCGCTAGGTAAACTGAGCCTGAACGATGCGTCGCTGTTCTACGAGCCAGAAAACTCTGCGGCACTAGGTTTTGGTTTCCGTTGTGGTTTCCTTGGCATGCTGCACATGGAAATCATCCAAGAGCGTTTGGAGCGTGAATACGATCTAGACCTGATTACTACTGCGCCAACGGTAGTTTACGAAGTAGAACAAACCGACGGAAAACTGCTGTATGTTGATAGCCCAGCGAAACTTCCAGCAGTAAACGACATTGAAGAAATCCGTGAACCAATCGCGCGTTGTAACATTCTAGTGCCTTCAGAGTACCTAGGTAACGTGATTACGCTGTGTGTGGAAAAACGTGGTACTCAGGTCGATATGGTTTACCACGGTAACCAAGTGGCAGTGACTTACGATATCCCGATGGCAGAAGTGGTATTGGACTTCTTCGACCGTCTGAAATCAACGTCACGTGGTTATGCGTCTTTGGATTACAACTTCCAGCGTTTCGACGCGTCTAACATGGTACGTGTTGATGTACTGCTTAACGGTGATACGGTTGACGCTCTTGCGATGATTACCCACAAAGATCAATCGCAAACTCGCGGTCGTCAGCTAGTTGAGAAGATGAAAGAGTTCATCCCTCGTCAGATGTTTGATATCGCGATTCAGGCGGCAATCGGCAACCACATCATCGCGCGTTCTACGGTCAAACAGCTACGTAAGAACGTAATCGCGAAATGTTACGGTGGTGACGTCAGCCGTAAGAAGAAACTTCTGAAGAAACAGAAAGAAGGTAAGAAGCGCATGAAGCAGATCGGTAACGTAGAACTGCCGCAAGAAGCGTTCCTTGCAATTCTTCACGTAGGTAAAGACTAGATATCAATCGTACTAAACATCTGGTTAGCATGATGGGTATGAATTGAATTGGTAAATAGAGTGAAAGAGTTCTGCTCTTTCACTTTCGTATTTTTAAGATAAGGGAAGTCAATGGCGAACACATTTTCACTGATCCTCGTTATCGTTACTTTGGTGACAGGTATCGTTTGGGTTTTAGAGAAGCTGGTTTTTGCAAAGAAACGTCAGGCTCAAGTCGGGGAAGTGGAAGCGAAAACCAACGGTCTTGACGTAGCCACTCTGGACAAAGTGAATAAGCAACCTTGGTGGGTAGAGAACAGTGTTTCTATCTTTCCTGTGATTGCCGCGGTGCTTGTATTACGCTCCTTTATCTACGAGCCGTTTCAAATCCCTTCGGGCTCAATGATGCCAACATTATTGGTCGGGGATTTTATTCTGGTAGAAAAATACGCCTATGGTCTGAAAGACCCAGTTTGGCGTACACAGTTAGTTGAGACTGGTGAACCGGAACGTGGTGATATTGTGGTATTTAAATATCCACCTCAGCCAAACATTGATTACATCAAGCGAGTCGTAGGCCTACCAGGTGATACGGTGCGCTATAGCAATGAAAAAGAAGTATGTATTCAGTCTCCGGGCCGAAGCAGTTGCCAACCAGTTAAACTTTCTCATGTTGAAGAAAGCCAATTTATCCAAAATGGTATCCCTCTGATTCAGATGGATGAAAAGTTGGGTGAAGTAGGTCATCAAATCCTCGTTAACCCGTTACGTCGTGATCGTGTTGAAGCGTATCAACCACGTAGCGGCGTAAACGAATGGGTTGTGCCAGAGGGTCAGTACTTCGTTATGGGTGATAACCGTGACAACAGTGCAGACAGCCGTTACTGGGGCTTTGTGCCTGAGGCAAATTTGGTAGGAAAAGCAGTAGGCATCTGGATAAGCTTCGAGTTTGAACGTGATGCTAACAGTGTTCTACCTTCTTGGATTCCAACAGGTGTACGTTTTAGTCGCATCGGTGGTATTAACTAAATAAATCGAGAGAGCATGAATTCTCCTATCATGAAATTAGAAAAAAAGCTCGGCTATCAGTTTAATGATGCTGAGCTTATCAACTTAGCGCTGACTCACCGCAGCGCTAACGGTAAACACAATGAACGTCTTGAGTTTCTGGGCGATTCAATTTTAAGTTTTGTCATTGCAGACGATCTTTATCACCGTTTCCCTAAAGTAAACGAAGGGGACATGAGCCGCATGCGTGCAACATTAGTGCGTGGAAATACATTGGCGGAGCTAGGTCGAGAATTCGAACTAGGAGATCACTTAAAATTAGGTCCAGGTGAGTTAAAAAGTGGCGGTTTCCGTCGTGACTCTATCCTTGCTGATGCGGTTGAAGCCATCATTGGTGCTATCTATCTAGATAGTGATATTGAAATGGTTCGTGGCATCATTCTTAGCTGGTATAAGCAGCGTCTGGAAGCGATTAAACCGGGTGTTTCTCAGAAAGACCCTAAAACACGTCTTCAAGAATTTCTGCAAGGCAGAAGAAAACCACTTCCTGTTTACACAGTGACTAATATTAAAGGTGAAGCACACAATCAGGAATTTACTGTGTCGTGTGACGTTGCAGGTATCGGAGATCCTGTAATTGGTAAAGGCACCAGCCGCCGCAAGGCAGAACAAGCGGCTGCAGAAATAGCACTGGAGCAATTGACCAATGGCTGATTCAACAGATAACAACGAATTTGACATCGATGCGTTTTTCTCTTCAAGCAACGAGCCAACAAGCTCGCCAGAGAATCAACATTGTGGCTTTGTCGCGATCGTAGGTCGTCCAAACGTAGGTAAATCGACCCTACTGAACCGAATCCTTGGACAGAAGATTTCTATCACCTCGCGTAAACCACAAACCACTCGTCACCGCATTATGGGTGTTGATACCGAGGGTGATTATCAAGCGATTTACGTTGATACACCGGGACTGCACATTGAAGAAAAACGTGCAATTAACCGTCTGATGAACCGTGCGGCGAATTCATCTCTCAGTGACGTTAACTTAGTGTTCTTCTTGGTTGATGGCACACTTTGGACAAAAGATGACGAAATGGTGCTGACAAAGCTTCAAAAGTCGAACTTCCCTGTGGTTCTGTGTGTTAACAAAGTAGACAACGTACAAGATCGTAATGAAGTCATGCTTCATATGATGGAGGTGTCGAAGAGGATGGATTTTGTTGATGTTGTGCCAATCTCGGCTAAACACGGCAAGAACATCGATGTGTTACGTAAACATGTACGCGAGTATCTACCGAAAGCGACTCACCACTTCCCTGAAGAGTATGTCACCGACCGTTCTCAGCGCTTTATGGCGTCAGAGATCGTACGTGAAAAGCTAATGCGTTTTACGGGTGACGAGCTACCTTACTCAGTAACGGTTGAGATTGAACGTTTTGACTACAACCCAGAAACGGATGGCTTCCACATCAACGCGTTGATCTTGGTTGAGCGCAGTGGCCAAAAGAAAATGGTGATTGGTAAAGGCGGCGAGAAGATCAAAACCATTGGTCGAGAAGCACGTCTAGACATGGAAGAGCTATTTGGCCGCAAGGTTTACCTAGAAACGTGGGTGAAGGTGAAATCTGGTTGGGCAGATGACGAACGAGCACTTCGCTCTCTTGGCTATATCGACGATTTATAAGGAGTGCGAGGCAGTGTCGCTTCGCTCCGAATAGTACGAAATAAGGAGCCATTGGGCTCCTTATTTTTTTATGTAATATTTTTCTGGCAAACTTTATGTCTTCTGAAGGCCTACAACGCTGTTTTGTTTTGCATCGTCGCCCCTATAGTGAATCGAGCTTGATCCTTGATGTTTTTAGCGAGGAGTATGGCCGCGTTACGCTGATGTCTAAGGGAGCAAGAAGCAAGCGTTCTAATTTGAAAGGAGCGCTGCAGCCGTTTACGCCACTATTGCTGAAATGGTCTGGCAACGGCTCGATGAAGACGTTGCGACAAGCTGAACCGATCAGTCTTGGCTTGCCATTGAGTGGGATTAATCTTTACTCGGCGATGTATGTCAACGAGTTGATTGGCCGAATATTGATGGCAGAAGTGCCAATGCCGGCATTGTTTCATGATTATCTTCACGCGCTGACAGAGCTGGCGCAGAGTGAAAACCCTGAACCTGCATTACGTCGCTTTGAACTCGCGATGCTATCCGCGATGGGATATGGGGTGGATTTCCTTCATTGTGCAGGTACAGGAGAACCTATCGACCCTGAGATGACTTATCGCTATCGCGAACAGAAAGGGTTTATTGCATCGGTGCGTCGAGACAACCTGACGTTTCTTGGTAACGAATTAATTGCCATCAGTGAACGTAGATTTACCACAAAAGAACAACTTAAAGCAGCAAAACGCTTTACACGTATAGCCTTAAAGCCGTATCTTGGCGGCAAACCATTAAAAAGCAGGGAACTATTTTTGTCGATGGTTCCCAGAGCACGGAGTATTGGAAAATGAGCTCAATTTATCTAGGTGTTAACATCGATCATATTGCGACTTTACGTAACGCGCGTGGTACGAAATATCCAGATCCTGTCCATGCAGCAGAGGTTGCTGAACGTGCGGGAGCGGATGGTATTACAATTCACCTACGTGAAGATCGTCGTCATATCTTAGATAGAGATGTTCGTATTCTGAGAGAGACGTTGCAAACTCGCATGAACCTAGAGATGGCTGTCACTGAAGAGATGGTTGAAATCGCTCTGAAGACAAAACCAGAATACGTGTGCCTAGTCCCTGAGAAGCGTGAAGAGCTGACCACTGAAGGCGGCTTGGACGTTGTGGGTCAGCTAGAAAAAGTTAAAGCAGCGACACAGATACTGACCGAAGCGGGAATCAAAGTCTCGCTGTTTATCGACGCAGACCGCGAACAAATTGATGCTGCTAAAGCGTGTGGCGCACCTTTCGTTGAATTGCACACTGGCCACTATGCAGATGCTGAAACAGAATTAGATCAGCAGAATGAGCTTAAAAAAATCGCAGCTGGCGCAAGCTACGCGGCCAACCAGGGTATTACAGTAAATGCAGGTCATGGTCTGACTTACCATAATGTTGCACCTATTGCGGCAATTCCTGAAATTTACGAGTTGAACATCGGACACTCTATTATTGGCCGTGCAGCTTTCGATGGATTACACAAAGCCGTTGCTGATATGAAAGCACTGATGGTTGAAGCGCGTAAGTAAGCCCCATGGCAATTGTTGGACTAGGCACCGATATTGCGGAAATCGAGCGAGTGGAAAAAGCGCTCGCTCGAACGGGTGAAGCCTTTGCCCGCCGGATTCTGACTGAGGTAGAACTCGAGAAGTTTCACAGTTTGAAGCAGCAAGGGCGCTTTTTAGCCAAACGCTTTGCCGCGAAAGAGGCGGCGTCCAAAGCGTTAGGGACTGGCATCGCATTGGGTGTCACGTTTCAGGACTTTATCATCAGCAACGATGAATATGGTGCCCCCGTATTAACCTTGGTCAACAAAGCACTCGAGATCGCGCAGCGCAAGCAGGTGCAACATATCCACTTGTCGATTTCCGATGAGCGGCACTACGCGATGGCGACAGTGATTCTTGAACAATAAGCGGCGGTTACGTCGCTTTTTTTATCTGCGCCGTGCGCGCATTTTTCCTTTCTTTACGCATTCTTTACGCCTTTCGTTACTCCTCATCTAGAGATTTTACGCGCTGAGTTTCTATCTTATTCGGGTCCAAAATACTCAAGGAGACGAAAGATGGATTGGTTCCTTTTGCTTCTTTCTGTTGCACTTTTTGTTTACTTAATGGCGGCGATGTACGCCCCAGAAAAGTTCTAAAGGTGGATGGAAGATGCTCGAAATAATTATTATTTGTTTACTTACGGTCGGTATTGCACTGCCGCTTGGCAGCTATATGACCAAAGTATTCTCTTACCAGGCACACGCCGCTGATCGCCTGTTTAATCCTTTAGAAAAACTCATCTTTGCGACGATAGGTATCAACGCGTCTAAGTCGATGAACCTGCGTCAATACGGCACCGCCTTTGTGCTCAGCAATTTGGTGCTTGGTGTGATTGCGTTTTTGATGCTCAAGTTTCAGCACGTATTGCCATTGAACCCAGATGGTATCGGGCCGATGACTTGGGATTTGGCGCTGCATACCGCCATCTCTTTCTTGACCAATACCAACCAGCAGCACTACTCAGGCCAAGCGCAGTTGTCGTATCTGTCTCAAGGTACTTTGATTGTGACGCTACAGTTCGTGACTCCAGCGATGGGTCTGGCGATCTGTGTCGCTGTCCTACGTGCCATGATGGGTGGTCAAAATCATGAGTCCGCTAAAGAAGGCGAAGAGCGTTTGCTCGGTAACTTCTATGTTGATGTGGTGAAAGGCACGTTGCGCGTGTTGATCCCGCTGGCGTGTGTGGTGGCCTTAGCACTTTCTTGGCAAGGGGTGCCGAGTACATTCTCTGGCGCGCCAAGCGTTGAGACGTTGGATAGCCAGTCGCAAGTCAGCAGTCAAGAGATCCCGGTCGGGCCTGTGTCTGCGATGGTGGCGATCAAACAGCTTGGCACCAATGGTGGCGGTTGGTACGGACCAAACAGCAGTAACCCGCTGGAAAACCCGACCCCGGTCAGTAACGCGATTGAAACCATTTCACTAGTGTTGGTGCCAGTAGCGGTGGTGTTTATGGCGGGCGGCCTGTTGAGAAGAAAGTCGTTTTCGGTGATGTCGTTCGCGGTGATGAGCATTTTAAGTGTCAGCTTTATCGCGGCTACTGTGTACAGCGAGGTGCAGCCGAACCACGCCTTTGAAGGCTTGAGCGCGGTTGGCAGTAATATGGAAGGGAAAGAAGTGCGCTTCGGGCCCGAACTGTCGGCGTTGTGGGGCACATTTACCACCCAAACTTCCAACGGTTCCGTCAATGCGATGCACGACTCGTTTAACCCGCTGGGCGGATTGATGACCCGTAGTGGCATGTTGATCAGCGCCATTTGGGGCGGTATCGGTGGTGGCTTCGTCAACTTTATGGTGTACGTATGGTTGGCCGTGTTCCTCTCGGGTCTGATGATCGGCCGTACGCCGGAAATCTTTGGCAGAAAGCTCGAAACCAAAGAGATCACGCTGCTGTCGAGCCTGATTGTGCTCCCTGCACTGACCATTTTGGCTTTTACCGCCATTACCGTTGCGTTCCCGTCGTTGACTGGTCATTCGAACCCCGGCTTCCACGGAATCTCGCAAGTGTTTTATGAGTACACCTCGGCGTTTGCCAACAACGGCTCGGGCTTTGAAGGGCTCTCCGACGACTCTATCTGGTGGAACGTCACCTGCTCAATCACTCTGATCCTTGGTCGTTACCTGCCACTCATCGTGCCACTAATGATTGCCGCTTCTTTGGCGAAAAAGCGCGTCAGCCCAAGCAGTAGCGCGAGCCTGAAGTTGGAGTCACCAACCTTTGCCGCCACGCTGATTGCCGTGATCTTAATTATCAACGTACTGTCATTTTTACCTGCGGCGGTAATGGGACCGATTGGAGAAGCTCTTGAGCTGACAGTTGCTAACGTGGAGAAACCGTTATGAATGCTCAAGTAGAAAGCAGCATCAATTTGGTCGAGTGGAAAACGCTGTTGCTCGACTCCCTGAAAAAACTCTCTTTGCTACGTATGTTCGCCAATCCGGTGATGTTTGTGGTGTGGATTGGCACCTTATTGTGCGGCGCGATCACGCTGTACAACTTTATGCACGCGTTGCCGTTTGGCATGCCTTTAGTGACGACGTTGATCCTGTTTTTCACCGTCTGGTTTGCCAACTTAGCGGAAAGCGTGGCGGAAGCGAAAAGTCGAGGTCAAGCCTCCAGCTTGCGCTCAGCGAAACAAGCGCTGCGCGCACGCCGCATCGACGGTGAGTTTGAGCATTGGGTCGAAGCCGCTCAATTGGTCAAAGGCGACCAAGTCCGCGTGGTGCAAGGTGACTACATTCCTGCCGATGGTGACATCGTGAAGGGGGTGGCGACGGTCAACGAATCGGCGGTCACCGGTGAGTCGGCGGCGGTACTGCGTGAAGCGGGCACCGACCACTCCAGCGTGATTGGCGGGACCAAATTGCTCTCTGGTGAAATCATCTTTGAAGTATCTAACGACCCAGGGCAAAGCTTTTTAGACCGCATGATTGGTTTGGTTGAAGGCGCCGAGCGTCAGAAAACGCCGAACGAAACCGCGTTAACCGTACTGCTCTCTTCATTAACCGCGGTGTTCTTGCTGATTGTGATGACACTGCCAGCGATGGCGGAGTTCATGGGCAGCGAACTGAGTTACGTGATGCTGATTGCGCTGTTGGTGTGCTTGATCCCGACCACCATTGGCGGCTTGTTACCTGCGATTGGGATTGCCGGGATGAACCGTGCGCTCAAAGCCAATATTGTCGCTAAATCGGGGAAAGCGGTCGAAGTCGCGGGCGACATCGATACCTTACTGTTGGATAAAACCGGCACCATCACCTTTGGTGATCGTCAAGCGACCGAGTTCTTGACCGTCAATGGAGTGAGCGAACATGAGTTAATGGAAGCGGCGACCCTGTCATCGCTGGACGACCCAACGCCGGAAGGCAAGTCGATCTTGAGCCTTGCACTGGGTAAAGATTTCCGCGTGGCGGATAAACCGAAAGGCGCAGAGTTTCTGCCATTCTCACCGAAAACCCGCGTATCGGGTGTTCGCTTGGCAGACAAATCACTCAAGCTCAAAGGCGCGAGCGACGCGATGAAAGCATGGGCGGCAGACAAAAATCTGGCGTGGCCAGAAGAGATGGATGCCTTGGTGCGCAAAGTTGCCAAGCAGGGCGGTACGCCGCTGGTGGTTGGCTCGAATGAGCGCATGTTGGGTGTGGTTGCCTTGATGGACGTGGTGAAGCCCGGTGTAGCCGAGCGTTTTGCCCGCCTGAGAGCACTCGGCGTTCGTACCGTAATGGTGACGGGGGACAACCCGATTACTGCTGGTGTGATTGCGGCGCAAGCGGGGGTGGATGATTTTATCGCAGAAGCCAAGCCGGAAGACAAGCTCGAGCTGATCCGCCGTGAGCAGGCTAAAGGTCGACTGGTGGCCATGGTTGGCGATGGTACCAACGACGCGCCAGCGCTGGCGCAAGCCGATGTGGGCTTGGCGATGAACTCCGGCACTCAAGCGGCTAAGGAAGCAGGCAACATGGTCGATTTGGACTCTGATCCTTCCAAGTTGCTGTCGGTGGTGGAAGTGGGTAAGCAGTTGCTGATCACCCGTGGTGCGCTGACGACCTTCTCGCTTGCTAATGACGTAGCCAAATACTTCGTCATCATCCCCGCGATTTTCATGGGGGCGATTCCAGCGATTGGCATGTTGGACATCATGCAGCTCAACAGCCCAGAAACGGCGGTGATTGCGGCTCTGGTGTTTAACGCCCTGATCATCCCGACCCTTATCCCGCTTGCGTTGAAAGGCATCAAAGTCAGTGTGGTCTCGGCAGATACCCTGCTGCGCAATAATATGCTGATCTACGGTGTCGGAGGCCTAGTGCTGCCGTTCATTGCGATCAAAGCTCTGGATATGTTGATTGGCACGATTTACTAAGGACAGATTATGAATACTGATATCAAACACTATCCACGCTCGGGTGCCATCGCCAGTGAAAAGGCCGCATCGAGCAGTGGACTCGAACAGCTGGTTTGCGCGGTCAGAGCCAGTGGTGCATTGCTGCTTTTGTGCGGTGTGGCTTATACCGGCAGTGTGACGCTGTTGGGGCAAGCGCTGTTTCCGCATCAAGCAACAGGCAGCCTTATTGAGCACAACGGCAAAATGGTGGGGGCAAATTGGGTGGCGCAAGAGTTTGTCTCTCCGGGGTATTTCCACAGTCGGCCGAGCGCGGTTAGCCACGATCCAACCTCCACTGGGGGAAGTAACTTAGCGCCGAGTAACCCGGAGCTGGTAGAGCGCGTGCGTCAAGACAGTTTGAAGATCCAAAGTGACTACGGCGTGGCGGCGAGTGAAATTCCAGTGGATATGCTCTCGGCGTCGGGCTCGGGGATAGACCCACACATTTCGCCACAAGCGGCGGTGTTTCAGGCGGAGCGCATTGCAGAGAATCGACGCATACCATTAGAGGTTGTTATGAGTCTAATTTCATTTAATACTGAGGCGCCGCAATGGGGAGTCTTCGGTCAGGAACGAGTGAACGTACTGAGATTGAATCTGGCGTTGGATCAGTTGGAATCTAAGTAATCATGCGTTAACCCCAAACCAGCACATGCCGTTGCAACGCGGTCATGTGCTGGTTGCGTTTTTTCGCAAGGGGGCACAGGGACAGCGTCAACAAGCACAGACATCAAGGACAAATCAAACATGACGGATGAAGAGCGTTCGCAAAAAGCACAGGCGCTACTGAGTCAGATTCATAAAGAGGATCAAGGTAAGCTCACTATTTTTATCGGTGCCGCGCCGGGGGTGGGTAAGACATACGCCATGCTTAACGCGGCGAAGGAGTGTGTCCAGCAAGGCATGGATGTGCTGGTGGGGCTTGTCGAAACCCACGGCCGCAAAGAAACCGAAGCGATGTTGGACGGCTTGGATGTCTTGCCGCGCAATAAAATCGACTATCAAACCACGACCTTGACCGAATTTGACCTAGACGCTGCGTTAGCCCGCAAGCCCGAACTGGTGCTGGTGGACGAGCTCGCGCACACCAATGTGCCCGGCAGTCGCCACAAACGCCGCTGTCAGGACATTTCTGAACTGCTGGAAGCGGGCATCGACGTCTACACCACAGTCAACGTGCAGCACCTGTCCAGCCTCAATGATGTGGTCACGCAACTTACGGGCGTCACGGTAAGAGAAACCGTCCCCGACAATTTCATCGATGATGCGTACGAAATTCGCTTTATCGACTTGCCGCCAGTCGCGCTGATTGAGCGATTGCGTCAAGGTAAGGTGTATTTACCCGAATACGCTCGGCTCGCGTTGGATACCTTCTTCTCGGTTGCTAACCTGACCGCCCTGCGTGAGCTGACCATGAAACGGGTGATTTCCAAAGTGGACGCCAGTTGGTCGAGCGCGGTAGAGACCCAGCAAAGCCAAGGTGTCTTGGCACTCAAAGACCACTTGTTGGTGCTGATCAGCGCCAGCAGTGATCACCGCTATCTGGTGCGTATCGGCCGACAAATTGCCGAGCGGCGACAAATGCCTTGGCGTGTGGTGTGGGTCGACAAGGGGAAACCGCAAACCACTCAGCAGCGCAAACACCTCAATGATTCGTTAGAGCTGGCTAAAGAGTTGGGCGCCAATGTCGATGTACTCCGTGGTTCAGGTTGCTATCACACCATCCTGCCGTATCTGAAAGAGCAGCGGGTCAACACGGTTTTGGTTGGTACGGGCGGGCGCTATCGCTGGCTGTTCTGGAAAAAGCGCCTCTATCAACGCTTGATTGAATCGGGTCTGCCACTGGAAGTGTCGGTGTATCGCGAGCAAACTTCAGAGCGCAAACCACAGCGTATCGAGTACCAAAATCCGTCGCTTGGCAACATGAAGGGCTACCTCTACGCGGGTGTGAGTGTCGCTCTTGCCAGTGGCATGGCGTTGTTGCTCAAAGAAGTATTGAGCAGCGGCAATTTGGTGCTTGTGTTTGTTCTCGCAATCATTCTTACGGGCTTGAAGTTTGGCGCTCGTCCGGCGATTGCCTCTGCGATCTATTCGTTTTTGAGTTTCAACTTCTTTCTCACCGAGCCCATTTTTACCCTCAAGGTGTACAGCCAAGACGACATTGCTACCTTGATTTTCCTTATCATTATCGGTCTGGTGAGTGGGCCAACCGCCTCACGTATTCGTCACCAATTTATGTTGCTGAAAGAGTCGAACCGTTATGCCGAGAGCCTGCGTGAGCTGGCACAACAGCTGGCGATTGTGGAAAGCGACCATACGTTATGGAACACGGTGTGCCAAAACATCTCCTCGGTAGTGCAGTCGCCAAGTTGGTTTGTGCTGCAAGATCGCGAAGAGATCATGCATTCTTGTTTTTCACTGAGCACTCAACTTGAAGCCAGAGACGAATCCGCGATTGATTGGGCGCTGGCGCACGGTCAGCCAGCCGGACGTTTTACCGATACGCTCAACGCGTCGAAAGTGACGGTGATCCCCGCCATTCACCAAGAAACGGTGATCGGCGTGGTGGTGATTGGCTGGCAAAATCAGCAGCAACACTTTTTGCAGTTCGACAGAGATTTGATCAATTCGATGCTCAATCAGGCTTCCAATACTTGGCAGCGTATCCGCCTCAGTTCCGATCTGGAATCGGCGCGGGTGAAAACCGAAGTCGAGCAGATCCGCTCGTCGTTGTTGTCTTCGGTGTCCCACGATTTGAAATCGCCTTTGGCGGCGATGATGGGCGCAGCGGAAACCCTCAAAGAGCTGGATACCAAACTCAACGCTTCCGACAAAATGGAGATGCTGGACACCATTTTGCAAGAGAGCCGCCGCTTAGACAGCTACATTCAGAACTTATTGGATATGACGCGCTTGGGGTATGGCGGGCTGAAGATTGAGCGCGATTGGGTTTCCATTGACGACATCATCAGCAGTGCGCAAAGCCGACTCAAACGCTATTTTCCTGAGTCCAAAGTGCAGTTTATTAGCCAGAAAGACGCGCCACTTTTGTATGTACACGCCGCCTTGGTCGAGCAAGCGCTGTTTAACATCTTAGAAAATGCGGCACGGTATTCGCCGAAAAATGAGCAGATCGCGATAAAACTCAACATCAACCGCGACAAATGTCTGATCAGTATCGAAGATAAAGGGCCGGGGATCCCACAAGACCAACAGGCTGAAATTTTTAATATGTTCTACGTGGTGTCCGACGGCGACCACAAGAAGAACAACACCGGAATGGGGTTAGCGATCTGCAAAGGCATGATCAGTGCCCACGGCGGTAAAGTAAGGGCCACCAATCGCATTGAAGGCAACGGAACGCGCTTTGAAGTAGAGCTTCCGCTGGAGTACCCAAGTTTAGTCGCAACATAGAGCAGGATGTTTTGAGTATAAAAATTGTTGTTATTGATGATGAGCCACAGATAAGACGGATGTTAAGAGTGGCGCTCGGTAGCGAAGGCTACGAAGTGATTGAAGCGGAAAATGGCAAGGCAGGGTTGAACGCCGTTGCGCGCAATCAGCCAAATCTGGTGATGCTGGATTTAGGTTTGCCGGATATGGACGGCCAGCAGGTATTAAAAGAGCTGCGCAGTTGGAGCCCGGTTCCGGTTATGGTGTTGTCGGTCAGAGATCAAGACAAAGAGAAAGTCGAAGCGCTCGATTGCGGCGCGCAAGATTACGTGACCAAACCGTTCAGCGTGCTTGAGTTGTTGGCGCGGATTCGTGTGTGTTTACGCGACAACATCAAGCCAGAGCAGAAAGCGGTATTGGATGACGGTAACCTGCGCATTGATCTGTCGAAACGCGAGGTGAAATACGACAACACATTGGTGGATTTAACGCCAAAAGAGTATGGCGTATTGTCAACGTTGGCACTGTCGCCTAATTGTGTGATTACCCAAACCCAGCTATTGAAAGAAATCTGGGGGCCGTCTCATGTGGAAGATACGCATTACTTGAGAATTGTGGTCAGTCATTTAAGGCAAAAACTGGGTGATGACTCGCTCAATCCAAAGTATCTACGTACTGAACCGGGCGTTGGCTATCGATTTTGTTTAGAGAACTAAAAACAAAAGAGAGCGAACGTGTGTTGGCTCTCTTGAGTTATGGTGTAAGTTGATTGGCTATTGCAAATACAACTTAGCCGTAGCAGTGACTTTGGTCATCTCGTCTTGCAGTTCAAACATTTCAGGCTCGATGTCATCAATGGTTGCACCCGACCGCAGTGCTTGCTCTATCGTCGCGCACAGCCCTTTGAGTATCGGGACGCCACAGTAAGAGCTACTACCATGCAGTTTATGAATCACATGGATAAGTTCTTCGCGTGAGAAGTCCTCTTGCTCAAGCGCCTGTTCAACGGCATCTTCCACTTCGGGAATAAAGTCGACCAACATCTTTAGCATATCTTTGGCTAAGTCGACTTTGTTCGCTGACTGTTTCAGCGCCGCTTCCCAATCGATACTGATGTTTTGCTGAAGGGGAGAGCTTGTGGGTGCCAGCTCTTCATCGACTTCTTCAACATACGATGGGGTGATCTTTTCAATGGTTTCCGAATCGGTGTGCGGGCTCCAGTGAACTAGCACCTGCTGCAGAACATGCTCTTCAATAGGCTTCGTCAGGTAATCATCCATACCAGCACTTAGTAATCTGTCTCGCTCCCCACTCATGGCGTGCGCGGTGACGGCGATAACTGGTGTTTTGGCGTTGAGATCGGTTTTCTTGATCTCTTCACACGCGGTAACGCCGTCCATGTGCGGCATCTGAATGTCCATCAAGATAATATCAAATGGCTGAGCTTGCGCTTGCTTCACTGCATCTAAACCGTTGGTGCAAGTAATGACTTTCTCGACCCGTTCATGCAGCAGTGCGCTGATCAGCTTCAAGTTTGCTGGGTTGTCATCCACCGCCATCACGGTTAAAGGTAAGGTTTCATTTTGTGGAATCACCATGGGTAGTAATGGCAAGTTGTCTTGATTCGCCGACAGTGTTTGCAGTAGGCGTTTGCGAGACAGTGGCTTAGTAATACAGTGAATTGGGTATTTCTGAATCAGGTGGTCTGATAGTGCCAATGCCGTACTTGGTGTACCGACAACTACCTGTGGCGCGCAACGAAGTGCTTTTTCTACGTCAGCTTCTACATTCGAAATCTTGTTCTTTTTACTTGGCGCTAAATTCAGTAGTACGTAGTCGAAGCTTTCTACCTCTTCAGGTAAAGAAGAACGATAGGTCACAACCAAACCTTCCTGAACGAGAATTTGTTGCGTGATAGAAGCGGCCTGCATATTCGGTTCGACTAACAGCAGCGTTCTTTGCTTTAGGCTCGAAGTGTCAACAATTTCCGTTACTGGCATATCGGTTGAGTGTAAGCGCAAGGTAAACCAGAAGGTAGAGCCTTGGTGCAGACGGCTGGTAAGGCTGATTTCGCCACCCATCTGGCTGACTAATTTTTGAGTGATAACCAAGCCTAGACCAGTACCGCCGTAGCGGCGAGAGATACTTGCATCCGCTTGGCTAAATGCTTGGAACAACTGCGCTTGCTGACGTTCAGAAATACCGATACCGGTATCGCGCACCATAAATTGCAGTTCGACCAAATCTTCTTTTTGCGAACGCAGTTCGACGCTGATATCAATATTACCGCGTTCGGTAAATTTGATTGAGTTCCCCACAAGGTTAGTAAGCACTTGCTGAATACGTAGGGAGTCGCCAACTAAGCCCACTGGAATCTTAGGATCGATCTTAAGTGTCAGCTCTAACCCTTTTTCATGGGCGCTGGTGGCTTGTAAGATGACCACTTCTTCTAGAGATTCTTGGAAATCGAAAGGAATGTTTTCGAGAGCAAGTTTACCGGCTTCGAGTTTAGAAAAGTCTAAAATATCGTTGATGATATTGAGTAAGTTCTTCGCCGACTTTTCAATGGTTTGTAAGTAATCTGTTTGGCTATCTGTAAGCTGGGTTTTCAGAAGCTGTCGGGTAAAACCGATGACGCCGTTGAGCGGAGTGCGCAGTTCATGAGACATGTTTGCTAAGAATTCAGACTTCACGCGTGCTGCTTCCTGTGCGCGTTTCTTTGCAATGTCCAGCTCTACGTTCTGAATCTCTAACTGCTCTAAGGTTTCCCGTAGGTCAGAGGTCGCTTGGTCAATACTGTGCTGCATTTCGACATGGTATTCAGACAGCGATACCGCCATCGCATTGATGCCGTTTTTTAAAGAGTCCAGCTCACCGTGCATTTTTCCTTCGATACGAACGCCTAAATGACCTCGACGAATCCTATCAACCATGCTCTTCATATGCGAAATAGGACGAGTCACGTCATACATTAAGCGATAAGCGAACACGCCAGCTAAACCTAAGCCGACAAACAGAACGAGTACAGCGGAAAATACTTCCTGATACTGTTGCAATCGCAAGGATGACAGATCCAATTCAATGGAGACATAACCAAGAGCAGGGGTGTTTTCAGAATTTTGATCCGTTGCCATAAGCCCTGACTCCGCGATGACAGGCGCACGCAGAATCAGCGTATTATCGCTTTGCGATGACTTGACGAGTAAAGGAATCGGTTCATTCTTCGGAAAGGTCAACGACTCAAAGTTTGGGTGAAAGTTAGAGGTAACAAACAGCTCATGTTTGTAGTCGAATACCGCGATACTGCGTACAAACTTAGAATTTTTTCGGTGTGCATAGCTGATAATGCGACGTACCGACTCTCGACTATTCTTTTTTAATCCCTCTTCACTGGCGATAGCTAAAGGTTCGACTATATTCAGTCCTGAATTAACGACTTGCGTTTCTAAATCGTGATAGCGATTAAAGGAGAAAAACGCACTTAAAAGTAATCCGATAATCAGCGTCGGTGCGAGGGTGAGGGTAATAACGCGGGCACGTAAGCCATATCTTGTCATTATTGTCTAAACATCGTGGTGTGGATATGGGAAAATAGTCGCAATATAAGATGAGACTGCCGAATCGTTAAGCATAATCAACTCGGCCGTGTCAGACAATGATTCAGGCACAAAAGGTGGAGCCTGAACAAAAATTACAGCACTTAAGCATTAACAAATAGGCACAGAGCATGGCGCGTTTTTTCCAACCGAAGAAGAAAACTCAACTCAATACAAAGCATCAATCCGTACAGGTAGAAAAACTCGATCACCATGGTGCTGGCATTGCCTATCAGAATAAAAAGCCCGTTTTTATTGAAGGGGCCTTGCCAGGTGAGCAAGTGCTGATTCAATTAGTCGAGAGCAAAAGCAAGTTTGCCCGTGCGAATCTGATTAAAATTCAAAAGCCGAGTGAGCAGCGTATAGAACCATTTTGTCCACATTATAACGAGTGTGGTGGTTGTAATATGCAGCATCTTGATATTGAAAATCAGCGCGAATACAAACAGCAAACGCTGAGCCAGCTCATGAGAAAATTTGCGGGGCAAACGGCGGAGTTGGATGCGCCAATGACTGGTGAAGAACGAGGCTATCGCAGACGGGCTCGGATCAGCTTACATGTTGATAAGAAGAGTAAGCAGCTACAGTTTGGTTTTCGTAAGAAGCAAAGCAAAGAGATCGTTAATGTCACGCATTGTCCGGTATTAGCGCCAGAGCTCGAGCAACTGATGCAGCCATTGTATGAGCTACTTAAAGGCTTTGCCCATCAGGATGGGTTAGGCCATGTCGAGTTGGTCAAAGCTGATAACACACGCATCATCGTTTTGCGTCATTCTAAGGCGCTTAAAAATGACGACCACAAGGCACTGGTTGAATTTGCTCAATCTAACCAAGCCTCACTTTACCTGATGCCAAAAAGCGAACAATTGGATTTAGTGGAAGGTGAGCAAGGACATTACCTAGAAGCGGGAGTCACGATTCCATTCGAACCAAATAACTTTATCCAAGTGAATCAACAGGTGAATGCCAGTATGGTTAAACAAGCGATGGAGTGGTTAAAGCTAGAAGAAAACGACCGCGTACTAGACCTATTTTGTGGATTGGGGAATTTTAGTTTGCCAATTGCAAAGCAAGTTCAAAGCGTTGTCGGTGTTGAAGGTGTTGACGCCATGGTCGACAAGGCGACAGCAAACGCCAAGCTAAATAACCTAAGTAACGCCCAATTCTATCAGGCGAATTTGGAAGATGACATTTCTGGTCAGCTCTGGGCGAGCGAAAAGTTTGATAAAGTATTGCTTGATCCCGCGCGTGCAGGAGCGAGTGGGATTGTCGAGCAGCTTTCTGGACTTGGCACAGTCAGGATCGTTTATGTTTCCTGTAATCCTGCTACTCTAGCGAGAGACTCGCAAAGCTTGCTGAGCCAAGGATTTAAATTGCAGAAATTAGGCATGTTGGACATGTTCCCACATACCAGCCATTTAGAATCGATGGCACTTTTTGTTAAGGATTAAACTTATCTCTCTCATGTAAGTCTTACACGAGATAAGCGAAAGATAAAAAATAAAAAACTAGGACGAAAAAGATGGTTGCGGTTAGAAGCGCACATTTGAATCAAGATGAACAGTTTGAGCTAGATAAATGGATCGCTAGTCTAAATCAAGATGCTAAGGTCGCGGCGCGCCTCAAAGAGGTGTACCTCCACTGCGAAACCATTTTAAAAGATAGTGAACAGGGCCCACTGCTGTTGTGGCGTGGTCGAGAGATGATCGAAATTCTAATCACCCTCTCGATGGATAAAGCAACGCTGGTGGCGGCTCTGTTGTTCCCTCTTGTTTCAGGTGGTGCATACCCTCGAGATAAATTTGAGGAAGATTTTGGCAAAGAAACCATTAAGTTAATTGATGGTGTCGAAGAGATGGCCGCTCTAGGTCAACTGAACGTCACCATGGAAGGAAGCGCTGCTTCGGCGCAAGTGGACAATGTTCGCCGTATGCTTCTTGCGATGGTGGATGACTTCCGTTGTGTGATCATCAAGTTGGCAGAGCGAATCTGTAACTTAATTGAAGTTAAGCAAGCACCGGATGAAGTTCGCCGAGCCGCAGCAAAAGAGTGTGCCAATATTTATGCGCCACTTGCCAACCGCTTAGGCATTGGTCAGTTAAAGTGGGAGATTGAAGATTACGCTTTCCGCTACCAGCACCCTGACACCTACAAACAGATTGCAAAACAGCTGTCTGAACGACGCATCGTTCGCGAAAAGTACATCAAAGACTTTGTTGATGACTTATCGAAAGAAATGAAAGAGTCTGGTATTAACGCCGAGGTGAGTGGCCGTCCAAAACATATTTACAGCATCTGGCGTAAAATGCGCAAAAAAGGGCTAGCATTCGATGAGCTTTTTGATGTGCGTGCAGTCAGAATTATCGCTGACAAATTGCAAGATTGTTATGCTGCTCTAGGTGCCGTTCACACCAAATACAAACACCTTCCAAGTGAATTTGACGACTATGTCGCGAACCCGAAACCGAACGGTTATCAGTCTATTCATACAGTTATACTCGGGCCTGAAGGCAAAACCATAGAAATTCAAATCCGAACTAAGCAAATGCATGAAGACTCGGAGTTGGGTGTGGCTGCGCACTGGAAATACAAAGAAGGTGGCGCTGGTCGCAGTGGTTACGATGAGAAAATCACTTGGCTGCGTAAGCTACTGGATTGGCAAGAAGAGATGTCCGATTCTGGCGAAATGCTGGATGAAGTTCGTAGCCAAGTCTTTGATGACCGTGTTTACGCCTTTACGCCTCGTGGTGATGTTGTTGACTTGCCGATGGGCGCAACACCGCTCGACTTTGCGTACCACATCCACTCTGAAGTTGGCCACCGTTGTATAGGTGCTAAAGTTGGAGGACGAATCGTACCATTCACCCATAAATTGCACATGGGCGATCAGGTAGAGATCATTACCTCAAAAGAGCCGAATCCATCTCGTGACTGGCTCAACCCATCGTTGGGCTTTGTACTCTCAGGTCGTGCGCGGGCAAAAATTAACGCATGGTTCCGTAAGCAATCACGAGAGAAGAACCTAGAAGCGGGTCGTGAGATTCTGGAAGCAGAGCTAGCCAAGATTGGCGCAACGCTAAAAGATGCAGAGCAATACGCGCTGAAACGTTTCAACGTGAATACACCTGATGAATTGTACGTGGGTGTTGGCAGCGGTGACTTGCGTATTAACCAGATCATCAACCACATCAACGCGTTGGTAAACAAACCGACTGCGGAAGAGGAAGATCAGCAGGCGCTGGAAAAACTGCAAGAAGCAGAAAGTAAAGCACCTGCGCAGAGTCGTCCGAAGAAAGACGCGGTTGTTGTTGAAGGGGTCGATAACTTGATGACGCACCTAGCGCGTTGTTGTCAGCCTATCCCGGGAGATGAGATTTGTGGTTATATCACACAAGGTCGGGGTATCTCTGTACACCGAGCGGACTGTGAGCAGCTAGAAGAGCTTCGTCATCATGCAGCAGAGCGTATCATTGATACTGTTTGGGGCAGTGGATTTGTAGGATCTTACATCCTAACTGTCCGCGTTGAAGCAATGGAACGCGGTGGTTTGTTAAAAGACATCACGACATTGTTTGCCAACGAGAAAATCAAAGTCACCAGTATGAAGAGCCGAGTGGACTACCGCAAACAGCTTGCGATAATGGACTTTGACCTAGAGGTCACGAACATTGAAGTTCTAAGCAGAATCACTGCTCGTGTGGAACAAATCAAAGATGTCGTTAGGGTCAAACGCTTAGGCTAACCTTCGCGTAGCATTGGTTATTTTAAGGCGAGTAGTGTTTAGCTGCTCGCCTTTTTTATAAAGGAAAAAGTTAAATGAATCATCCAATTGAGCAGTTAGAAAAGATTATGTCAGCGCTGCGTGACCCGGAAAGTGGGTGTCCTTGGGATCTAAAACAGAGTTTCGACACGATTGTGCCTCATACGATAGAAGAAACCTACGAAGTGGTCGACGCGATTCAAAACCGAGACTGGCCTAATTTAAAAGAAGAATTGGGTGACTTACTGTTCCAAGTGATCTTTTATAGCCAATTGGCAAAGGAGCAGGGCCTATTTGATTTCTCTGAGGTCGTCGAAACGGTCAATGAAAAACTAACGCGTCGTCACCCGCATGTTTTTTCCGATATTGAGTTTGATAACGACGAGCAGATTCATGCGAACTGGGAGGCAGAGAAAGCCAAAGAGAAAGCGAAGGTAGGCAAAAAAGAAGAAAGTATTCTAGACTCAATACCAAATTCTCTGCCAGCACTTTCCCGTGCCACAAAGATCCAGAAGAAATGCGCGAAATACGGTTTTGACTGGGATTCTTTAGGGCCAGTAGTGGAAAAAGTTCAGGAGGAAATCGAAGAGGTGATGGAAGAAGCGCTTCAAGTCTCTCCACAAGAAAGCAAAATTGAGCTAGAGCTTGGAGATTTGTTGTTTGCCACCGTTAACTTAGCACGTCATCTCGGTAAAGATCCTGAAGTAGCTTTGAGTAAGGCGAATATTAAATTTTCGAATCGTTTCAGGCAGGTAGAAGCCAAAGTGGCGAATTCGGGAAGAGAGTTAACCCAATGCTCGCTGAATGAACTTGATGAGTATTGGAATCAGGTGAAGCGAGAAGAGTAAGAGAAGATCAGATAGAGTCTAAATATAAGGCAATATAGATGGTTTGAGACAAATGTGACTCAGAACGCAAATACGCTGTCCGCTTTATCTTTGCACAGTTTGATTTGAAGCAAAAAATAAAAAAGGCAGTGTGATAGATTTCACGTTGTGGCGGTTAGGGTCTTCTGGTATATTTTTCTCCCGTCCAGATGAAAATCCATTTCCCTCATTCAACCAATTTCAGGTTAAACATGACGACAAATTACATTTTTGTTACTGGTGGGGTTGTATCCTCTCTAGGTAAAGGTATTGCAGCAGCATCTCTTGCAGCTATTCTAGAAGCTCGTGGTCTTAAAGTGACTATGATGAAGCTTGACCCTTACATCAACGTTGATCCAGGCACAATGAGCCCGACTCAGCATGGTGAAGTGTTCGTTACGGAAGATGGCGCAGAGACTGACCTAGACCTTGGTCACTATGAGCGCTTTATCCGTACCAAGATGACCAAGCGTAACAACTTTACAGCAGGTCGTGTTTACGCCGACGTACTTCGTAAAGAACGTCGTGGTGACTACCTAGGTGCAACTATTCAGGTAATCCCTCACATCACTAATGCTATCAAAGACCGAGTTATTGCTGGTTCTGAAGGCCACGATATCGCGATCGTTGAAGTAGGTGGCACTGTCGGTGATATCGAATCACTACCATTTATGGAAGCGATTCGTCAGCTTGCGGTAGAACTTGGTCGTGAACGTGCAATGTTCATGCACCTGACTCTAGTTCCTTACCTAGCAGCGGCTGGCGAAGTAAAAACTAAGCCAACTCAACACTCTGTAAAAGAGCTGCTATCTATCGGTATTCAGCCAGATATTCTAGTTTGTCGTAGTGATCGCATGATTCCAGCGAACGAGCGTAAGAAAATTGCTCTATTCTGTAATGTTCCAGAAAAAGCTGTAATCTCAATGAAGGATGTGGATTCAATCTACAAGATCCCTCAACTTATTAAGGCTCAAGGTCTGGATGATCTTGTTTGTGCACGCTTTGGCATTACTGCACCTGAAGCTAACCTGTCTGAATGGGAACAAGTTATCTACGAAGAAGCTAACCCAACAGGCGACGTAACCATAGGTATGGTAGGTAAGTACATTGAACTGCCAGATGCATACAAATCTGTAAACGAAGCGCTTAAGCACGCAGGCCTTAAAAACCGTTTGAATGTGACCATCAAGTACGTTGACTCTCAAGATGTTGAGTCAAAAGGTGATGAGATGTTCAAAGGTCTAGACGCTATTCTAGTTCCAGGTGGCTTCGGCGATCGTGGCGTTGAAGGTAAGATTCTTGCGGCGAAATACGCGCGTGAGAACAACATCCCTTACCTTGGCATCTGTCTAGGCATGCAAGTTGCCCTAATTGAATACGCGCGTAACGTTGCGGGTATGGAAGGTGCACATTCAACAGAATTTAACAAAGAGACCAAGTTCCCTGTAGTAGGCTTGATCACTGAATGGGTTGACGAAACAGGCGCAGTTGAAGAGCGTACTGAGACGTCTGACCTAGGTGGTACGATGCGTCTTGGTTCTCAACTATGTCATCTTGAAAAAGGTACTAAAGCACGTGAACTGTACGGCAGCGCGACTATCCATGAGCGTCACCGTCACCGTTACGAGGTGAACAATGTGCTTCGTCCGCAAATCGAAAAAGCTGGTCTGAAAGTATCTGGCCTATCTGCGGACAAGAAGCTAGTGGAAATGATTGAGAACCCAGCTCACCCATGGTTTGTAGCGGCTCAGTTCCACCCAGAGTTCACCTCGACACCTCGCGATGGTCACCCACTGTTCGCAGGTTTTGTTAAGGCAGCAGGCCAATACTCACGCGGCGAATTCGAGAAGTAAAAAGGATATGGGCAGTGGCGAAGGTTGTGCCGCTGCCTTTTAAATTTGACATTTATATTTGAACGAGAGGAAACACTAATGTCTAAGATCGTTAAAGTTCTAGGTCGTGAAATCATCGACTCACGTGGTAACCCAACAGTAGAAGCTGAAGTTCACCTAGAAGGCGGTTTCGTTGGTATGGCGGCAGCACCATCTGGCGCTTCAACTGGTTCTCGCGAAGCTCTTGAGCTACGTGACGGTGACAAAGCACGTTTCCTAGGTAAAGGTGTTCTTAAAGCTGTTGAAGCTGTTAACGGTGCAATCGCTGAAGCACTAGTTGGCAAAGACGCTAAAGACCAAGCTGCAATCGATGCAGTAATGATCGAACTAGACGGCACTGAAAACAAATCTAAATTCGGTGCGAACGCTATCCTAGCAGTTTCTCTAGCAAACGCTAAAGCTGCAGCAGCAGCGAAAGGCATGCCTCTATACGAGCATATCGCTGAGCTAAACGGTACTGCTGGTCAGTTCTCTATGCCTCTACCAATGATGAACATCATCAACGGTGGTGAGCACGCAGACAACAACGTTGATATCCAAGAGTTCATGATCCAGCCAGTTGGTGCTAAGACTCTTAAAGAAGGTCTACGTATCGGTGCTGAAGTATTCCACAACCTAGCTAAAGTTCTTAAGTCTAAAGGCTACAGCACTGCAGTTGGTGACGAAGGTGGTTTCGCTCCTAACCTTAAATCTAACGCTGAAGCTCTAGAAGTTATCGCAGAAGCTGTTGCAGCTGCGGGCTACGAGCTAGGTAAAGACGTGACTCTTGCTATGGACTGTGCAGCATCTGAGTTCTTCGACAAAGACGCTGGCATCTACAACATGAAAGGCGAAGGTAAGACTTTCACTTCTGAAGAGTTCAACCACTACCTAGCTGAGCTAGCTAACCAATTCCCAATCGTTTCTATCGAAGATGGTCTAGACGAGTCTGATTGGGCTGGCTTCAAGCACCAAACTGAACTACTAGGTGACAAGCTTCAACTAGTAGGTGATGACCTATTCGTTACTAACACTAAGATCCTTGCTGAAGGTATCGAGAAAGGCGTAGCTAACTCTATCCTTATCAAGTTCAACCAAATCGGTTCTCTAACTGAGACTCTAGCTGCAATCAAGATGGCTAAAGACGCAGGTTACACAGCAGTAATCTCTCACCGTTCTGGCGAAACTGAAGATGCAACTATCGCTGACCTAGCGGTAGGTACAGCTGCAGGTCAAATCAAGACTGGTTCTATGAGCCGTTCTGACCGTGTTGCTAAGTACAACCAACTAATCCGTATCGAGGAAGCTCTAGGTGAGCGCGCTCCTTTCAACGGTCTTAAAGAAGTGAAAGGTCAGGCTTAATCCTTAAGCTTAGCTAAATAGCTTTTTGAAACGCCTCGCTCAAGCGGGGCGTTTTTGTATGTGGGGGAAGGCGCTAGGTGAGCGCGCTCCGCTACATTACAAGAAAGCGGTCTTAAAGAAGTGAAAGGTCAGGCTTAATTATTAAGCTTAGCTGAATAGCTTTTTGAAACGCCTCGCTCAAGCGGGGCGTTTTTGTATGTGGGGGAAGGCGCTAGGTGAGCGCGCTCCTCTACATTACAAGAAAGCGGTCTTAAAGAAGTAAAAGGTCAGGCTTAATTATTAAGCTTAGCTAAATAGCTTTTTGAAACGCCTCGCTCAAGCGGGGCGTTTTTGTATGTGAGGGAAGGCGCTAGGTGAGGTTATTTCGTTTTCTCTATCGCTTCAACACGGCGTTTTTCCATCTCTTCACGAATGGCAGCACCTTTAAACCCATCTTGGATGATGTCTTGCACATTGACGCTTAGTGAAGCTTGGTAGGCCGTTTCAAATATTCCTTTCTGTGAGTATTCGTAATTTTCATAACCCGTTCGGCCAAGGCTGTCAGCCATGCAACAGAGTAAAATATCATTCAAACGCTCTGGTTTGCGCCATACATCGAGTTTATTGAGGATTTTAAGCTTGGTTTCTGAACGAAGTTCGGCTGCGCGATGAATGTTAGAGTGCTGCTCACATACCATCAAGGCTAAATCGCGGTATTCATTGGGTACACGGACTCGTTCGCACAATGCTTTAATCAACTTGAGTCCAGTATGACAATGCATTTTATGACTAGGCCACTCGCTTTGTGGCGTAATACCTTTACCAAGGTCATGAACTTGGGCGGCAAATCTGACGGGTAATGAGTCGCTCAATAGCGCGGCTTGCTTGGCCACGAGTATCGTGTGAACACCAGTATCAATCTCTGGATGCCATTTCTCAGGTTGAGGCACGCCAAATAGCTGATCGAGTTCGGGTAACACTACTTTTAGCGCGCCACATTCTCTGAGCACTTCGATGAACACTTGTGGGTCTGACGTAGACAGAGATTTCTGCCATTCTTGCCAAACACGCTCAGGAGTCAGGTGCGCGAGTTCACCAGATTGCGCAATGGTTCGCATCAACGCAAGCGTTTCATCAGCAATTGTAAAGCCTAAGTGGTTTAACTTTGCTGCAAATCGAGCGACTCGAAGTACACGAAGCGGATCTTCGATAAAAGCATCGGAAACGTGGCGTAAAACACGATCGTTGAGATCTTGTTGGCCACGGTAAGGATCGATGAGTGTGCCATCGGGATCTTGAGCCATCGCATTGATCGTCAGATCACGGCGTAGCAAGTCTTCTTCAAGCGTCACATCTGGAGCAAAATAGCACTCAAAACCTGTATAGCCGGCACCGACTTTTCGTTCGGTTCTTGCTAAAGCGTGCTCTTCTTTCGTTTTTGGATGAAGAAAGACAGGGAACTCCTTACCTACAGCAACGTACCCCTGCTGCACGAGCTCTTCTGGTGTCGCTCCAACCACCACCCAGTCTCTATCATAAACATCAATTTTTAGGAGTCGATCGCGAACTGCGCCGCCAACTAGGTATCTATGCACTTATCACACTCTCAATTGTGTACTTAATAATTGGCTATTATTGTTGGTAATGGTACTTTCCTTATCACCAAATTCCCAGAGACGAGATGAATGTATAAGCAATATTTTGGATTTTCAGAACTGCCATTTTCGATTGTCCCCAACTCTCGTTTTCTCTATCAGAGCCAAAGGCATTCAGAAGCGATGCTTAGACTAACCGCAGGGTTAGGTGAGGGTGGTGGATTTGCGATGCTCACTGGAGAGGTGGGCACCGGAAAAACGACTGTGGCAAGAGCCATGCTGAGCAATTTAGATCACAGTGTTCATGCAGGGCTTATTTTAAACCCAACGTTTTCTAACCTAGAGTTGTTGGAAGCTATCTGTGACGAGTTTGGACTGGAGTATCAGTCTGGTTCTTCTCTGAAAACGTTGAATCAGCTGATCCACCAGTTTCTATTGCATAATCACGCTAACGGTGTTCAAACACTGCTTGTCATTGATGAAGCGCAGCATTTATCGGCTGAAGTGCTTGAGCAGTTAAGATTGTTAACGAACCTAGAAACGGAAAGCCAAAAATTACTGAAAGTACTGCTTATCGGACAACCTGAACTGCAGCAAAAACTGCAAATGCCTCAGTTAAGACAGTTGGCTCAGCGGATTACAGGACGTTATCATCTACTCCCCCTCGATAGTAAAGAAGCGGCGAGCTATATTCGTCATCGACTGGAGTTAGCGGGTGGCGATAGAAACCTATTTAACTCGAAATCGTTAAACTTAATCGCTCACCGAACCTTAGGTATTCCTAGACTCATTAACCTAGTGTGTGATGCCGCTTTAAAGTTCTCTTACAGTCTTGGTGAAAAAACACCTCAGTACTCAACCGTGCAACACGCATGCAACGAGGTGATGAGTTTCCAGCCTTCTTTTCAACCGCCTACAGCAACAAAACCGGTCGTTTCTGCGAATGTAAGTTACCTAAGTGCCGCAGTCATAGGTGCGATTTTGGCGGTGGGTAGCTATGTATATGTACCTGACCTTTTAGAGCCTGCTATCGATAAGTGGGGAGAAGCGCACTATCCACCTATGTCAGCAACGGTCATCGAAAGAGAAGTGTTCCCAGAACAGCTCACCAAGCAAATTCACCGCGCTACCAATTTTGAGCAAGGTGTTGGCGACCTTTACAAGGTGTGGGGCTTTCAACCTTCTATGCTGGACAAACTTTGTTTACAAGAGAATGAGGGGGCCTTTATCTGTGATAGAGCAAGTGGGAATATACAAGCTCTAAGAGTTGCAGATGTCCCCGTTTTACTCACCCTTGAAAGAGACAACGTTGAGAGCTTTGCAGTGTTGTACAAGCTTGGGGATGAGAAGGCTCAGCTATTGCTTGCAGACAAAAATGTTGAAGTACCTTTGAATGAACTAGAGCAGCTTTGGAATGGCGAATATCACCGAATTTCTCGACGTTACTGGCAGCAAACCATGAAATTCGGTATGCGCGGAACCGCCATAACATTGTTGGATCAAAAACTGTCGCAAGTGTTGGGTAAGCCGTTGGCAACGGATGATGTCTACGATCTGGCTCTTAAGGAAAAAGTGATGACGTTTCAGCGTTGGCAAGGGCTAACTGCGGATGGGATTGCGGGTAAGAATACATTACAGCGTTTGGCTGAGGTAGCACCGATGGATGCTCCATCACTGAGTATGTCTGAGGAGAATATTTGATGTCTAGAGTGATGAAAGCACTGGAACAATCAGAGCAAAATTACCAATCCGCGTCTTATTCACCGCTATACCACCCTCAGCAGACTCCGGTACAGGAGCAAAAAGTGAATAAACTGCTGGTATGCGGGTTGCTTATAGGCCCGGCTTTGTTTGTAAGCGCATTCAATCTTTACCCGTTGTACCAAACGAAGCAAGCCCAATGGAAGGAAAGGGTACAACAAGAAGAGATTACTCTGGATGTGCCTTTTACTTACGAGGTGAAGGAGTATCCAAGTTTTGGGAAGTTACAAGCAACGTATGAACTCACTGCACCAGTATATGAGGAGCCAACCCCAGTAGCGCCGCCAGCAGCTTCAAACGTAGGTTCGAGCAAAAAAACGGAACACGATTCCCTGCTGGGAGATTTGGACTTATCTCAGCTTTCTCCTGAGCTAGCATCGCATGTACAAGCAGTGTTGGGTAATGATGCACCTTCGAGGGTGAAAGCGAAGGCCAATATGACAAATATCTCTACCGATGGAGATAAGTGGTATGGCAAGCTCCCCGCAATGAACTTTGAAACGCATGTCTATTCCAGCAGTCCTGCAAAACGCTGGGTGAAGATTAATGGCCGCGAGTACAAAGAAGGTGACTGGATAACTGACGCTATTCAATTAGAAAAGATCGAGCAGCAAAGCAGTTTGTTGAGTATCAATGGCGAAAAGATTGAAGTGCCAGCGCTTTACGATTGGAAGGGATAATTGTCTATCCCTATCATAGACAGTTACCAGCTACATCAAAAAAGGTCGCATTGAGCGACCTTTCTATTTATTCAGCTTATTCAGCGGCATCGTAGCTTATGCCCAGCCAGATGGCGAGCGGCGCCTACGCGGAATGATATGAGGGAGAAGCAAACCAAATAGAAGACCGAAACCTGCGACACCACCACCATACATAAAGTATTTAAGCAGTAGATCATCTTTTTGTGTATCGAGTTTCGCTCTTAAGCTACGAACTTCTTCTTGAGCCTCAGAAAGCTGCTGGCTCATATCACTGTAGCTTTGTTCCATATCAGAGATCTGGCGATTGCGAGTGGCTAGTGACTCAACAAGGCCAGCTTTTTCCTGATCAGAAGTGGCTTGAGCATTGGCTAACTTTTCCTTTGTTTCCGCTAGCTCTTGCTCAATTTTTGGTAAGCGTAATGTCATGCTTTCTTCACTGGTCACGAATCGGCTCTCAACCCAGCCTGTTCGGCCACGTTGATCCCGAATTTGACTATAACCAGAGTCTTTATTGGTAGAGATAAGCGTCACTTTATCGCCAGCATCAATACTGCCGACAATACGGTATTTATTACTAGGTCCAGAGTGCAGGTAAGTAAATAACTTATCAGCAATGTATCGGTCTTGAGCAAATGCAGCTGGTACGACTACCAGAGAAGCTAAGAGCAAGCAAAGCAGTCTTTTCACGGTAAATCCTTTAACAGTTTTGTGTCTATATTTCGCTAGTGCCAAATAGTAAAAAGTTTCAAGAGTGACTGCAACAAAGAAGGGAGGCAAAGCCCCCCTTTATGCGTTTTTGAGTCAATAATGACAGTGAGCTTACACTGTATTGACGAATTTTTTAAGAAAATGCAGCTTGAATTGCGTAGAAGAACACAACGGCTAATAGTGCACCAGCTGGCAGGGTTACGATCCAAGATGCGACGATATTACGTACAACACCAAGGTTTAGAGCTGCGATACCACGCGCAAAACCCACACCAAGAACAGCACCTACTAGTGTTTGCGTCGTCGAGATAGGCAGACCTGTACCTGATGCCAGAACAACAGTACATGCGGTCGCTAGCTGAGCAGCAAAGCCTCGGCTTGGCGTAAGCTCTGTAATACCAGTACCAACAGTTGCCATTACTTTATGACCGAGTGTCGCAAGACCAACAACAATACCAAAACCACCTAGTGGAAGAATCCACCATGCAATTGTACTTTTCGTTGTGATTTCACCCATGTGCTCAACAGTAGAGACTACCGCTGAAAGTGGACCAATCGCGTTTGCTACGTCGTTAGAGCCGTGTGCGAATGCCATTGCACACGCTGTAATTACCATTAGTACGCTGAAGATACCCTCAACACCCGCAAACCCATGGTCATCTTCACGACTTGCAAATTTCTTCTTAATGTATAGGTAACCACCAACCATGACCATTCCAGAAACGATTGCAGACCACATCCAAGCTTCACTGTTGCTTAGGTGAAGACCAACGTGTTTAAGGCCTTTCTTAATGGTCACTAGCGCAATTACCATAGTGGTAATAAACATGTACACAGGTACAAAACGCTTCGCGTTAATGAGCGGAGTTTCTGTATCAAAAATTAAACGTTGTGCGCTAACGAAGATGATGTAAGCAAAGAAGCCTGATATCACTGGTGTGATGATCCAGCTACCCACGATGCCTTGAACTGAGCCCCAGTCTACCGCTTCTGTACCAACAGACACACACGCAAAACCGATGATAGCACCGATGATAGAGTGAGTGGTTGATACTGGCCAGCCCATGTATGACGCTAGTAGCAGCCATGTACCAGCAGCGAGAAGGGAAGACATCATGCCGAAGACAAGAACATCGGGCTGAGATGCAAAGAGTGACGTTTCAATAACGCCTTTACGGATAGTGTCGGTTACTTCACCGCCTGCAAGATATGCACCCGCAAATTCAAAAATCATCGCGATGATGATGGCTTGTTTTACGGTTAACGCTTTAGAGCCTACAGAAGTACCCATTGCATTAGCGACGTCATTCGCGCCAATACCAATAGCCATTAGGAAGCCAAAAAGAGCTGCAACAATAATCAGGACAGTGCCGTAGTTCGCAAGGATATCCATCGTAATACCTAGTTGTTGATAACAAGCGGAGCAAATTAGGCACGACAAAGCCCCTTCAGCGACGTTAATATTTATCGCCTAATCAGGGGAGTGCAATTAAAATGCTCTTCGTTATTTGGTTAACTTATGATTTATGAGCGAGACAACATTAGCTCAAGACGCGCACCAACACGTTGCGCCTGATCAGCAATGCCACCTACCCACTCTAGAATTTTGTATAAGAACATGACGTCGATAGGATTCATACCGCTTTCAATCTCCATCAATTGTTGACGAAGTTGGATCTGCATCGCATCGGTGTCATCTTCGATAACATCCAATTGGTGGATCATTTCAGCCACAAGTGTTACTTCACGGCCTTTAAATCCAGTTTCCAATAACTCATCGAGCTCGTTGATCACATTTTGCGCTTGGTTAGCTGCGTCAAGACAACGCTTAACGTACGCAATAAAGTTCTCTTGAAGAGGCTCAGGGATGACTAATCGACGGCCGTAAACACGACCAGCAATATCTTTTGCGAGGTTTGCTAATTTGTCTTGCTGTGTAAGTAGCTCAAGCATATCGCTACGGTCAACAGGCATAAACAAACCGCGAGGAAGTTTTAGACGAATTTCGCGCTTTAAAACGTCGGCTTCTTTCTCTAAGTGAGAAATTTGTGCGCGAATTTCAGATGCTTTTTCCCAATCTCCTTTTGAACTGACTTCAAAGAAGTTGATTAGGTGAGAGCAACATTCGTTCACACACACAACGTGGCGTTGCAAAGGCTTAATTGGGGACTTTGCAAATAACCCCATAATTGTATTTACTGGCATGGTCATTCAACCTAATTAATATAACCTAAAAATAACATACACCAATTTGAGGCGAAATGTTGAGCGATGGCTATAAAGGCGCGCATGTTAACGCATTCAATCACGCATTAAAACTGTTTTAGATCATCATACCGTCGATATTTCTTTCTTGCCGTGTAAGAAAATTGGCAATATCCTGTTTCTATCTGCTTCGAAAGGTATAACTATGGAAACCGAGATAGAACTGAAGTTTTTTGTTTCTCCTGAATTTTCAGATACTTTAATAAAGAAAATTTCTCAGGAAAAGGTACTTCAGCACAGTTGTCGCGAGCTAGGGAACACTTACTTCGATACTCCTGACAAGTGGTTACGCCAACATGACATTGGCTTGCGCATTCGTCGATTTGATGATGTTTATGTTCAAACCGTAAAAACCGCAGGGCGAGTGGTTGCCGGACTCCACCAACGCCCAGAATACAATGCTGAACATAACAGCAATGTTCCTGAGTTAACGCTTCACCCTGGCGACATTTGGCCAACAGGTAAAGATGTTGCAACGCTTCAAGATGAACTCACCCCTCTTTTTTCGACGAACTTCACCCGTGAGCAGTGGCTTATCTGCATGCCCGATGGCAGTCAGATAGAAGTTGCGTTTGATCAAGGCAAGGTAGAAGCTGATGATAAAGAAGATCCAATCTGTGAGGTGGAGCTGGAGCTTAAATCTGGTCAGACAGAGGCGTTGTTCACTTTAGCCCGTCGGTTTTCAGAAGAGGGTGGAATGCGCCTTGGAAACTTGAGCAAGGCCGCAAAGGGTTATCGCTTAGCCACAGGCTACAAAGGCGATGAAATCAAAGAAATGACGTTGGTCGCAACAGACAAAAATGACACCGTCGAGTCTTGCTTAATTAACTCTTTAGAGCACGCGTTGTCTCATTGGCACTATCATGAGCAGATTTACTTTGAAAGGGAATCAATCGACGCGCTTCATGAGATAAAAAACTCAGTGAGCTTCATTCGCCAAGTCTTGACGGTCTATGGTGGTATTGTTCCTCGCAGAGCAAGCGCGATTTTACGTCAAGAACTCAAGTGGTTAGAGCAGAGCCTAGAATGGTTGAAAGAGTATGATTATCTTGAAGACCTACTAGAAGACAAAGGTCATGCGCTTCGTAAGTTGGATGCACGAAAATTCCTCGTTGCCGAACTCAAGCAAGAACAAGACGATTTACCTCCGAGACAAGAGATTCTAGAGCAATTCACTTCGGCTCGATATACGGGATTATTGCTCGATTTGAGTCGTTGGATTCTAACGCGTGGCTGGCAGCCTTTCCTTGATGAAAAGGCACGCGAGAAAATGTCGCTGAATATTGAACATTTTTCGGTGCAACAGTTAGATCGCACTTGGGCGGATTTGATGGAGGCCTTTCCTCCTGAACGCAACCTTTTGGCTCAGGATTATATCGATCAGCAATATCGGTTGATGCGTAACTTGTATACCGGAGTGTGTTTTGCCAGCTTGTTTGATATGGAAGAGCGAACAGTCTTTCGAATGCCTTGGAGCGACTTGCTGCACGGTATTGATGATTTACTTACGCTACGCACTTTGAATAAGCAGACAGACAAACTGCAAGGCGAAGAAAAAGAGCAGCTCGAACGTTGGCTGGGTCGTCAGGAAAACTCCATTCTTCATGCAATGGAACAGACCCGAATGAGTTGTATTGAAACCGAACCATATTGGCGTGACTAATTGGATGTAAGACCGGATCTGATAAGGGAGTGTAGTGCTCCCTTACTTACTCTTGCACGTTATGGTTTGCGGTTGAGTTCGTTCTTCTTTTCTAATTCGTCTAAACGCTGAAGTATCAAATCTTGTTTATCAAGTAACTCCATGATCATCTGTTCTTTGCGTTCCGCGCGTTCGTTTTGTACTGAGGTAGGTGAAGTAAGAAAGGATGTCACCAAGCCTGAGATCATACCGAATACACCGACTCCACAGATAATCAGTATCCCTGCTAATATTTTCCCCCCATTTGTGACCGGATAGTGGTCACCGTATCCTACCGTTGAAATCGTCACCAAAGCCCACCAAAGTGCGTCAGCGCCAGTTTGAATATTGGCATCTGGAGACTTGCGCTCGATAAGTACCATCAAAATCGCACCGATGGTCAGTAGCATGATCAAGATAAATATAATAGAAGCAAACGTAGTTTCACGGCGGTTGCTGAGTAGTTGGCTATATAAATGACGACCTGAATGAATACCCAATACGACGCGTAACATTTGGACTAATCGTGCATAGCGAAGTGGTTCGATCATAGGAATACTGGCAATAAAGTCGATCCAGTGTTGTTTCATAAATGTCACGCGATCTTTGGAACGGATGAGATCGATCCCGAGTTGCAGCATAAAAATACTACAGATTATAAAGTCTAAGCCGATAAGAACTTGTCGGGTATCAGCCTGTAACGGGAAAAATAGCAGGCCTGAGACCACGAATAGCGCCATAAAAGACAAGATTAGTGATAGCAGACTCATCGGCTTTGTATCGTTTTTGATAATATCTTTTTTCATACGAGGCTCGAAATAAATAATGAATGCCGTTTGAACGGTCAGTATGAGCGAATTCGTGTTCATTTATGTATCAGGAACGAATCAAATTATAAGACTTAATGGGGAATGAACAATGACGAGAATGTCATTTAAACCTTGGGAGCGAGTCATCACAGATGTGCGCCTCGTTCCTAAAATGGTGCTGTTGATGTTGTTTAGTACAGTGCTCATCATTGCGAAACAGTTATGGGATGCGAGTACGTTCTATGAGTCCCTTTTGGCGGCAACCAACAATATCGATGTCGCGCAGCAGCACTATGACTCGTACATTGTTCAGGTGGTCTGGCAAACCGGAATAATGATCGTCGTGTTTGTCACGCTATTGCTGTTTGCGGCTCGTATCATGCTGCGTCAGACTCAATATCTAAGTGAGTCCATTAAATTAATGGCTGAAAAAGATCTGTCTGTCCCAATCCAAATGGACTGCAAAGATGAGTATGGCGATGTTGCCCGAGAGCTAGAAAAAACGCGTACTCAGTTACAAGAAATGATCAAGCTACAAATCAGTTCTTCGCAGGAGTTAGCGGGGCTAACGGAAGTCATGACGTTGAGCATGTCGGAGACGAAAGAGTCGGCGCAAGAAGAGTTCAATGAGATCGATCAACTTGCGACAGCGATGAGTGAGATGAGCTCAACCGTACAAACCGTCGCAGATCATGCTCAAAGTGCATCTTCACTGACTGAAAATGCCGCAGGTCAAGCAGAGACAGGCCAGTACTTTGTTAAGGGTACGGTATCCAAAATTAGTGACTTGTCGAAAGACATAGCTGCGTCAGCTCAAGCTGTTAATGAAGTTGAAGAAAGTGTCGAAGCCATTGGCAGCGTTGTTGGGACGATTCAAAGTATCTCAGAACAGACAAACTTACTGGCATTGAATGCGGCTATTGAAGCGGCTCGCGCGGGGGAAGCAGGACGAGGCTTTGCTGTGGTTGCTGACGAAGTGCGTAATCTTGCCCAACGTACGCAACAAGCGACAGTGGAAATTCAAGAGATGATCGCTCAGCTGCAATCGAGTGCGACTTCTGCGGTCGACTTGATGGAGAGAAGTGTGGTGGAAGCGGCTGAAGGTGTTGAACTGGTCACCAACGCAGGCAGTGAATTGGACGGTATTGTTAGCCAAGTTAATCAGATTAATGAGATGAATTTCCAGATAGCAACGGCGGCAGGTCAGCAGAGTAGCGTTGCAGAAGAAATGAGCCAGAACCTGACCAATGTTCGTTCGCTGGTGGAAGCATCGGTAACGGTTGTGTCTGAATTGCTCGAAACGTCAGAGTTAATGCAGAAAAACGCAGAAGAGTTGGACAAGAAGATCACATCGTTCAATGTCTAGCAACATCAAGATAATCATGAACAAACGCCCACTAGTGAGAGTGGGCGTTTTTTATTAGATAGATTTTGAGATATAACTAGCTATTACCATTTCAATCGTTACCTAGATTGGTATTGATACACAAGGAAGATTCATGCAACTGCCAGAAAGCCTCATCCCCATTTCTCAAGCCGCGCTCGAACCGCTAAACGAATCTGATATTTTGGCTAACTGGCCCGAAACGCTGCGTGTGAAGCTGAACTATGTCGCGGGTTTAAGCCGGTTCATAGCGGAAACAATGAAGACCGATGAACATTTGTTGCAAGCGTTTCCTGACATGGTTGAAGAGCAATCTCGTTGTCATTCATATAGGGAAAGATTAGCTGAGCTACTTTTAGGTTGTTCTGATGAGATTCAAGGGCATCGGGTGCTTAGGCAGTTCCGCAACCGAGAAATGGTTTACATCGCGTGGCGAGATTTCACTGGCAGTTGGAGCCTAGAAGAGAGTCTGGAGCATATTTCCCATCTTGCTGAAGCGATGATTTTCGAAACGTATCAATGGCAATACAAAGCATGCTGTGAATTGTGGGGAACGCCTTGCAACTCAGAAGGCGAAGCTCAGCCAATGCTGATCATGGGCATGGGAAAACTGGGAGGTGGGGAGCTCAATTTCTCATCTGACATTGATCTTATTTTCACGTATCCAGAAAACGGTGAAACGCAAGGTACGCGTCGTAGTATCGCAAATGCTCAGTTTTTTACTCGTCTAGGTCAGAGAATCATTAAAGCGCTTGATCAACAAACGTTTGATGGTTTCTGCTACCGAGTCGATATGCGTTTACGCCCGTTTGGCGACAGTGGGCCATTAGTGATGAGTTATGCTGCGCTAGAAGATTACTACCAAGAGCAAGGGCGCGACTGGGAGCGTTATGCCATGATCAAAGCGCGTGTCATGGGCAGTGAGATGTACCCTCAATACCAAGAGCTACGTCAAATGTTACGTCCGTTTGTATTTCGTCGTTACATGGACTTCAGTGCTATTCAGTCTCTTCGTCGTATGAAATCGATGATAAGTAGCGAAGTTCGCCGCCGTGGTTTGAGCAATAACATCAAATTGGGGGCGGGTGGCATCCGTGAAATTGAGTTTATCGCGCAAGTTTTTCAGCTCATTCGTGGTGGGCGAGAGCCAAGTCTGCGTCATCGCGGGTTGTTAATCACGCTTGAAGCTATCGAAGAGTTAGAACTGCTGAAAGCAGGGGATGTGGGTGAGCTAAGAAAGGCATATAAATTCCTACGCCGCCTTGAGAATTTATTGCAAGCCATGGCCGATAAGCAGACGCAAACGCTCCCAGAGAGTGACACTGAACAACTACAGCTTTCTATCGCGATGGGGTATTCAAGCTGGAGCGAGTTGATGGACGATGTTCATCATCATATGTCGGCCGTGCATCAAGTGTTCAAAACCCTCATTGGTGATGAGGGAGAAGAAGCGTCAGATGTCGACAGTCACTTTCATGAGTTGTGGGACATGATAGAAAATCAGGAAGTGATCGAAAATGTCCTTACCCACGACATCGGTGTGCAAGAACCGCAAGTCATGGCCAACACCATTTTGCAATTCAAAAAAGATTTGGCGAAAAAAACGCTTGGGCCTCGTGGACGCGAAGTGCTAAACAGATTGATGCCGAAAGTTTTTTCTTCCATCTATTCACATCCAGATGCGGAGTTTGGTTTATCGAGAGTTTTGCATCTTCTGAATAAAATCGTCACTCGAACGACCTATCTTGAATTGCTTGATGAACACTCTGCCGCACTGACGCAACTTGTCCGCTTATGTACAGCAAGCCCGATGATTTCTGAGCAGCTTGGCCGTTATCCTATTCTGCTGGATGAGCTTATTGACCCGCAGCAGTTGTATAATCCGATTCCTTTAGAAAGTTATCGCACGGAATTACGAGACTTTTTAGCCCGCATTCCCGAAGATGATATGGAACAACAGATGGAAGCGCTACGCCAGTTTAAGCAAATCTGCATACTGAGAATTGCGGCAGCGGATATCGCAGGCGTGCTCCCGGTGATGAAAGTGAGTGATCACTTAACCTATCTGGCGGAAGCGATTGTGGAATCGGTAGTGCATCAGGCGTGGTTACAAATTGCTGAAAAATATGGCGAACCGACTCACCTGAAAGATAGAGAAGGAAAAGGCTTTGGGGTGATAGGTTACGGCAAAGTTGGCGGTTGGGAGCTAGGCTATAACTCGGACCTCGATATTGTCTTTATGCACGACTGCCCAGTAGACGCATACACGGATGGCAAAAAAGAAATTGATGGTCGCCAGTTTTATCTGAGATTGGCTCAACGCATCATCCATATTTTCTCGACGCGAACAGCCTCGGGCATTCTCTACGAAGTGGATACTCGCTTACGTCCTTCAGGCGCTTCAGGACTATTAGTCAGCCCAGCAGAAGCATTTGATGAATATCAGCACAATGAAGCGTGGACTTGGGAGCACCAGGCACTTGTACGGGCGAGAATGATTTATGGTGATGAACCATTGCAGCAAAGCTTTGCCAAAACTCGCCATGATGTCCTGACGTTAGAGCGAGATGAAGACAAGCTCAAGCAGGAGGTGGTTGATATGCGAATTAAAATGCGCGACCACCTAGGAGGCAAGAAGGCTGGGCGATTCATGCTTAAGCAAGATCCCGGAGGCATCACGGATGTCGAATTTTTAGCTCAGTATTTAGTGCTGCGATTTAGCCATGAAAAGCCAAAGCTCACTCGATGGAGTGACAACGTTCGAATATTTGAGACTATGATTGCACAAGGCGTGATGGATGAAGATAAAGCGATGGCAATCACTCATGCTTACACCGCTATGCGAAACCAAATCCATCGTCGTAACTTGCTCAACCTAGACGCCGATGTCGCGAATGAGAAGTTTGTTCCTGAAAGAGAAATGGTGACAAAACTCTGGAGTGAATGGCTAGATTAACTTTCCGATATTGAGCTAAGCAGGTACACACATAGCGCAGTGAAGGGTTTAGGGCAGAAAAACGCTGTGATAAACTCAGGCCAGATTTAATTGTGGAGATCGACGATGAAACCAATCCTACCTAACTACAAGGATTCCGGTGTATTGATAATTGGTGATGTAATGCTAGATCGCTATTGGTATGGACCAACTGGGCGAATCTCACCTGAAGCACCTGTGCCTGTGGTAAAAGTAGAAAATAACGAAGAGCGCCCGGGTGGGGCAGCCAACGTTGCTATGAACATAGCGTCGCTAGGTGGACAAGCTCATATCGTAGGTTTAACTGGGATCGATGAACCAGCTAAAGCACTGAATGAAACGTTGAGCGCTCTGAACGTTAAGTGTAACTTTGTTGGCCTACCAAATTTTCCAACCATTACGAAGTTGCGTGTGATGAGTCGCGGTCAGCAACTGATCCGTCTCGATTTTGAAGATAAATTTGAGAATATTGATCCAAGTACCATTCTGGAACGCATGGAACAATCTCTGCCTAAAGTGAAAGCGGTGGTACTTTCTGACTACGCGAAAGGTGCGTTGGAACACGTTCAATTATTTATTCAAAAAGCGCGCGCAGCTAATGTGCCTGTTTTCATTGATCCTAAAGGTGCGGATTTCGAACGCTACCGTGGTGCGACATTGCTAACACCGAATATGGCTGAATTTGAGCTAGTAGTAGGTAAAGTAAAATCGGATCAAGATTTGGAAGAAAAAGGCCTTCAACTGATCGAAGATTACGATTTTGAAGCACTACTGGTTACTCGCAGTGAACACGGTATGACGCTACTTCGTCGTGGGCAGAAGCCATTCCATCTTCCGACTCAAGCGAAAGAAGTGTACGACGTGACAGGTGCGGGTGATACCGTTATTTCGGTTCTTGCGGCGTCTGTCGCGGCAGGTAAACCTCTGGATGAAGCGTGTGCACTAGCTAACGCTGCAGCAGGGGTTGTCGTGGGTAAATTGGGCACGTCGACCGTTTCTACCATTGAACTGGCAGAAGCTGTACATGGAAGCCAAGATACCGATTTCGGTGTGATTAGCGAAAAAGAGTTGATTGACGCGGTTAAAAAAGCGCAATCGAAAGGTGAGAAAGTAGTCATGACCAATGGTTGTTTCGACATTCTTCATGCTGGCCACGTCTCATACTTAAACCATGCTGCAGAACTTGGCGATCGCCTGATTGTCGCTGTAAACACCGATGAGTCGGTTAAACGCCTTAAGGGTCCTGGTCGTCCGGTAAACCCGACAGATCGTCGTATGGCGGTACTAGCGGGATTAGGGGCGGTAGACTGGGTTGTGCCTTTTGGTGAAGACACGCCGCAGCGCTTAATTTCAGAAATCTTGCCAGATCTATTGGTAAAAGGTGGTGACTACAAACCAGAAGAGATTGCTGGTGGTAAAGAAGTCATCGCAAATGGTGGTGAAGTAAAAGTATTAAACTTTGAAGATGGTTGTTCAACGACTGAAATCATCGATGCCATTAAAGGTGGGAAAGGGTAAGTAATTACTCTCAGACTTGTTACGTAAACGCCCACTGATGTGGGCGTTTTGTTTTTTTGGAGAGACAAAAATGGAGCCATTTGGCTCCATTTAGTCAGTAGTCAGCTCTTCTTGAACTTATTCTTCTAGATCACCACAGAAGCGGTAGCCTTCACCGTGAATCGTTGCGATGATTTCTGGCGTACCAGATACAGACTCAAAGTGTTTACGGATACGACGAATCGTTACGTCAACAGTACGGTCATGTGGCTTAAGCTCACGGCCAGTCATCTTCTTCAGAAGATCGGCGCGCGTCTGAATTTTGCCTGGGTTTTCACAGAAGTGAAGTAGAGCGCGGAACTCTGAGCGTGGTAATTTGTAACCGTCGCCATTTGGGCTAACCAAAGAACGACTGTTGATATCAAGAACCCAACCGTTGAACTCGTATTTTTCTACGCTACGCTTTTCTTCCGTTATTGGGCTAGCGCTCATTGAACGGTTAAGTAGGTTGCGAGCACGGATAGTCAGTTCGCGAGGATTAAACGGTTTGGTGATGTAATCATCCGCTCCGATTTCCAGACCTAGGATTTTATCAACTTCATTGTCACGACCAGTTAAGAACATCAGCGCAACGTTTGCTTGCTCGCGCAGTTCACGGGCCAGCAATAGGCCGTTTTTACCTGGAAGGTTAATGTCCATAATGACCAAGTTTACTTGGTTGTCGGACAGTACCTGGTGCATCTCTTCACCGTCACTGGCCTCAAAAACAGCGTATCCCTCTGCTTCAAAAATACTCTTAAGAGTGTTACGAGTTACTTGCTCATCTTCGACAATAAGAATGTGCGGGGTTTGCATTGGCGGTACCTAAACTTGTGAAAAAAATGTGCTAATGGAATAAATTTTAGGCAAAAACATAACATACGGGTAATGTGATGTTGATAATAAACCAAAGAACATAATATTTCACTTTCTTTGATCGCCCGCCATCCTTGGATTTTTCTGTATTACCTTGGTGAGGTTCCTATTCCTCAGTAGCTCCATTAGTCTTTTAAGCGGATTCTATAATGTTAACAGCATGCTAACAACGTAGAAGTCTTAATTCCAATCACTTTGTTGATTTATATCAAGAGTTAGAATGTAACAAATATTAATAGTACTAAGGAAATGTAAAACTGTAGCTTATATGAAAATTGATGCTCAACTTTTGGCTGCCTATTCAGATCCTTACTTTCGTTTTAGGCAGAAATGTACACGCGATTCTTTTGCTATTATCACGGCATGGAATCCTTCAAGTAAGCGGTTAGCCACTAATGAGAATAAATTAAAAAATAAAAGGTTACTGCAGGAAATCAACCATAATTACTTTGTGGAAGTACTGGTTGGAGATAAAACATTTTCCTGGGTTGAAGAGAGTTTCGCAGTCGACATTAGTGAATCAGAAGCCATAAATCTAGCGCGTAAATTTGGTCAAAACGCCATTTATTTTGTTGAAGGTACGAGGTTGTATCTCGTTTCGTGCCTAGAAGATAAATCAAAATTAGAGCTTGGAGAGTGGCGCATTCGCAGTAGGTTAAAGGATTAATTAGCAATCTCAAGGAGGAAAAAATGAAAGATATAACCCCAGATATTTGTGATAAACACGAAGATAAGGTCACACTTGTTGAGCTGCCTTTGCTCAATTTTGGTCATAAGAGCGCTTTTTTTGGTGAAATAGTCACAGTTCGCTGCTATCACGATAATTCTAAAGTACGAGAAGTATTAAGTCAGGATGGAACCGGGAAGGTGCTGTTTGTTGACGGTCATGGCTCTTGCCAAAAAGCATTACTGGGTGACCAACTCGCTATTTTAGCGATTGATAACAATTGGGAAGGGGTGATTGTAAACGGTGCAATACGTGATGTTGCGGCAATGGCGGAAATGCAACTCGGCATAAAAGCGCTGGGTACTAACCCATTTAAAACTGAGAAACGCGGCGTTGGCGATGTGAACGTCACGCTCACTATTCATAACCAAATGATTCAGCCTGGCGATTACATCTATGCAGATTGGAATGGTGTATTAATGTCTACCGAAAAGTTGGAATGGATCTAAAAACGAAAACCTAACCCAAATTCCACTTCTTTTTGCCACTCTTGATAGTCAAGGGTGGCATGTAAGTCTAAGTTTTCAGTGAGCCTAACACGGCTAGACACTTCCGCTGACAACGCGGTGTCTTTCTTATTTTCTACAGACTCAGAGTTATACGAATGTAACGTACTGGCTAAAGACAGTCTGGGGGTTAGTTGATAACTCACTCCACTCAGAACGCCAGTCTCATTTGCTTTGGTATTGTTGTTAAAGCGAGCGCCTACGTAGACATCCAGCTTATCGAATACGCTATAAGAATAACCCCCATTGACCTTCCAAGAATTAATATCGGCTTGATCCTGTTCGCTTGAAAGAAAAACACTATGTGGGGAGGAGAGCTGTTGAGAAGGGAGCGTAGGCAGATCGACAGCGTAAACATAACCAGAAAACATCATCGCTGACAGACAAAGAAATCTTCTCATGCACCGCTCCTTATGATTGTCTTGATTGTTTTTTACACTGCAGCGTTAATTAAAGCATAAAACGAATGGGTGAGGATTTTTTATCTGTTAATTCGTGATTTATGCGACTTTCAATTTTTCAATGGTCAAGCATTTGTTTGGTTTATGGGTTGAGTTCGCATATGGATATTCAACTTTTTAAAACTTTTCGTTGACTCCAAGTTAATAAATAGGTTAAACGTATGGGTAAGCAAACACATAATAGTAATAAACACACTCATGCAAAATCACAGCCTCGCAGTAATGACCACAACCATTATTATTACCGACATCGCATTTGTTGGGGCAGGCTGCTAAGCGAAAAAAATTCATAAAAAAGGCCTGTATCCCACAAGATACAGGCCTTTTTTTATACCAATTTACAGATATCTGGAGGAAGGGATGCGAGTTTTAAAATTTGGAGGATCGTCGTTAGCGGATGCCGAGCGCTTTTTAAGAGCGGCCGACATTATTGCTAATAATGCTCAACAGGAAGAAGTAGCGGTGGTACTTTCCGCTCCAGGAAAAACAACCAATAAATTGGTCGCAGTGATTGACGCTGCATTAAGAACAGGTGATGCGGAGCTTCAAATCGCTGAACTGGAAGAGTCGCTTCGTCACTTGTTCCAAGGGATTAAAGAAGTATTACCAGACATCGATGGGACTGGGTACGAGCACCAAGTAAAAACCTCTCTTTCTCAACTTCGCCAGTTTGTTCATGGCATTGATCTTCTGGGAATGTGCCCAGACAATGTGAACGCACGCATCATCAGTAAGGGTGAACGTGTTTCAATTCAATTAATGAAAGCGGTTCTAGAGGCGAAAGGCCAAGCAGCAAGCCTGATAGATCCAGTCCAATATCTGTTTGCTCGTGGTGAGCATCTAGAAGCGATGGTCGATGTGGAAATATCGACTCAAAACTTCCGTCAAAATCCGCTTCCTCAGGGCCATGTCTGCATTATGCCTGGCTTTACTGCAGGAAACGAGAAAGGTGAGTTAGTGACTCTGGGACGTAATGGTTCCGACTACTCAGCCGCTGTGCTCGCTGCTTGTTTGCGTGCAGAGTGCTGTGAAATTTGGACGGATGTGGATGGCGTTTACAACTGCGACCCACGCTTAGTGGACGACGCGCGCTTGCTTAAATCTCTAAGCTACCAGGAAGCGATGGAGCTTTCTTATTTTGGCGCTTCTGTCCTACACCCGAAAACCATCGCACCTATCGCACAGTTCCACATTCCTTGTCTAATCAAAAACAGCTTCAACCCTCAGGGCGCAGGGACTTTAATTGGTCAAGATACAGGTGAAGACAACCTTGCAATAAAAGGCATCACAACACTGAGTGACCTGACAATGGTCAACGTATCCGGACCTGGCATGAAAGGCATGGTCGGTATGGCAAGCCGTGTATTTGGCGCGATGTCGTCTGCAGGCGTGTCGATTGTGCTTATTACTCAGTCTTCTTCCGAATACAGCATCAGCTTCTGTATTGAAGCTCAGGACAAAGCCATTGCGGAAAAGGCGCTCTCTGACGCATTTGAACTTGAACTTAAAGATGGCCTTCTGGAGCCAGTAGAGTTTATGGATGACGTTGCGATCGTTACGCTGGTTGGTGATGGTATGCGTACGTCTCGCGGAGTAGCATCTCAGTTCTTCCTCTCTTTGGCTGAAGTGAATGTAAACATTGTGGCAATTGCTCAAGGCTCATCAGAGCGTGCCATTTCAGCGGTCATTCCTGAAGATAAAATCTCTGAAGCGATCAAAGCGTGCCACGAGAACCTATTCAACTCTAAACACTTCCTTGACGTGTTTGTTGTTGGTGTTGGCGGCGTTGGCGGTGAATTGGTGGATCAAATTGGACGCCAGCAAGCTAAGCTAGCGGAAAAAGGCATCGTCTTGCGTGTGTGTGGTTTAGCAAACAGCAAAGGATTATTGTTAGACAGCCAAGGCTTGCCTCTTGAGCACTGGCGAGACCGCATGAACAGCGCAACGGAAGAATTCAGTTTAGCTCGTTTGATTTCACTGGTGCAGCGTAATCACATCATCAACCCTGTCTTGGTGGACTGCACATCGAGTGAAGTGATTGCAAACCAATACGCGGATTTCTTAGCCGCTGGATTCCACGTGGTAACGCCAAACAAGAAAGCGAATACAGCAAGTATGGCGTACTACCATCAGCTACGAGAAGTTGCACGTGGCTCTCGCCGTAAACTTATGTATGAAACAACGGTAGGTGCTGGCTTACCTGTTATTGAGAACTTGCAAAACCTAATCTCAGCAGGTGATGAGCTGGAACGCTTTAGCGGTATTTTGTCAGGTTCTTTGTCATACATCTTCGGTAAGCTAGATGAAGGCATGACGTTAAGCCAAGCGACTAATATTGCGAAAGACAATGGCTTCACGGAACCCGATCCTCGTGACGACCTATCAGGCATGGATGTGGCTCGTAAGTTGCTGATCCTTGCGCGCGAAGCTGGTATGAACTTAGAGCTTGAAGATGTCGTTGTAGACCAAGCGCTACCACCGGGTTTTGATGATTCAGGCAGCATTGAAGAATTTATGGACCGCTTACCAGAAGCGGATGCCTACTTCCAAGAGCTTGTAGCACAAGCCGCTGAAGAGGGAAAAGTGCTTCGTTATGTGGGGGAAATTGTTGACGGCCAATGCCGCGTAAGTATCGCTGCTGTAGACGACAATGACCCAATGTTTAAGATTAAAGATGGCGAAAACGCATTAGCATTCTACAGCCGATACTACCAACCAATTCCACTGGTGCTGCGTGGATACGGTGCAGGTACTGAAGTCACAGCGGCGGGTGTTTTCTCGGACGTTATGCGTACATTAGGCTGGAAATTAGGGGTATAAACAGAATGAGTAGTGGTATGGATGTGGTGGTTTATGCCCCAGCGTCAATTGGAAATGTGAGTGTCGGTTTTGATGTGTTGGGGGCGGCTGTGTCCCCGATTGATGGCACCTTACTAGGCGATCGCGTCTTGGTGAAGTCAGGCAGTGCTGCGTTTGCTCTTAAAACGGCAGGCAGTTTTGTCTCTAAACTACCGGACAACCCAAAAGAAAATATTGTTTATGACTGCTGGTTGGTGTTTGCGCGAGAGTTAGACAAAAAAGGCGTGGATCTTTTACCTGTAGAAATGACACTTGAAAAAAACATGCCAATTGGTTCGGGATTGGGCTCAAGCGCATGTTCTATTGTGGCGGCGCTCGACGCACTAAACCGTTTTCATGGCCAGCCTTTGAATGAAACTGAGCTTCTTGCGTTAATGGGCGAAATGGAAGGTAAGATTTCCGGTGGTGTTCATTACGATAACGTTGCACCATGCTATCTTGGTGGCCTCCAATTAATGCTGGAAGAGTTGGGAATCATTAGCCAAGAAGTACCGTGTTTTGATGATTGGTACTGGGTAATGGCCTATCCGGGCATCAAAGTTTCTACGGCTGAAGCACGTGAGATACTACCATCTCAATATCGCCGACAAGATGTGATAGCGCATGGCCGTCATTTAGCCGGCTTTGTTCACGCGTGCCACTCTGGTCAACCGGAGTTAGCGGCAAAAATGATCAAAGACGTGATCGCGGAACCATATCGTGAGAAACTGCTTCCTGGCTTTGCTGAGGCTCGTAAATATGCAGCGACAGCAGGCGCGTTAGCAACAGGTATCTCAGGTAGTGGTCCTACGCTATTTAGCATTTGCAAAGAAAAAGATGTCGCTGAGCGAGTTGCTCGCTGGTTAGAAGAAAATTACGTACAAAATGAAGAAGGATTTGTCCACGTTTGTCGATTAGATAAACAGGGCTCGATCGTTACAGGAAGTGAGCTATGAAGCTTTACAACATAAAAGAAAATGAAGAACAAGTTTCCTTTGGCCAAGCCGTTCGCCAAGGATTAGGTCGTAACCAAGGCCTATTTTTTCCATCGGAATTGCCTAAGTTTGATGATATCGATTCGCTACTAGCAGAAGACTTTGTCTCTCGTAGCACAAAAATTTTATCAGCGTTGATTGGTGATGAACTCGCTGAAGAAAAAGTAAACTCAATGGTGGATGCTGCGTTCCAATTTCCAGCACCAATCAAGAAAGTGAAAGATGGCGTTTATGCACTGGAGCTATTCCACGGCCCAACATTAGCGTTCAAAGATTTTGGTGGCCGCTTTATGGCGCAATCTTTAGCTGCGGTATCTAATGGCGGTAAGATCACTATTTTGACGGCGACATCCGGTGATACAGGTGCAGCTGTTGCACACGCTTTCTACGGTATGGAAGACATCAACGTAGTGATCCTATACCCGAAAGGGAAGATCAGCCCACTGCAAGAAAAGCTGTTCTGCACGCTAGGTAAGAATATTCACACTGTTGCAATTGATGGTGACTTTGACGCGTGTCAGGCGCTGGTAAAACAAGCATTTGATGATGCTGAGCTACGTGAAGAAATCGGCCTTAACTCAGCAAACTCTATCAACATCAGCCGTTTGATGGCGCAGATCTGTTACTACTTCGAAGCTGCGTCTCAAATGAGTAAAGCTGAGCGTGAAAACTTGGTTATTTCGGTTCCAAGTGGCAACTTTGGTAACTTAACCGCTGGTTTACTGGCTAAAGCGTTAGGTCTTCCGATTAAGCGCTTCATTGCTGCGACGAATGCCAATGATACGGTTCCACGATACCTAGAAACGGGTAAATGGGATCCAAAACCGACGGTCGCGACAACGTCAAATGCGATGGATGTCAGCCAACCAAACAACTGGCCACGTATTGAAGAGCTTTGCCGCGTGAAAGAGTGGGGCCTAGAAACGTTAGGTAAAGGTGCAGTAACAGACGCTCAGAGCGCGGAATCTGTAAAGGCACTCTATGACCAGGGCTACCTGTGTGAACCACATGGTGCGATTGCTTACCGTGTACTCGAAGAGCAGCTGCAAGAAGGTGAGACAGGCTTATTCCTATGTACCGCTCATCCAGCGAAGTTCAAAGAAGTGGTTGATGAGATTTTAGAATCTGACATTGAACTTCCTGCACCATTGGCGAAACACGCTGTGATGGAATTGCTTTCTGAAGATTTGGACAATGACTTCGACGCGTTAAAAGTCGTATTACGCCGCGTTCAGAAATAAATGGTTCCTCGTATTAAAAAAGGTCGCTTATGCGACCTTTTTTTGATTGGTACTACTGTCTATCGATTGATAGCAAAGGTAGGTAAGGACCAGTGCCAGCGTATTGCACCCAAACGAATGAATAGGGTGGCAAAAACGCCTGCTAAAAAGGCTGTGTTGCTATCATGTCCCATTGCGAGTGCTGTGGTCTGGAAGACTCCACCGACAATACAAGCGGTCGCGTACACTTCACCTCTTAGCACCATGGGTATCTCTCTCGCAAGTACATCTCGGATGATACCGCCGCCGCAGCCAGTGATGACCCCCATAATGATGGCGACAAGCGCAGAGTCCTGATAAGACATCGCTTTATCAACCCCGATACCAACAAAAGCGGCAAGGCCAATGGCATCACAGACTGGCAGAATCCACCATGGTAGACGCTTTGGACGTCTGATGATGATCATAGTCGCAAGGCAGGTGAGCAGTATCACCCAAAGATAATTGGTGTCTGTTATCCAAAAGACAGGTGTGGCACCTAATGCCATATCGCGGATTGTTCCTCCACCAATAGCCGTTACGCTACCTAAAACGGCAACGCCAAACGGGTCCATTTTTAGCCTGCCCGCTAGCAGAACACCAGAAATAGCAAAAATTGCAGTCCCAAAAAGGTCGATGCTATAGAGAAGCATTGATTCCATGCAGCTAAAATCTCATACAGAAAATAGAAGAAAAACACTAAAACGAAGTGTACGGGCTAATGTACTCAATCGTTAACGCTTTTGTCTAACTGTTTCTAAATGGTTACATACTTGTTCTATGGCAAAAAGGGTTCTTGGAGTGGGGCGATTTAGCCAGTCTGAATTGAGTTGCCAAATGTAGCCGTTACTGACTGCCGGCAGATCCTGTTGCCACTGCTGCCACATATTGCCATTTTTAATCGCATGTTCGGAGGTGAAAATCACTTCAGGCTGTTTGACGAGCACTTGTTCGGCACTGACCTGAGGGTAAGGTGCTGAACTATCGCGAAAGACATTGACTCCGCCACAAAAGCGGAATATTTCGCTTGGCCAGTTATTTTGTGCAACGGTGATAATAGGTTGCTCACTGAGTTGGTAAAAATAGCTGACAGGTTGCGTTGTGTGATATCGCTGTTTAAGCGTCTTGAGTTCGTCTCTATAGCGTTTAGCGGCATTTTTCCCAATGCTTGGATCTTCCGCGTACTGGCTTAATTGCTCGATATTGGTCGCAATATCATCCAAGGTACTCGAACTCGAGTAGTAAATGCTAAAGCCGAACTGTTTGAGCTTCTCGATTTCTCTTTCAGGGTTTCCTGATGGCCAAGCAAGAACCAGATCCGGCTGAAGGGCGATGATACGTTCTATTTTTATGCCTTGGTAGTTCGCAACTTTTTCTATGTTGGCGGCTTCTAACGGAAAATCACTGTGCTCACTAACGGCAACAAGCTTATCGCCTAAACCGGCTGCAAATGCAATTTCTGTGGCGTGCGGAGCCAGGCTAACAATACGTTCGGCAGGTTTAGATACCGCAGACGTTGATAGCGTGACCGCGAGGAGGCAAAACAGTTTTTTCATCTAAATTCCTTGGTGGATAGCTGCCATAAGAGCGCTTTGAACAAAAATCCAAGCAAATAAGCGCCACGCGAGTAACTTTTGAACCTGAGCAATATGCAAAGCAGAAGGAGCGATACGACCACCGAGTTTTGATCTTACCGCTTTTTTCCCTTCATAAATCGCGGGGCCACCTAGAGAAAGCTCGAGTTTTGCCCCCACCGCAACCAATAGCCAGGATGGGCCGGGCAACGGCCAGGATTTAGCTTGCTGTTTGATAAGTAAGAGCGCAGCGTTAGTTTTGTTACCGATGGCAATCATCAATGCAAATATCCGTAACGGGATGAAATCCAAAGCCGCGACAACGCGGGTGACAGGCAAGCCAAAGGGAGAGAATCTCTCACGAGAAGGTGACCATGCTCGTGCCAGTTCAACAGTCATGCGGTAGGTAAACGCGGCGATACCACCACCAAGCGCATACCAAAATAAGACGCCGACTACATTTCTTCCGTAAGACATGACAAGGGTTTCTGCCCCCGCTTTGCCAAGGCCAAGTGTAGAGAGCGGGTCGGTTGAACGGTTTACGAGAGGTTTGAGTAACAGCTTAGCTTGCTGCTTATCTTCACGCGCGAGTGCTGCAATAAACTGAGAAGTAAATTTGTCTGTATTACGCCAATCAATCGCAAGAATCAGGAAGGCAAGTTCAAACAATGGTGGTTGCCATACCAAAGGCTTTAAAGCGACAAGCACTGCCAGTAATGGTAGTACCATGAGTAAAAAAGCGAGCGTTCCTGATATCAGGCTCTGCGAGTAAGTAGCATTGGTGTTTACTTTGTCTGCCAATTGCTTAGCAAACTTCTGCCACAATATGGCAGGATGTGCTTCACGTGGGAAAGGAAGTAAAAAGTGACAGAGCAGCGCACCCCATAAGACAAGGAGTGCGCCGTTTGAGTAGAGTTGATTGAACAGATCTTCCATGATTTGTTGTTCGGCTTACTTCAGCAGTTCAACCATTTTGAAGACCATCTCAGACGAGCTTTTCGCTGCAAGCGGTAAGAACTCTTCAAAGCTCATTGGTGACTCTTTGTCTGCCACATCAGAGATAGCGCGTACGACAACGAATGGCACATTGAATTGGTGACAAGTCTGCGCGATAGCAGAAGCTTCCATTTCTACTGCAATAACCGATGGGAAGTGAGTACGAATAAACGCTTGGCGTTCTGCTGTACATACAAATGCATCGCCAGTACAGATTAGTCCGCGTACCGCGTGTTTATCATCCATTTTCTCTAGCGCTTGTTCAGCAATGTTCATCAGTTTTTCGTCTGCTAGGAATGCTGCTGGTTGCTGCGCCATTTGTCCCATTTCGTAACCAAATGCCGTTACATCGGCGTCGTGATGACGAACTTCAGTAGAAATGACCACATCGCCAAGAGTTAAGCTTGAATCGAAGCCGCCTGCAGAGCCTGTATTGATAACAACATCTGGCTGGTATTCATCAAGCAAGATAGTCGTACCGATTGCCGCCGCGACTTTACCGATACCTGATTGAAGCAGAACGACATCTACACCGTTTAGTTGGCCAGAGAAGAAAGTGCAGCCTGCTTTAGTGACTGTCTGACAGTTTTCAATAGCTTGTTTAAGGATGGAAACTTCTTGTTCCATTGCTCCAATGATGCCGATTTTCATAGTGAATCCTGTATGTTCAATTAGGTATTTCGTTTAGGTCGCTAAGTGTACCAGAAATCAGCTAAGTTCCTAGAAATTACCTGTTGCCTAACCTAGGTAGTTCCCATATAATTCGCGCTTCGCGTAGCGGCTGAATCAGAGATTGGCTGCTACAACTTTAAACTTACTCTTATTAGGAGAGAATTATGTCTCTGAATGCAGAAACTAAAGCAGCAATCGTTGCAGAATACGCACAAGGCGAAGGCGACACTGGTTCACCAGAAGTTCAAGTAGCTCTACTTACAGCTTCTATCAACCACCTACAAGGTCACTTCAAAGCACACAAAGGCGATCACCACAGCCGTCGTGGTCTTCTACGTATGGTTTCTCGTCGTCGTAAGCTTCTAGATTACCTAAAAGGTAAAAATCTAGCTCGCTACCAAGACCTAATCAAGCGTCTAGGCCTACGTCGCTAATCAGCGACTGCATAGCAGTTTGTCGAAAAAGGGGCGTTAAGCCCCTTTTTTGTTGGCTAAATTTAGCCAAACGCCTTTCTTCCCGTTATACTACGCACGGCTAAATCCCAAACATTGGGATTTTCATAAAAAGCTCATAGCATTACAGTCAACCTCGTCGACCAAAAGGTCGCGGCTATTCAAAAGAAATTTACGTGAGTTTCTTTTCACTAGTCGCGATTCGTAATGCCTTGAGTGTCAATTTACACACTCTAAGCCCCCAGTTTTGGTGTGCTTAGAAACAAGGAATAACAATGTTCGAAAAACCAGTTGTTAAAACGTTCCAGTACGGTAACCACACGGTTACTCTAGAAACTGGCGTTATCGCACGTCAAGCTACAGCAGCAGTAATGGTTACTATGGACGATACAGCAGTATTCGTTTCTGTAGTTGGTAAAAAAGAAGCTGTACCGGGTCAAGATTTCTTCCCACTAACAGTAAACTACCAAGAGCGTACTTACGCTGCAGGTAAGATCCCTGGTGGTTTCTTCAAACGTGAAGGTCGTCCATCTGAAGGCGAAACGCTAACAGCTCGCCTAATCGACCGTCCAATCCGTCCACTATTCCCGGACGCGTTTAAAAATGAAGTTCAAGTTATCGCAACTGTAGTATCTGTAAACCCAGATGTTCAGCCAGATATCCCAACAATGATTGGTACGTCTGCAGCGCTTGCTATCTCTGGTATCCCGTTCAACGGTCCTATCGGTGCAGCACGTGTTGGTCACATCGACGGTCAACTTGTTCTTAACCCAAGCCAAACTGAACTAGAAGCATCTAAGCTTGACCTAGTGGTTGCGGGTACAGAGTCAGCGGTTCTAATGGTTGAATCTGAAGCTGACAACCTAACAGAAGAAGAAATGCTAGCGGCGGTTGTATACGGCCACGATCAACAGCAAGTCGTTATTTCTGCTATCAACGAGTTCAAAGCTGAAGTTGCGACTCCAGCTTGGGAATGGGAAGCACCAGCAGTAAACGCGGAACTTAAAGCGAAAATCGCTGAGCTAGCAGAAGCACGCCTAACAGAAGCGTACCAAATCACTGAAAAGATGGCTCGTTACGAGCAAGTAGGTGCTATTAAGTCTGACGTTGTTGCTGCGATTCTTGCAGAAGACGAAGAGCAAGACGAGCAAGAAATCAAGAAGATGCTTGGTTCTCTAGAGAAGAACGTTGTACGTAGCCGCATCATCGCGGGTAACCCACGTATCGACGGTCGTGAGAAAGACATGGTTCGTGCGCTAGACGTACGTACAGGTGTTCTTCCACGTACTCACGGTTCTTCACTATTCACTCGTGGTGAAACTCAGGCTCTTGTGACTGCAACTCTAGGTACTCAACGTGATGCTCAAATCATCGACGAGCTAACAGGTGAGCGTAAAGATCACTTCCTACTACACTACAACTTCCCTCCATACTGTGTGGGCGAGACTGGCTTTGTAGGTTCTCCTAAGCGTCGTGAAATCGGCCACGGTAAACTAGCGAAGCGTGGTATTGCAGCGGTAATGCCATCTCCAGAAGAGTTCCCATACACTGTACGTGTTGTATCAGAAATCACTGAATCTAACGGTTCATCTTCAATGGCTTCTGTATGTGGTACGTCTCTAGCACTTATGGATGCTGGTGTGCCAATCAAGTCTTCTGTTGCGGGTATCGCGATGGGTCTTGTGAAAGAAGGCGATGATTTCGTTGTTCTTTCTGACATCCTTGGTGACGAAGACCACCTTGGTGACATGGATTTTAAAGTAGCAGGTACTAACACAGGTATTACTGCACTTCAAATGGACATCAAGATCGAAGGTATCACTAAAGAGATCATGCAAATTGCGCTTAACCAAGCTCAAGGTGCACGTAAGCACATCCTATCTGTAATGGATGAAGCTATCTCTGGTGCTCGTGAAGATATCTCTGAGTTTGCTCCGCGTATTCACACAATGAAGATCAGCGCTGAGAAGATCAAAGACGTTATCGGTAAAGGTGGTGCAGTTATCCGTGCTCTAACTGAAGAGACAGGTACAACTATCGAAATCGAAGACGACGGCACAATCAAGATTGCTGCAACAGAAGGTGCTGCTGCGAAAGAAGCGATTCGCCGTATCGAAGAGATCACTGCTGAAGTTGAAGTAGGCCGTATCTACACTGGTAAAGTGGCTCGTCTAGCGGACTTTGGTGCTTTCGTTACTATTCTTCCTGGTAAAGATGGTCTGGTTCACATCTCTCAAATCGCTGACAAGCGCGTAGAGAAAGTGTCTGACTACCTAGCTGAAGGTCAGGAAGTTCAAGTTAAAGTGCTTGAAATCGACCGTCAAGGCCGTGTTCGTCTAAGCATGAAAGAAGCAGTTGAGAAGACTGAAGAAGCAGCAGACGACAAACCAGCAGCAGATGCGGAATAACGCAGAGTAGCCTAATGGGCAAAAAGCATGCTATAAAGAGGGGGCGTTACGCTCCCTTTTTTTATGCGGATGATGCTAAGATCAACTTAGCAACAGGAGTACCGAATTGTGAAATGGTTAAAAACTTCGACGCTTAGTCTAGTAGCTCTATTGACGACAGCTGGCTGTGCTTCCAATGCAAATGAAAATGCAGAATGGTTATATCCACCTATGGCAGTACCTCTGCAAGCCAGTGTTCAGCAAGAAGTGCAGATAGCACGTTTAAGTCAGCTATTGCTGCGGCCAGATCTTTCAAATGAGGTCCGAGCTAAGATGTATTATGAGCGAGGCAGTTATTACGACAGTGTAGGACTGCGTGATCTAGCTCGTTTGGATTACAAACAATCTTTAGCGATTAATCCGTTACAACCCCATCTTTTTAACTTGCTAGGTATGCATTTCACTCAGGTTGGTGACTTCGATGCTGCCTACGATGCTTTTGGTTCGACACTCGAATTGGATCCAGCGAACTCTTATGCTGAAAGAAACCGTGCTGTTGCTCTGTACTACGGTGATAGACTTAATTTGGCGATGGAAGATATCCAAAAGCACTATGATGAAGATCCTTCCGATCCTTTCCGTGCATTGTGGATGTACCTGATCAAATTAGAATTGGATCCAGAACAAGCGAAACAGGAGTTACTGGCTAGTTATCAAGACCGAACAGACGAGTGGGGCTGGGTATTAGTGGCTATCACTCTGGGTGAAATGTCTGAAGAGCAGGCGTTTAACGTGATTCTTCAATCCACACCTGACAATACCTTGTTGGCTCAACGCCTAACAGAAGCTTATTTCTATCTTGGTAAGCGCTACCAAAGCCAAGGTGATTACGCCAGTGCTGTTTCTCTGTATAAATTGGCCATCTCTTTCAACGTCTATGAATACGTCGAGCATCGCTATTCGTTTTTGGAGCTGACTCGAATTTACAATCAAGTTCGAGAAGAGCGGATTGCTAAGGTAAAAGAAGCCGAAAAGCACGCATCTGCAAATTAGGTACTCTCTCTTTATCAATCAAACCACCGTCATCTGCGGTGGTTTTTTATTGCTTAATAAAGAAACTTAGCTAGCTTTTGGTGAAAGAAATGAAAACATCTATTTATAAGCAGTTTTGGCGATATACCATTCCGACAGTTGCCGCCATGCTGGTTAACGGTTTATATCAAGTCGTTGACGGTATATTTATCGGGCGATATGTCGGTGCCGATGGGCTTGCTGGCATTAATGTCGCTTGGCCAGTGATCGGAACGATCCTTGGCATTGGTATGCTGGTGGGTGTTGGTACTGGCGCGCTTACTTCGATTCGCCAAGGTGAAAAAGACACTCTTGGCGCGAAACAGGTGTTGATGATGGGTCTTATGCTGCTGCTTTTAATCACGCCGATCGCCGCGGTGACTTTATGGTTGTTCGCTGAGAATTTCTTGCTGTGGCAAGGCGCGGAAGGGCGCGTATTTGACTTAGGCTTGCAATACCTCAACATTTTGATCGGAGCATGTGTGTTTACACTGGGCTCGATTGCGATGCCATTTCTGCTGCGTAACGATGAAAGCCCGAAGTTAGCTACCATGCTGATGATGGTTGGTGCAGTGATCAATATCGTACTCGACTATGTGTTTATCGCTTGGTTGGATTGGGAGTTGACGGGCGCAGCGATTGCCACGGCGATTGCTCAGATGACGGTGACCGCGCTTGGTCTTATGTATTTCTTCTCTCCAAGTGCCAATTTGCGTTTGAAAGTCACAGAGTTTGAATTTCGCTTTACTGCGATTCCGAAGATTTTCACCATCGGCGTCTCGAGCTTTTTTATGTACGCCTATGGATCAGTTATGGTAGCGCTGCATAACGGATTGTTTGCCGAATACGGCGATCAACTGATGATCGGTGCTTATGCTATTTTGGGTTATATCGTTACAGTTTATTACCTCGCCGCGGAGGGGATAGCCAACGGCATGCAACCGTTGGCGAGTTACAACCACGGCGTGAAAAATGTTCAAAATATTAAAAAGTTGCTCAAAGTGGCAATGTCATCGTCGATATTGCTTGGATTGGTGTTTATCGGATTGTTGAATCTCTTTCCGTACCAATTTGTCTCTGTGTTCAACTCGGAAAGTGATGAGCTTATTGGTTATACGGTGACAGGCATTCAATTACATCTATTTGCTTTGGCGTTGGATGGATTCTTGGTTGTGACTGCTGCTTACTATCAATCGATAAATCGCGGCAGCAAAGCAATGTTTGTTACTATGGGCAACATGTTTATCCAACTGCCGTTTTTGTACATCATGCCGAAACTTTATGGCGTCACGGGGATTTGGCTGGCCTATCCATTGTCCAATATCGCTCTGAGTGTTGTTGTCGCCATCATGCTATTTAAAGATGTTCGACGTTATCAAACACAATATTTAGGTCATGCTGTTGCTTAGCAAGATCGTATGACAAAAAGGGCTCATTGAGCCCTTTTTGTTGTTTGGGTTCAGATACTTTTGACTTCAGATATTTTTAGCTTCTAAGCCTGCTAATTGATGCCAATAGCCGTTGCACTGGCGGCTGGTGATGGGTTCTGGATGCATGCCTGATTCGTTTGCGCGAAACTTATCTAATTCCGAGAAGGTTTCAACGCCTAAAGGGCTCAGTCGAACGACATCAACCAGACCTTTCATGCTTGGTAAGTCATTGATTAGGTTATAGCAGTAACCAGATTGAGTCTGAATGCCGTTCAGATTGAACACCTCTTGCCCCTCTTGACTGCTTACCTGAATTCCAGTGGGGTATTTGATACAACAAGTCTCGCAGTCGTCTTTAGCTTTGTTTTCTGCGCGAGCGGTAAAACAGCGCGCAGAATAGGCCAGTGGAAGGTATCCATGGCTAAAGACTTCAACCTCAAATTGGTTTTTGATTCCGAGAACATCACATTGTGTCAGTACGTTGGACAGCCAATCTCTGGACAGCTCGACTGGCATACACCAGCGAATCATTCCTTGTTTCAGAAATAAATTCAAAGTGTGTGCATTGTAAGCATTCACTGCAGGCCCAACGACAAACGGGACATTTTTAGCTGCTGCCAGCTGAATTGCCGAGACGTCATTGGCTTCAATCGCAAAATCGCCGTTATCGATGTATTTTTTCATCACGTTGACTTCGCTCGGTGCTTCAAGCAAAGCCATAGTTGAAAGTACTACTTGTTTACCCGCAGCGCTGAGCTCTTTCGCTATCTCAAACCAGTGTGTCGGTTTCATTTCTCGGCGCTTTGAACACACGCTTTCTCCGAGGTAGATGATATCCGAAGCACTATTTATGGCTTGTTGATAAAACGCCTCTACATCTTGTTTTGGCCAAAAGTAGAGAAGTGGCCCCAGCGCGTATTTCATGTTGTTTTCCATTGCTATCCTCTACTGCCATTTGCGGTGGTACGCACCTAATGTGGTTTGGGTGCCTTCTGATACGTTTGCTAATGTTGCGTCCCAAGCTGCCTCAACTTGATAAGCCTCTGGAGCTGCCTGATAACGATCAATGGCTGCTCGCCAAGTACGAGTTACTTGCTCGACATAGGCAGGGCTGCGCTGACGTCCTTCAATTTTGACCGATGCAATATTGGCTGCAAAAAGATCAGGCAGCATGGACAGCGTGTTTAGGCTGGTTGGCTCTTCTAGCGCATGGTAGCGTTTTTTTTCGCCATCCAGCTCAGTAACAAAGCGCCCTTTGCACAAGGTAGGGTATCCGGCATTTTCACCTGCACTGTAGCGGTCGATGAGAATATCGTTAAGGCGAGATTCTAAGCCTTGTTTTGTCTCCTGCCAGCGTACGTATTTCGCGGGTGAACAGGCTCCCACTGTATTGGGTGACTCTCCGGTCATATAAGAGGAGAGGTAGCAACGCCCCTCTGACATAATACACAGACTACCGAACGCAAAGACTTCCAGTTCAACATCGTCAGTGATATTGCGAGATAACTGCTTAACCTGATGAATAGAAAGCACGCGGGGCAGGACGACGCGTTTAATGTTGAAATTGTTTTTGTAGAAATCAATGGCAGGGACGTTGGTAGCGGATGCTTGAACCGACAAGTGAAGCTCTAAATTTGGATGTTTGCGTGCAGCGTAATCGAGTATAGCTATGTCTGCGACGATCAAAGCATCCACACCGTTGTCAGCCGCACGATCTACCGCGTCAGTCCAGCGATCAAAACCGTTTGGGTGAGCGAACGTATTGAGGGCCACATGTATTTTCTTTTTGCGGTCATGAGTGTATTGAACCGCTTTTTCTAACTTCTTACCGGTGAAATTTAAACCGGCAAAATGGCGTGCATTGGTATCGTCTTTAAATCCGATGTAGACCGCATCAGCACCGCAATCAACGGCGGTTTTTAAGGCAGGCAAGTTTCCTGCTGGGCATAGGAGTTCCATGGCTTTCTACCAGACTATGTCTTCAAAGTGCTCAGCATTTTATGAAGATATATGAATGGCGAACTTGATATAAGGCAGGTTTGAGTGACTTTCTAAGTGAAATACTCACTTAGGATTAGTTTTTGTGGCGACGGTTTTGCGCGAAGAGTTCTTCGACTTCTTGCTTAGGTTGAGGGCGATAGAAATGGAATCCCTGAATGGAATTACAGTTTAGATTTGAAAGCAGCGTTGCTTGTTGTTGCGTTTCAACCCCTTCTGCTACGACCGTTAAATTTAACGATTTCCCCAAATTGATAATATTTTCAATGACCGTGACTTGTTTAGGCAATGTTTCGAGTTCGTTAATGAAAGCACGGTCAATTTTGAGTTCATCGATAGGAAAACGAGCAAGATAAGAGAGTGACGAGTACCCCGTACCGAAGTCATCAATCGATAAAGCAAATCCCAGCTTTTTAATCGAGTTGAGCATTTGAAGCGTATGGGCGCTATCACTCATAACAGCGCTCTCTGTTAACTCAAACGTAATGCAACTTGGGTCTAACTCTGTGGTTCTCAGCAGCTTTTCCATGTAGTCGATAAGCTTCGGATTGCCAAATTGTTCTGGAGACAGGTTAATTGCCACTCGCCCAGGTAAAATGCCTTGCTGTTTCCAACGCTTAACCGTGTTAAAAACTTCCCGCATTACCACACGGCCCAAGTGCTCAATTAAGCCTGCACGCTCAGCAACAGGAATAAAGGCTCCAGGGCTAATGTAGCCTTCTACTGGGTGCTTCCAACGAATCAGGGCCTCTGCACCGTTGATACTAAAATCGCGGGCATTGACTTTAGGCTGATACCAGACTTCTAAACCATTTTGCTGAAGCGCCTTTTGCAGTTCGATTTCGAGCCACAGACGCATACGAGCTTCTTTGTTCATTTGATCATTGAACTTAATCAGACGATTTCGCCCACGGTCTTTTGCTTCGTACATTGCCGTATCAGCGTTTTGCAGCAATATCCTCGCATCGTTACCATCCCCAGGATAAGCGACACTACCAATAGAGCAGGCGAGACGTTTGCTAAAATGATGTAGATCGAATGGCTGGTTGATCAGAGAAATAATACGTTCGGATAGCATCTCAGCCATTCGATTGTTCTCTGGTTCAGGAAGGATAACACCAAACTCATCTCCTCCTAAATGCCCTAAAACCGACTGAGGCGGTAGAAGACGTTTAAGACGAGAAGCGACTTCTTTGATGACTTTATCACCGATATGATGGCCTAATGAATCATTAATGTTCTTAAAGTTATCAATATCCAAATATAAGAGAATAAGAGGGATTTCATTTCTGATTAGCTGCTCTAAACGTTTAGTAAATCCGGCTCGGTTGTACAGCCCGGTTAGGGGATCGATATTCGCATCGTCATGGACTTTGCCCGAAAGTCGCTTTGGTGCTGCTTCTGCATCTTGGATTAGGACTAATTGAGAGTTATGACCAAATAACGTGGTGTTATCTGCATTGAGTTGAACTCGCCTTTCAAACCCACAACGTGGCCCTGTAGTGCAAATTAACGGTGCTTCACCCAAAGAGGAGCTAAGGGACTTTGAAAAAACCGTTTGTGTTTTTTCATCCACAAAGAGCCTAGATAGGCTTTCACCTAAAAGCTCCTGAATAGAGTCAAAGCCAAGTAGGCGGATAGCCGCAGGGTTTGCAGAAATAATGCAGTCATCCTCTACCAACAGTAGCCCGTCAGGAAGTAAGTTAGTCAGAGTTAAAAACTTACCTTCAGACTCTTCCAAAGAACGCGTAAGAATACTTTTCTCAGAGGTATCGATGGCGTGAAAAATAATGTGTTGTTTATCTTCGTCTTGTTCTAAAGGGGATAAACTGAAATGAATGCTGGTTTCTAAATCAATGCTATCGAGTGTGATTTCTGCTTCGATGACTTCGCCGTTTAAAGCACGGTCATAGTATGGCTTCAAGTGGTTGTAGAATTGCTCACCAAGGATCTGAGAGTCGTTCATACCAACGAGTTTTTCAGGAGAAAGGCCAGAAATATGGCAATAACGTCCATTGGCCAAAGCATAGGAATGTTGGCTGTCAAGAACAGCAAAAAAAAACGGGCTATTGGCCGTCATTTTTGTAAACCAGTGCTGAAGTTGAGGCAGTAGCATCAAGGTGTTACCAATTCCCTAAAAGAAAAAGAGTGATAATTTTGATTAAGGTACTAATCAAAATAATATAACGCTCATCAATGAGATATTAAAGGCTTAGTTACGGAATGCGGATTCTTTGATAAATAACAGGTATCCAAGAGTTCACATCCACTAACATGATGAGTTATGTAATTAACAAAATAACGGATAATTTGCGTGATTAACAAGATTCGTACTCAACTAGTTCAAAATGCCGCTTCAATTTTGCGATCTCCAGTCCACTTATTGCCACATTCTGTTCAAAATAAAGCCTTGTTAGAAGGGCTGAAATTGGCATTTAAAGAGGCTCTTGAAGAGGGAGATTTTGAATTTCTCGAAGGGAAATGGTTAAAAGTGTCAGTATCGGATATCGAGCTAAGTTGGTGTATCAGTTACGAAGATAAAAGATTGATAGTCGCGGACACACCAGTTCAAGAAGATGTCGCGTTTAGTGGCAATCTCAATGACCTTGTATTGATAGCAGGACGAAAAGAAGATCCCGATACGCTTTTTTTTCAGCGTAGACTGACTATTGAGGGAGATACGGAACTGGGACTGGAAGTTAAGAACTTAATGGACAGCATCGATTTAGATTCTTTGCCAAAACCGTTGCAAACTTTATTAAATCAACTAGCCGAATTTGTGTATAAGGGCTTACAATCGCCTTTAACACAAAGTGAGGTAGTACATGCTTATTCGAACTGAAGCCCCGGCTGATATTCTTGCCGTTGATCAATTGCTCAAGTCTGCATTTGAAACAGACGCAGAAGCCAATCTGGTTATGAAACTAAGAGAAAATGGTCATCGCACATTATCGTTAGTCGCATCGAGTGATGAAGGAGACGTAGTCGGCTACGTTTTGTTTAGCCCTGTCACAATCAATGGTGAGGATTACAACTGGCAAGGATTAGCACCGTTAGCGGTAAAACAAGAATATCGCCGACAAGGTATTGCTAAAAGACTGATCGAAGAGGCATTTGCATCGCTGCTTGAGTTGGGATATCCGGCGTGTGTCGTGTTAGGTGATCCGGCTTATTATGGACGTTTAGGGTTCGAGGCGAGTGAACAGCACGGTATGCGTTGCCAGTGGGATGTGCCAGAAGGTGTCTTTCAGGTGAAAGAACTTCGCTCAGGAGAGTTCGAAGGTCAAAGTGGGATGATTGAGTATTGCTCGGAGTTTTCTCATTTATAAAGAAAGCGCCTCTTAATACTGTTCGAGCATGTATGCGTTAATTTATAGGCACTTACTGCTACTAAGTTCTTAGAGTTCGCGGACTTCTGCAGGATAATATTGACTTTTGTCCTTTTTTTGACCGTTTAACATGGCTGGAATGCTTTTTTGTAAATTATCGCTTGTCAGCGCCAAATCGTTTCGCTAGTATTGCTCGGCCTTCGAAAAGGAGGTCGCTAGCCTTGTTCTGAAATGCAATTTCGAGCGGCGCTGGCTCAACAATTTGGAACATAGGTGGAAAGAATGTTTACAGTTCTACTTGTGATTTACCTGTTGGCAGCGGTTGGTGTAGTCGGCCTAGTGTTGATTCAACAAGGTAAAGGCGCAGATATGGGAGCCTCATTCGGTGCAGGCGCATCAAACACAGTGTTTGGCGCAAGCGGCTCAGGTAATTTCCTAACCCGAATGACTGCAGTTTTTGCAACAGTATTTTTCGTTCTCAGCTTAGTACTTGGTAACATGTCAACTCATAAAACTGAATCTCAGTGGGTAGACCCGACTCAAGGTCAAGTTATCGAACAAGCTGATAACGTGAGTGAAGTTCCAGCTCAAGAGAGCAGTGAAATTCCTCAATAAGCTAAAGATTTAGCTGCCGAGATGGTGAAATTGGTAGACACGCTAGCATGAGGTGCTAGTGCCTTAGGTGTGAGGGTTCGAGTCCCTCTCTCGGCACCATTGATTTACAAACTTGTAAAACACCTTGTAGAGCGTATAATGCTCGACAAGTCGGACGCGGGGTGGAGCAGCTTGGTAGCTCGTCGGGCTCATAACCCGAAGGTCGTCGGTTCAAATCCGGCCCCCGCAACCAATCTTATTTTCTATTTTAGAAAAATAGATGTGGGCAAGTTTGCACAGTGTTATACTGTGAGTTAAGTAGGATTACTTAACACATCAGGGTCCAGCAACAAAAAACCCCGACTATCGGGGTTTTTTGTTATCTAAATTTCCTTACGGAGGAATTTGGATAATGCTTGGAATTTAAATTGGGCTCTGAGCCCTTTTTTTGTTTCTGGGGTGGTTTAAATGACTGGTTTAGAAAGACAACTTACTGAAATGCTTGAAGCTCCGGTAGCGGCATCAGGTTATGAGTTAGTTGGATTAGAATTTATTCGCGCAGGCGAGCATTCAACGCTACGTATCTATATTGACCATGAGAATGGCATCACAGTCGATGACTGTGCAGAGGTTAGCCGTCAGGTTAGCGCTGTTATGGACGTTGAAGATCCAATCACTGTGGCTTACAACCTAGAAGTGTCTTCTCCAGGCCTAGAAAGACCACTTTTCAAAGCAGCACACTATGAACAATTTATTGGTCACGAGGTAAGCATCGTTTTGAAAATGGCTGTTGGCAACCGTCGCAAGTGGAAAGGTACGATCCACTCTGTTGAAGGTGAAACAGTAACAGTTACTGTTGAAGGTAACCAAGAAGAGTTTGCTCTAAGCAACATTTCAAAAGCTAACCTAATCCCTAAGTTTTAAGCAGAGTCTTAGAGGCTATTTAAAATGAGTAAAGAAATTTTAGCGGTAGCGGAAGCGGTATCGAACGAAAAAGCGGTACCTCGTGAGCGAATCTTTGAAGCATTAGAAATCGCACTAGCTACATCTACTAAGAAAAAGTACGAGATTGAAATCGATGTACGTGTAGAGATCGATCGCAAAACTGGCGAATTTGAGACTTACCGTCGTTGGTTGGTTGTAGAAGACGTTGAGCACCCAACAAAAGAGATTTCTCTAGAAGCGGCTCAATATGAAGATGATTCAGTTGAGCTAGGCGATTACGTAGAAGACCAAATCGAGTCAGTAACGTTTGACCGTATTACGACTCAAACAGCAAAGCAAGTGATCGTACAAAAAGTACGTGAAGCAGAGCGTGCACAAATCGTAGAACAGTTCATCGACAACGAAGGTGAGCTAGTTACTGGTGTGGTTAAGAAAGTTAACCGTGACACAGTGGTGCTAGACCTAGGTAACAACGCAGAAGCGGTAATCCTACGTGATGACCAACTTCCACGCGAAAACTTCCGTCCGGGCGACCGTGTACGTGGTCTTCTATACCGCGTTGCTCCAGAAGCTCGTGGCTTCCAGCTATTCATTACTCGTTCTAAACCAGAAATGTTGGCTGAACTATTCCGTGTTGAAGTGCCAGAAATCGCTGAAGAGATCATCGAGCTGAAAGGTGCTGCACGCGATCCTGGTTCACGCGCTAAAATTGCAGTTAAGACTAACGACAAACGTATCGACCCTGTAGGTGCGTGTGTGGGTATGCGTGGTGCACGTGTACAAGCTGTATCTGGTGAGCTTGGTGGCGAGCGTATCGATATTGTTCTGTGGGACGATAACCCAGCACAATTCGTAATTAATGCAATGGCTCCTGCAGATGTTGCTTCTATCATCGTTGATGAAGACGCTCATGCAATGGACATCGCAGTAGAAGCTGACAACCTAGCACAAGCGATTGGTCGTAACGGTCAAAACGTACGTCTTGCTTCACAACTAACAGGTTGGGAACTGAACGTAATGACTGTGGCGGATCTGCAAAAGAAACACGCTGAAGAATCTCAGGCTTCTATCGAAAACTTCATGAAGTACCTAGATATTGAGGAAGACTTTGCTCAACTTCTAGTTGAAGAAGGTTTCTCTACTCTTGAAGAAGTTGCCTACGTTCCGGTTAACGAATTACTAGAAGTAGATGGTCTGAATGAAGACTTAATCGAAGAGCTACGTAGCCGTGCGAAAGAAGCTCTAACCACGATCGCTCTTGCTAAAGAAGAGTCATTCGAAGGTGCAGAGCCAGCTGAAGACCTGCTTTCTTTAGAAGGTCTAGAGCGTGAAATGGCATACAAATTGGCAGCAAAAGGTGTAGCAACACTAGAAGACTTAGCTGACCAAGGTATTGATGATTTAGAAGGTATTGAAGGTCTAACCGAAGAGCGCGCTGGTGAGCTTATCATGGCTGCTCGCAACATTTGTTGGTTCGGCGAAGACGCATAATTTTTCAGCAAGGAGGAAGCGGCATGACACAAATGACTGTAAAAGCATTAAGTGAAGAAATTGGTACACCAGTGGACCGCTTAGTTGAACAACTTGCTGATGCTGGTATGAAAAAAGCGAGTAATGATCAGATTTCAGAAGATGAAAAACAGCAACTTCTGACACATCTTAAGAAAGAGCACGGCGATAACTCAGGTGACGCCGAGCCTACTCGCTTGACTCTGCAACGTAAGACTCGTAGTACACTTAGTGTAAATGCTGGTGGCGGCAAGAGTAAGAATGTTCAGGTTGAAGTGCGCAAGAAACGTACCTACGTGAAGCGCAGTGCAATCGAAGACGAAGCAAAACGTGAAGCTGAAGACGCGGCAAAACGTGAAGCTGAAGACGCGGCAAAACGTGAAGCTGAAGAAGTGGCAAAACGTGAAGCTGAAGAAGCAGCAAAACGTGAAGCTGAAGAAGCAGTGAAACGCGAAGCTGAAGAAAAAGCGAAACGCGAAGCAGAAGAAAAAGCTAAGCGTAACGTGGACGAGAAAGTTACACGTGATGCGGAAAAAGCAAAACGTGAAGCTGAAGAAAAATCAAAGCAAGAAGCAGCGCGAAAAGAGGCCGACGAGCTTAAACGTCGTCAGGAAGAAGAAGCTAAACGTAAAGCTGAAGAGGAAAGTCAGCGCAAGCTTGAAGAAGCGCGCGAATTGGCTGAGAAGAATAAAGAGCGTTGGTCTGCTGCAGAAGAGAAAAAGGGTGATATGGAAGATACAGATTACCATGTAACGACTTCACAATATGCACGTGAAGCCGAAGATGAAGCAGATCGTCGTGAAGAAGGTGGTCGCCGTAAGAAGAAGAAAGCAGCTTCTTCTAAAAGCAATGAGCAAAACCAGGGTGGCCGTAACTCACGTCCTGGCAGAGCTCGTAAAGGTAAGCTAGCGAAGCCATCTTCAATGCAACAAGCATTCGACAAGACTGCTGCAGTAGCAAAAGCTGATGTTGTAATCGGTGAAACCATTGTGGTTTCTGAGCTTGCAAACAAGATGTCTGTTAAAGCAACAGAAGTTATCAAAGCGATGATGAAGATGGGCGCTATGGCGACTATCAACCAAGTGATTGACCAAGAAACGGCACAATTGATTGCTGAAGAAATGGGTCACAAGGTAATTATTCGTAAAGAGAACGAGCTAGAAGAAGCGGTACTAAGCGACCGTGATAGCGACGCAGAAGCAATGCCACGTGCACCAGTTGTTACCATCATGGGGCACGTTGACCACGGTAAAACATCGACGCTTGACTACATTCGTCGTACACACGTTGCATCTGGCGAAGCGGGTGGTATTACACAGCACATCGGTGCTTACCACGTTGAAACTGACAATGGCATGATCACGTTCCTTGATACTCCAGGACACGCGGCGTTTACTGCAATGCGTGCTCGTGGTGCTCAGGCAACAGATATCGTTGTACTTGTTGTAGCGGCAGACGATGGCGTGATGCCACAAACAATCGAAGCTATCCAGCACGCGAAAGCGGCAGGCGTACCTCTGATTGTTGCTGTGAACAAGATCGATAAAGAAGATGCGAACCCAGACAACGTTAAGAACGAGCTAGCTCAATACGACGTTATTCCTGAGGAGTGGGGCGGTGAGAACATGTTTGTTCACATCTCTGCGAAACAGGGTACTAACATCGATGGTCTTCTAGAAGCTATTTTGCTTCAATCAGAAGTTCTAGAGCTGACTGCTGTTGCTGATGGTATGGCGTCTGGTGTGGTTGTTGAATCTCGTCTTGATAAAGGTCGCGGTCCAGTTGCTACAGTACTTGTTCAATCAGGTACACTACGCAAGGGTGACATCGTACTTTGTGGTCAAGAGTACGGCCGTGTTCGTGCAATGCGCGATGAACTAGGTCAAGAGATCACTGAAGCAGGTCCATCTATCCCAGTAGAGATCCTAGGTCTTTCTGGTGTGCCTTCTTCAGGTGACGAAGCGACAGTTGTACGTGACGAGCGTAAAGCGCGTGAAGTTGCAAACTACCGTGCAGGTAAGTTCCGTGAAGTTAAACTAGCTCGTCAGCAGAAATCTAAGCTAGAGAACATGTTCTCTAACATGGCTGCTGGTGAAGTTGCTGAACTAAACGTAGTACTGAAAGCTGACGTACAGGGTTCTGTGGAAGCAATCTCTGACTCACTACTGAAACTATCTACTGACGAAGTTAAAGTTAACATCGTTGGTTCTGGTGTTGGTGGTATCACAGAGACTGATGCAGTACTTGCTGAAGCTTCAAACGCAATCATCCTTGGCTTTAACGTTCGTGCTGATGCATCTGCTCGTCGTGCGATTGAAACTGCAAGTGTTGATCTACGTTACTACTCAATCATCTACCAGCTAATCGACGAAGTTAAACAAGCGATGGGCGGTATGCTTGCTCCAGAATTCAAGCAAGAGATCATTGGTCTTGCTGAGGTTCGTGACGTGTTTAAGTCACCGAAACTGGGTGCAATCGCAGGTTGTATGGTTACTGAAGGTCTGATTAAGCGTAACAACCCAATTCGCGTTCTACGTGACAACGTTGTTATCTACGAAGGTGAACTAGAGTCACTACGTCGCTTTAAAGATGACGTTCAAGAAGTTAAAAATGGTTACGAGTGTGGTATCGGCGTTAAGAACTACAACGACGTTCGCGTAGGCGACCAGATCGAAGTATTCGAAATCGTTGAAATCAAACGTACTCTAGACTAATTGACTAAAATTACTCACGATGTCTGATAAAGATTAAGTGGTAATTGGTTGTTGAATACACCATGGGGGGCTGGGTTGACCATCCCCCCATTCTTTCTATTTGTGAGAAAAGATATGTCAAAAGAATTTAGCCGCACGCAGCGCGTAGCACAGCAGCTGCAAAAAGAATTGGCGATGATCCTGCAACGTGAAGTGCGTGATTCTCGTCTTGGTATGGTAACGATCTCTGATGTTGAGGTCTCTCGTGACCTTGCTTACGCGAAAGTATTTGTGACTTTCCTATGCGTGGGTGAGCAAACGCCAGAGTCTTGTCTGGAAGCGTTACGCGAGCATGAAGTACACATCCGTATGATGCTAGGTAAGCGTATTCGTCTACGCCTGACGCCAGAAATTCGTTTCTACTATGACAACACTTTGGTTGAAGGTATGCGTATGTCTAACCTTGTGACTGAAATTGTGCAGACTGATAAACAGAAGCAGAAAGATTCTGGCCGTGAGGACGAGGAATAATGGCTCGTCGTCGTAAAGGTCGTCCTATCGATGGTGTGATCCTTCTGGATAAACCTACCGGGATTTCATCTAACGACGCACTGCAAAAAGTAAAGCGTATTTACTTTGCTGAAAAAGCAGGTCATACCGGTGCACTTGACCCGTTGGCGACTGGCATGTTGCCAATCTGTCTTGGTGAAGCGACCAAATTTTCGCAGTTTTTGCTCGATTCAGATAAACGCTACCGAGTGATCGCTAAGCTAGGCGAACGCACCAATACGTCAGATTCAGATGGTGAAGTGGTAGAAACACGTCCAATTGATGTGGATCTTGCTAAGCTAGAGGCGTGCATCGATAAGTTCCGAGGTGAATCGGATCAAATCCCGTCGATGTTCTCGGCGCTGAAATACCAAGGTAAGCCACTTTATGAGTACGCTCGCCAAGGTATTGAAGTACCGCGTGAATCACGCAAAATCACCGTTTACGAAATCGTACTGCATCGTTTTGAAGGCGATGAAGTTGAAATGGAAGTACACTGCTCAAAAGGTACTTACATTCGTACAATCGTCGACGATTTAGGTGAGATGCTGGGTTGTGGTGCTCACGTGACTATGCTGCGCCGTACTGCGGTTGCTAAGTATCCGTATGAGAAAATGGTCACGTTAGAGCAACTGAACGAGTTGTTAGAGCAAGCGCATCGTGAAGAAAAAGCGCCGCGCGAATTGCTTGACCCACTTCTGATGCCGATGGATAGCGCGGTTGAAGATCTTCCTGAAGTGAACCTGATCCCTGATTTGGCAAACATGGTTCAACATGGTCAGCCAGTGCAGGTGTTTGGTGCTCCAACAGAAGGCCCTGTTCGCTTGACAATGGGTGAAGAAAAGCTGTTTATCGGTGTGGGAGAGATGAACGATGACGGTAAGATCGCACCAAAGCGACTTGTTGTATTTCGTGACTAACACGCCCTAATGATAAGTATTAAAAACCGAAGCATTTGCTTCGGTTTTTTTATGTTTACTCAATTAAATCTTGATCGCTCAATAGTGCTCTAAGCTGCTCGGTGCGCTTACGGTTGACACCAAAATCGGAGTATCCGACGCGGGACTCTGAACGTACGATAAGCTGCCCATCATGGATACGCAGCTCTAAGTCATCAACAAAGCGCATGATTTTGGATGTACATTCAATGCGTAAATAACCGTTGTCCTTTACTGCAGTTTTCGCTCCAGGAAGTTGCAGAGCTGCTAGTTCTATTTTGTCGATATTGGCATCGTGAGTCAGACTGAAAGGGGCAAGTGCAAATTGTTCACGGCTGTCTTGTGTTGAGACACAGTTTGGTTTGTCGCCACAAGGTGTCATAGTGCGGTCGGTCATAGTTGATACTCCTTGGCTACAGGCGGTGAGTGCAAACAATGAAAGAGCGAGGAGAGCGGGTCGTTTCATCACGTAGTCCTTATTCTGGTTTAGCCTTATTATAGAGTGCAACTCTGTTAAGAGATCAAATAAAAAGGCTGATGTATGCGCATCAGCCTTTGTAACGTATTGGTTATCTTGATGGTTTACACGTCAAGATAATCCATGATGCCTTCTGCAGCTTTGCGACCTTCGTCAATAGCGGTGACAACCAAATCGGAGCCGCGAACTGCATCACCGCCAGCAAAGATTTTCGCGTTGCTGGTTTGATACATGAACTCTTGCTCAACAGGCGCTTTGATGCGTCCCCATTGGTCCAAATCGACGCCATACGGTTCTAACCACTCCATTTTGTGTGGTTGGAAGCCAAACGCCATGATCACCACGTCAGCATCGAGTACGTGTTCACTACCCGGTACTGGCTCTGGACGTCGGCGACCTGCTTCATCTGGCTCACCAAGTGCGGTTTTCACGACTTTTACCCCAGTTACTTGGCCAGAAGCGTTGACTTCAATGCCTAGTGGTTGAAGGTTAAACATAAAGTTCACGCCTTCTTCCTTGGCATTTTTCACCTCACGTCGGGAGCCGGGCATGTTTTCTTCGTCTCGGCGGTAAGCACAGATGACATTAGATGCGCCTTGGCGTACTGACGTACGTACACAGTCCATCGCGGTATCACCACCACCAAGCACCACAACTTTTTTACCTGCCATGTCGATGAATGGTTGATCGTCTTCCAGTTCCATCACTTTGTAGGTATTGGAGATTAGGAAAGGCAGTGCGTCGTACACGCCAGTCGCGTCTTCGTTCGGCAAGCCTGCACGCATGTATTTGTATGTACCAACACCTAAGAACACGGCATCGTACTCATCGATAAGATCTTGCATCTGCACATCTTTACCGACTTCAATGTTCATACGGAATTCGACACCCATTTCGCTGAATACGCGGCGTCGGTTTTCCATTACGCCTTTTTCCAGTTTGAAAGACGGGATTCCGAAAGTCAGTAAGCCGCCAATTTCTGGGTAACGGTCGAACACGACAGGTTTTACACCGTTGCGGACCAAGACATCCGCCGCTGCTAGACCTGCGGGGCCCGCACCGATGATCGCGACTTTCTTATCCGTCCACTCCACTTTTGACATATCAGGCTTCCAGCCCATTTCAAAAGCTTTATCAGTGATGTATTTCTCGATGTTGCCTATGGTCACCGCGCCAAAGTCATCGTTAAGTGTACAGGAACCTTCACATAGCCGGTCTTGTGGACACACGCGACCACACACTTCCGGCAGGCTATTGGTTTGGTGAGAAAGCTCAGCGGCTTCTATGATTCGCCCTTCGTTGGCGAGTTTCAGCCATTGTGGAATGTAGTTGTGAACAGGACATTTCCACTCACAGTAAGGGTTACCACAATCTAAGCAGCGATCCGCCTGAGCGGTCGCTTGCTGTTTGGTAAAAGGTTCGTAGATTTCAACGAATTCGATCTTGCGCACTTTGAGTGGCTTTTTCGCAGGATCTACGCGCTGTACATCGATAAATTGGTATACGTTCTGGCTCATGATTCAGACATCCTCCATGATTACTGTGCTTGAACGCGTAGTTCTGCTGCGCTACGACTTTGATGACCTAATAGCGTATTGAGATCCGCTGCTTTCGGTTTCACCAGATAGAACTTTGGAATCCATTCATCAAAGTTCGCGAGTATTTTTTCTGCGTGTGAAGAGCCTGTTTCGTCAAGGTGCTCTGCAATTAGTCCACGCAAATGTTCTTGATGTATATATAGGTCAGACAGTGAAATGGCTTCTACGGATTCATTGTTTGTGCGACCTTGGAAGTCTTCATTTTGGTCCAATACATAAGCAAAACCGCCAGTCATACCAGCACCAAAGTTAACGCCTGTGGCACCAAGAATGGCGACGATTCCGCCTGTCATGTATTCGCATGCATTGTCACCCGCACCTTCGATCACGGTGATAGTGCCAGAGTTACGCACGCCAAATCGTTCACCTGCCGTGCCTGCAGCAAACAGTTTGCCGCCGGTCGCACCGTACAAGCAGGTGTTACCAATAATGGTGGCTTCATTACATTTGAACGCAGTACCGAGGTGAGGCTTGATAACTATCTTACCGCCAGCCATGCCTTTACCAACGTAGTCATTCGCATCGCCAGTCAGGTAAAGCTCTACGCCACCCGCGTTCCATACACCGAATGACTGACCAGCAGTACCGTCAAGGTGGATTTTAATGGGCGATGCAGCCATACCTTGGTTGCCGTAACGTTTGGCAATTTCACCTGAAAGGCGTGCACCAACAGAACGGTCAGTGTTGATGACTTTGTAGAAGAAACTTGCTGACTGACGCGCTTCAACTGACGCTAAGGCATCTTCAACGATTTTATGATTGAGTTCCGCTTTATCAAACGGATGGTTTGGCTCTGTCCAGAATAGAGGGTGACCTTCTGGCGAAACAGGTGCTTCGAGAATATTAGATAAGTCGAGCTTAGATTGCTTCGCCGTCATGCCGTTTACAGTTTCAAGCAGGTCGGTTCGGCCAATTAAGTCGGTGAGTTTTTCTACCCCTAGCTCCGCCAGTAATTCGCGAACTTCTTCCGCAATACCCGTAAAGTAGTTAATCACCATTTCAGGCAAGCCTTTAAAGAACTCTTTACGCAACGTTTCATCTTGTGTTGCAACACCCGTTGCACAGTTGTTCAGGTGGCAAATTCGCAGGAATTTACATCCCATCGCTACCATTGGAGCAGTACCAAAACCGAAACTTTCTGCGCCCAGAATCGCGCCTTTTACTACGTCTAGGCCAGTTTTTAATCCACCATCAACCTGAAGGCGGATTTTATGCCTTAGCCCGTTGGCAACCAGAGCTTGCTGGGTTTCTGCTAAACCAAGTTCCCACGGACAGCCTGCGTATTTAACCGAGGTCAGCGGGCTTGCGGCTGTACCACCATCGTAACCTGAGATAGTGATAAGATCGGCGTATGCTTTAGCAACACCAGTCGCTATCGTACCGACGCCTGGTTCAGATACCAATTTCACAGAGACTAGAGCATCAGGGTTAACTTGCTTCAAATCGAAAATCAGCTGAGCCAAGTCTTCGATAGAATAAATGTCGTGGTGCGGCGGAGGTGAAATTAATGTCACACCTTGCACTGAATAGCGTAGCTTCGCGATCTCGGCAGTGACTTTATGGCCAGGCAGCTGACCACCTTCGCCCGGTTTTGCACCTTGAGCGACTTTAATCTGTAACACGTCGGCGTTAGTCAAGTAGTGAGGCGTCACCCCAAAACGGCCAGAAGCGATCTGCTTAATACGTGAGTTGCGCTCAGTACCGAAACGGCGTGGATCTTCGCCACCTTCACCAGAGTTAGAGTAACCACCTAAACGGTTCATCGCCATCGCCAAGGCTTCGTGAGCTTCAGGGCTTAACGCACCAATCGACATGGCTGCCGAGTCAAAGCGTTTGAATAATTCCGTAGTAGGTTCGATCTTTTCTAAAGGCAGTGGATTGTCTGACTTTTTGAGTGCCATCATATCGCGCAGCATTGCGATAGGGCGCTGGTTAACTTGTTCAGCGAAATGTTTATAGTCAGAGATGTCGCCTGATTTCACCGCCGTTTGTAATGTGCCTACCACATCTGGGTTATAGGCGTGGTACTCACCGCCGTGAACATATTTGAGTAAGCCACCATGTTCAATCGCTTTGCGTTTCGCCCACGCTTTGCGAGATAAGTTGTACAGATCTTGTTGGAAGTCTTCAAAGCCTGCACCTTGAATACGAGTGGTGACACCTGTAAAGCAGAGGTCAACGACTTCTTGACTCAGTCCCACCGCTTCAAAGAGTTGAGAGCATCGGTATGAAGCAACGGTAGAGATGCCCATTTTGGACATGATTTTATACAGACCTTTGTTGATACCGTATTGGTAGTTCTGCATTACATCGCGGTAACTCTTACCCAAAGCCCCATCGTCAATGAGCTTACTGAGTGCTTCATAGGCAAGATATGGATAGACAGCGGTTGCACCAAAGCCTAGAAGTACAGCAAATTGGTGAGGATCGCGCGCGGTTGCGGTTTCAACGATGATGTTTGCATCGCATCGTAAGTTTTCTTCAGCTAAGCGAGTTTGAACCGCACCGACTGCCATCGCAGCAGGAATAGGCAATTTACCTTTCACGAGAGCGCGGTCTGACAGTACAACTAAGACGGTTCCTTCACGGACAACCTGAGTCGCCAGATCACATAAGTCGTCAATGGCTTGTTTGAGGTCTTTCTCATTTGGATCATAATTGATGTCGAGAATCGTATTACGATAGTGTTCATCAGCCAGTTCCAGCAGTTGTTGCATGTCTGAATATAGAAGAACGGGTGAATCGAACGTCACTCGATGTGCGTGACCGTCGGTTTCGCAAAATACGTTCATTTCCTGGCCGATACTTGTCGCAAGTGACATCACATGCATTTCACGCAAAGGATCGATAGGCGGGTTCGTGACCTGAGCGAATTTCTGACGGAAATAGTCTGTCACTAAACGCTCTTTAGAAGACAGGACTGCCATTGGGGTATCGTCACCCATTGAGCCGACCGCTTCTTGTCCCATATCACCAAGAACGCGCAATACCTGATCGACCTCTTCGTTCGTCATCGCAAACTGCTTTTGGTAGGTATTGAGCAGATCGGTATCAAAGCTTCGTTCACCCACTTGCTCGTCAGGTAGGTCTCTAAATGGCGTTAGCTTGTGAACATTATTCTCCATCCACTCTCGGTATGGATGTCGACCTTTAAGATCATTGTCAATTTCACTTGATTGCCAGAGTTTGCCACGTCGGGTATCAATCACGAGAAGTTCACCCGGTCCCACTCGGCCTTTTTCTGCTACTTCATCTGGGGCGTAATCCCAAATGCCTACTTCGGACGCGAGTGTGATCAGCTTGTCTTTTGTTATGACATAGCGAGCAGGGCGAAGACCATTCCTATCTAGGTTACACGCAGCGTAGCGACCGTCTGATAAAACAATACCGGCAGGCCCATCCCAAGGCTCCATGTGTTTTGAGTTGAAATCGTAAAACGCTCGCAAGTCGGGGTCCATATCTGGGTGATTTTGCCAAGCAGGCGGAACCAGCATACGCATCGCTCGGAATACGTCCATACCCCCAGCCAAGAACAGATCGAGCATGTTATCTAAGCTCGACGAGTCCGAGCCGGTTTCGTTCACAAATGGAGCGGCTGTTTGTAAGTCTGGTAACAGCGGAGATGAAAACTTATAAGCTCTAGCTCGCGCCCATTGGCGGTTACCTTCGATGGTATTGATTTCACCGTTGTGCGCCAAATAACGGAACGGTTGCGCCAATGGCCAACGAGGCTGAGTGTTGGTTGAAAAACGCTGGTGGAACAAGCAGATAGCTGATTCCATGCGTAAGTCAGCCAAATCAAGATAGAAGCGCGGTAAGTCGGCTGGCATACACAGGCCTTTATAGACAAGAACCTGAGTTGAAAGGCTACAAATGTAGAAATCTTTATCTTCTGTGATTTGTTTTTCAATGCGTCGACGTGCGATGTACAAACGGCGTTCAATATCACGCTCACGCCATCCTGCAGGAGCAGAAATAAAAACTTGTTGGATGTTTGGTAAGGAATTTAGAGCGATAGGACCTAAAACATCGGCATTGGTTGGGACATCTCGCCAACCTGCAACGGTCAGAGTTTCTTTAGCTAACTCTTTGTTGATAATGTCTTTTGATGATTGCGCCTTGACTGGATTTGGGCTGAAGAAAATCATACCTACGGCGTATTGTTTACCTAGGTTGAAACCGTTTTCTTCCGCGATAAGGCGTAAATATGAGTCGGGCTTTTGTAGTAACAGACCACAGCCATCACCGGTTTTACCGTCCGCTGCGATACCGCCACGGTGGGTCATTCGATCGAGTGCTGAGATTGCTGTACGGACCAGTTTATGGCTTGGTTCACCTTCCATGTGAGCAATCAAACCAAATCCACAGTTATCTTTCTCAAGGCTTGGATTATAAAGAGCCATTGCAATTCTCCCTTTGCTTCGCTGTCTTCCAGACAGTACTACCAACATCAAAAGGGTTGGTATGTATGACTAACTATGCTTCTTAATCGTTACATTCTGCTTAAAGATGCAAAAAATACGTTGTTATAGTTTTGTTAGATTAGACGAAATCATTTTCATCGATTTCACAACGTATAGCTTATTGTGAAAAAGGTCAAGTTTTTGGTGAATCATCGCGTTAATATAGAGTTTACCAACTAATGCTCTGTTAAAAATGTTTTAAATCATATGGATAGGTTTTTTGTTGTTACAGTTTTGAAAACTTTCATCACCAGATAAACAAAAAAGGCCAGCGTATTGTGCTGGCCAAATGAAAAAGTTTGGAAGGAATGATTATTTATATAACATCACCCAGAATCATACGGGGTTGTGTGATTCCGGGTGATACGGGTATTAAGCTGATAGCATAAGCGAATCTGCTTTAGCTTCCAGGTTAGTGTTACCCATTAGGTACTCATCGATCGAGCGCGCGCACTCACGACCTTCATTGATACAACGCACAACCAAAGATTGACCGGTGCGCATATCACCTGCGGCAAATACACCTGCTTGGTTAGTTTGGAAGTCTTGAGTTGCCACGTTGCCGCGCTCATCCAAGGCAATATCCAATTGAGCAAGTACGCCAGTTGGCTCTGGGTGTAGGAAGCCCATCGCTAGGAAAGCCATGTCACATGGGATAACGCGCTCGCTGCCTTCTACTTCTTTGAAGTTAGGACGCTCACCCGGTTTTGCTTCTTCCCATACGATATCCGCAATACGCAGACCCGTTACTTCGCCTTTATCGTTACCGATAAACTCTTTAGTCAGGATATTCCAATGACGATCAACACCTTCTTCATGAGACGTCGAAGTGCGAAGGATCATCGGGTATTGTGGCCAAGGCATATTGGCAGGGCGTTGCTCTGGTGGGATCGGCATGATCTCAACTTGCGTAACACTCGCCGCGCCGTGACGATTTGATGTACCCACACAGTCAGAACCGGTATCACCACCACCGATAACCACAACATGTTTACCCGCAGCGTGAATCTCTTCACCTTTCAGGTCCATGTTGTTGGCGCGGCGGTTGTTTTGTGCCAGGAACTGCATCGCAAAGTAAACGCCGTTCAGTTCACGACCTGGGACTGGTAGATCGCGAGGTACGGTTGAACCACCAGTCAGTAGCACGACATCGAACTCTTGACGCAGTTGTTGCGCATTCACGTCAACACCGATGTGCTGGTTGACTTTAAACTCAACACCCGCTTCTGCCATTAGGTTAATCTTGCGGTCGATTACTTCCATGCTCAATTTGAAGTCTGGAATACCAAAACGCAGCAGACCACCGACTTTTTCATCACGCTCAAATACTGTCACGTGGTGACCCGCGCTGTTTAGCTGCTCTGCCGCCGCTAGGCCAGCAGGGCCACTGCCGATAATCGCGACGGTTTTTCCCGTACGAGAACGTGGCGTTTTCGGCTTCGCATAACCTTCACGGTAAGCGGTTTCAACGATGGTTTTCTCGATATTACAGATCGTGATTGGGTCTTGGTTGATACCCAAAACACACGCGCTTTCACACGGAGCAGGGCACACGCGACCCGTAAACTCTGGGAAGTTGTTGGTGGTACTTAGAATGTTCCAAGCTTCTTCCCAGCTGTCGCGGTAAACCGCATCGTTGAATTCTGGAATGATGTTGCCGATTGGACAGCCGTTATGACAAAACGGCACGCCACAATCCATACAACGTGAGGCCTGTGTATTGATCTTGTTACCAAACTCTTCGTTAAGAACGAACTCTTTGTTGTTCTTGATACGTTCAGCCGGGTCGATCTTTTGTGGTAACTCACGACCGTGCTCTAAAAATCCAGTAGGCTTACCCATTACACTGCCTCCGCTTCTTGTTGTTGCGCTGCTTCTGCCTTGCGTTTTTGAAGGACAGCTTTGTAATCACGTGGCATGACTTTCACCAAGCTTTGCAAGCTCTCTTCAAAGTTATCAAGGAACGATTGAGCAACTTCACTTCCTGTGAATTCGACATGCTTAGTTAGCATATCAAGTAGTAGATCTTTGTCTTCCTGTTCGATTGGGTCTAGGTCGACCAGTTCGTCATTCAGTTTGGATTCAAAGTCACCCGACTTATCCCAAACGTATGCGACACCGCCACTCATACCTGCAGCAAAGTTGCGGCCGGTTGAACCTAGGATCACCGCCACACCGCCAGTCATGTATTCACAACCGTGGTCGCCGATACCTTCAACCACGACTTTCGCACCTGAGTTACGAACACAGAAACGTTCACCCGCCATACCACGAATGTAAGACTCACCTGAGGTCGCGCCGTAGAAACACACGTTACCAACCACGATGTTGTCTTCTGCGATGATGCTTGAGTTCGAGTCTGGGTACAGTACCAAAGTACCGCCTGACAGACCTTTACCCCAGTAGTCGTTCGCGTCGCCTTCTACTTCAAACTTCACGCCTTTCGCTAGGAAAGCACCGAAAGACTGACCAGCAGAACCGGTGAACTTGACGTTCATAGGCTGTGGTAGACCTTGGTCTTTGTACACTTTCGAAATTTCGTTCGATAGCATAGTGCCCGCTGAACGGTCAGTGTTGATGATTGGGAACGCTGCATTCACCGCTTCACCTTTCTCAAGAGCAGGGATCGCTGCTTGAATCAACTGACGGTCTAGCACTTGTTCTAGGTTGTGGTTTTGTTGAGTCTGGTTGTACACACCGTCTAGCTCGCGAGCTTGCTCAACGTGTAGAACAGGTGTCAGGTCGAGGTTCTTGTACTTCCAGTGGCCGATGTTTTGGCGAACTTTCAGTTTCTGACCTTGGCCAACCATTTCGTCGATAGTGCGGAAACCTAGCTCAGCCATGATTTCACGCAGGCCTTCCGCCATGTATTGGAAGAAAGTCACGACATCTTCTACGCGGCCGTCAAAACGCTCACGTAGTGTCTTGTTCTGTGTTGCGATACCAACAGGACAGGTGTTCTTATGACACTTACGCATCATGATACAACCTTCAACCACTAAGGCTGCGGTTGCGACGCCCCATTCTTCAGCACCGAGTAGCGTTGCAACGGCTAAGTCGCGCGGCGTCTTCATCTGACCATCTGCTTGAACCACGATACGGTTACGTAGACCGTTCTTCAGGAGCGTTTGGTGAGTTTCTGCCAGACCCAGCTCCCACGGAAGACCAGTGTGGCGGATTGAAGACATTGGCGATGCACCAGTACCACCGTCAAAACCGGCGATAAGCACCACATCTGCTTTTGCTTTCGCAACACCCGATGCGATAGTACCGACACCCGCTTCCGATACCAGTTTCACGTTAACGCGGCCTGCGCGGTTAGCGTTCTTCAAATCGTAGATCAGCTGCGCCAAATCTTCGATTGAGTAGATATCGTGGTGCGGCGGTGGAGAAATAAGTCCGACGCCCGGAGTCGAGTGACGCGTTGCGCCGATCCAGTCATCGACTTTATCACCCGGTAGCTGACCGCCTTCGCCCGGCTTCGCGCCTTGAGCCATCTTGATCTGTAGCTCGTCTGCGTTGGTTAGGTAGTATGAGGTTACGCCGAAACGACCTGAGGCCACCTGTTTAATCGCTGAGCGTTCCCAATCGCCGTTCTCTTTACGTTCGAAACGAGTTGGGTCTTCGCCACCTTCACCTGAGTTTGATTTTGCGCCTAAGCGGTTCATCGCGACGGCTAGGGTAGAGTGTGCTTCGTGGGAAATAGAACCAAATGACATTGCACCCGTTGCAAAACGTTTAACGATGCTCTCGACTGGCTCAACTTCAGATAGCGGAACGCTGCCTGCTGGATTTTTCACAAATTCAAGCTGGCTGCGTAGTGTGACCGCTTTGTCACCTTGCTTATCTACTGCTTCAGCGTATTGCTTAAACTGAGAGTAATCTTTGTTACGCGTTGACTGTTGTAGCAGAGAAATCGTTTCTGGGTTGAACAGGTGACGTTCACCACGTTGTTTCCATTGGTAAACACCGCCCACATCCAGAATCTGAACTGGGATTTCACGTGTCGGATAACCCACACGGTGACGGATAAGCACTTCTTTGGCGATATCGTCTAGCGTCAGACCTTGGATACGCGAAACCGTACCGGTGAAGTATTTCTCAACGACTGATTTGCTGATCCCCAATGCTTCAAAGATTTGTGCACCGTGGTAAGACTGAAGTGTCGAGATACCCATCTTAGAGAAGATCTTCAACAGGCCACCGTTGACGGCTTTACGGTAGTTGTTGAACAGATCGCGCGGATCCGCATCTGAATCTAGTTTCTTCTTACGCTGTAGATCGATGATGGTTTCGATAACCATGTACGGGTTAACCGCGTTCGCGCCATAGCCTACAAGCGTTGCAAAGTGGTGTGTTTCACGCGCGTCACCGGTTTCAACCACGATGCCACATTTCGCACGTAAGCCTTTGCGGATCAAGTGGTGGTGAACTGCGCCAACCGCTAGCATTGCTGGAATCGCAGCGTGGTTTGAGTTAACCGCACGGTCGGTGAGGACGATGATTGAGTAACCGTCAACCACTGCGTCTTCTGCGTATTGGCAAATGCGTTTTAGAGCGCGCTCTAGTTTGCCTTCGTCTTCGCTGGCTTGGAATACGATATCAAGCGTTTTCGCTTGTAGGTGTTCGTTATCAATCGCACGCAGTTTCTCTAGTTCAGAGTTCGAGATAACTGGTGATTCCAGTTCGACCTTACGACAGTGAATAGGTGACTCTGCTAGCAGGTTCTGATCCTTACCAATGTAAGTGTTCAGTGACATAACCATGCGCTCACGAATCGGGTCGATTGGTGGGTTGGTTACCTGAGCAAACAGCTGTTTAAAGTAGTTGGAAAGATGCTGAGATTGGTGTGAAAGCACAGCCAGTGGCCAGTCTGCACCCATTGCCGTTAGCGGCTCTTTGCCGTCGTTGGCCATCGGGACGATGATCTCGTTCACTTCTTCAGACGTGATACCAAACGCTTGTTGGCGGTGAAGAACACGCTCAGGGTTTGGCTGGCTGTGTACGCTGTCTGCGGCAGGCAGTTTGTTCAGACTGAGTAGGTTTTCTTCCACCCATTTTTCGTATGGTTGCGCCGTCGCGATGCTGTCTTTCACTTCTTCATCAGAGATGATACGACCTTGTTCTAGGTCAGCGACGAAGATACGACCTGGTTGTAGACGACCACGGAACTCGACGTTCTCAGGTGCGATTTCTACAACGCCAGACTCTGATGCCATTACCAAGAAGTCATCTTTGGTCACTGTGTAGCGTGAAGGGCGTAAACCGTTACGGTCAAGCGTTGCGCCAACTTGAACACCATCGGTGAAACAAACCGAAGCCGGGCCATCCCATGGTTCCATGATGTTCGCGTGGTATTGGTAGAACGCGCGACGCTTTGGATCCATGTTTTTGTTTTCTTGCCACGCTTCAGGGATCAACATCATTAGCGCGTGCGGCAGTGTACGGCCTGAAAGAACCAACAGTTCTAACGCCATATCGAAGTTCGATGAATCTGAGCTGCCTTCTTGACAAATTGGCAGCAGCATATCGATCTCTGCTTGAGTAAACAGATCCGATTGAATGATCGCTTCGCGCGCTTTCATCCAGTTCAAGTTACCGCGAACCGTGTTGATTTCACCGTTGTGGGCAATGTAACGGAAAGGCTGTGCCAAGCGCCATTTAGGGAATGTATTGGTAGAGAAACGAGAGTGTACCAGAGCGAGCGCTGTCACCATCGTTGGATTCTGTAAGTCTAGGAAGTATTGCGGTACTTGCTCTGTCGTTAGCTGACCTTTGTAAACCAGCGTCTTGTATGACATTGAGTTGATGTAAAAATCATCACCAATGTTTGAGACGCTTTCTAAACAAACGCGCACCGTGTAGTTACGTAGTACGTAAAGCTTACGTTCCAACTCTTCAGGTGTTGTGCTTGGACCACCAGAGACAAATACGTGTTCGAATTGCGGTTCTGTGCTTAATGGGTCAGCACCGATCATTGAGTTGTCTGTTGGCAGTTCACGGTAACCCAGAACTTCTAGGTCAAGACGTTTTGCGTTGCGTTCTAGAATGTCACGGCATTGCGCGCGTTTGTGTTCGTCTTTCGGGAACAACACCACGCCGACACCGTATTTTTCGAAAGAAGGCAGTTTAATACCCAGTTTAACCGCTTCTTCCAAAAGAAATTCGTGAGGTTTTTGTAGCAAGATACCTGCGCCGTCACCACTACATGGGTCACAGCCTTGACCGCCGCGGTGTTCCATACGCGCTAGCATGTCGAGTGCTTGGGTTACTACTTCGTGAGATTTACGGTTTTTAAGGTGAGCAACAAAACCGATACCACAAGCGTCGTGCTCCAGCTCAGGAGTGTAAAGACCTTGGGCTTTTTGCTCTCTATCTACCATAGATACATCCTTCCAGTTTAAAGGCACGAAAATGCGTGTCGAAACTCGCTTTTACGACCTGTCCTTTATTTTTATGATTCCAAGTCATCCTAGGTTGGCGACTTTGATTCCATTCCGCCTCTCGCAGGAAAAATATTGCGAGATAAACAATCCTTGGTGATATCCGTGTTTTTTGTATCACTAACTAGTGATTTATATAGGTGGGATCGGAATATCACCGAAGTTTTAGTTATCGATTATGTAATTTAAAACACAAAAAACACTAAAACCTGAAAATATCCTACAATTTTGTCAGCTTTGAATGCAATCAAAATTCGTACTGATATTTACATTTTTTTGGTTATAAACTAATTAATATGTTTAACTTTTGATTAACATTCGTGTTTGGTACGGTGTTTTATGCATGTTTATTGACTTTGCATAACTTTTCATCTGTTTGAAATCGATACCTTTCTTCCTCCTATATTTTCAGTGCTGTAATTAAATTACATGCATAGCAATGAGATTCATTCTCGATGTTTTGAGGTTTGAGAGACGTATGCAGTTACATGAGTTGGTGAATACAATTGGTCAGGATCTACAGCGTCGCTATGGAGAAAAGGTGCATAAGCTGACACTCCACGGTGGTTTTAGCTGTCCAAACCGTGATGGGACGATTGGGCGAGGTGGATGTACTTTCTGTAATGTCGCGTCATTTGCCGATGAAGAAGCTCGGGTTCAAAGCATCCATGAACAACTAAAAGAACGTGCTGGAGAAGTGAATCGAGCAAAGCGTTATCTCGCTTATTTTCAAGCATACACCAACACTTATGCTGAGGTTCAGGTGCTGAAAAGTATGTATGAAGAAGCACTAAAATCGGCAGATATTGTTGGATTATGTGTAGGAACGCGCCCTGATTGTGTTCCCGACGCTGTATTGGATTTACTTGCTGACTATGTGAACAAGGGATATGAGATCTGGCTGGAGCTGGGATTACAAACATCGAACAACCAGACGTTAAAACGTATAAATCGCGGTCATGACTTTGAATGTTATGCTGACATGACCAAGAAGGCGCGCTCTTTGGGTATTAAAGTCTGTACTCACTTGATAGTCGGATTACCTAAAGAAAGCCGCCTAGACAATATTGAAACTTTGCAGAAAGTGCTCGATGTTGGCACAGATGGAATCAAGCTCCATGGTCTGCATATTGTCGAGGGGAGCACATTGGCTAAAGCCTGGAAAGCGGGCAGGCTTGAAGTGCAGGAGCTAGAAGAGTATGTATCTATCGCGAGTGAGATGATACGAATGACCCCACCGGAGATTATCTTCCACCGAGTATCATCTGCTGCGCGAAGACCCACATTACTGGCTCCTTTGTGGTGTGAAAACCGCTGGTTAGCGATGACGGAAATTGGACGTTCTTTAAGCAAGGATGGCGCACAAGGCTCGTCGATCAATCAGCCATTTGTCTACGAAAAACCCATTCTCAATACCCTGAATTAATGGTGTTTTTAGTTCGTTCTTCCGTAGACGTAAAGGTTGAATTTGACCTAAAAAGCTTGTGCTGGCTTACATGGAATATGTGTGTATCACACATCCAATAATTACCATTCTGAAGAGAAGGGATTCTTTTAGCAGTATAGGGTTAAAACAGGTAACATTAGTCTGTTTCTGTGTAAGTGATGATATGCGTTCATTCTTTATTATCATTTCAAATTGACTGCTTGCCCCATCAATGACATCGCCTTATTTGAGTACCTAAATGTTCCTCGTTTCCAGTACGTTGTTTAGGGTTGGCAAGGCATATCCATCTCGTTACTTATTCAGAACGCTATATTATTTTGTTACCGCATGGAGCGCTTGATGAAGCCGATCAAAAACCTCGCCCAGTATTACGTTGATCTCCTTGTTAAACTTGGTATTTTGCGTTTTTCTATCTTGCTAGCATTAGCTTTAGTGGCACTTGCTGTCGTTGTACAAGTTGGAGTAACACTTGTATTAACAGGGCATGTGGATGATATCGATATTGTCCGCTCAGTCTTCTTTGGCCTACTTATTACCCCTTGGGCCGTTTATTTCCTTTCCGTGGTTGTGGATCAATTGGAAGAGTCACGCCAACGTCTGACCAAGCTGGTGTCTAAACTCAAGGATATGCGTTCACGAGATCAAGAGTTAAATCTGCAGCTACAAAAAAATATCTCCAAGCTTAATCAAGAAATTGAAGAGCGAATTAAAGCAGAGGAAGCCAGAGAAGAAGCAATGAAAGACCTCGAAAACGAAGTCTATCAGCGTGAGCGTACTCAGGTTGAACTCGCGGAGCGAACGGCACTATTACGCTCATTTATCGATGCGTCTCCTGACTTAATCTACTATCGGAATGCAGAAGGTATTTTCTCTGGCTGTAACCGTGCGATGGAAGAGTTAACAGGTAAAAAAGAGAATCAGCTGGTTGGCTTAACTCCGTGGGATGTCTACAGCAAAGAAGAAGCACAGCAAATTGTAGAGACAGACCAGAAGGTATTTACTGATAATCAGACGTTAACGTATGAGCAATGGCTGCATTACCCTGATGGACGAAAAAACTACTTTGAACTCCGCAAAGTCCCGTTCTATAGCAAGGATGGTCGTCATTTGGGATTAGTGGGCTTTGGTCGTGATATTACCGAGCGTAAACGCCATGAAGAATCGCTAGAAAAAGCGAGCCGAGACAAAACGACTTTTATCTCTACCATCAGCCATGAGCTACGAACGCCACTCAACGGTATTGTTGGTTTGAGTCGGATGCTGCTAGATACTCAGTTGACCGAAGAGCAGCGTCACCATATGCAGACGATTAATGTCAGTGCGATCACGCTCGGTAACATCTTTAACGACATTATCGATATGGATAAATTTGATCGTCGTAAGTTGGAGTTGTACCCGTCGGTGCTGAACTTTGAGCAGTTCGTCAGCGAGATAGAGAGTATTGCCGCGTTGATGGCTTCTCAAAAAGGCTTACGCTTTGATCTAGAAAGATTGAGTGATCTACCTTCAGTCATTGAAGTGGATGCGACTCGTTTGCGCCAAGTGCTTTGGAATTTGATCAGTAACGCGATGAAATTTACCAAAGAAGGTGGTGTAGTGATGTCTGTCAGTGCTGATGTGGAAGAAGACGTTGCTAACATTACAATCGAAGTAGAAGACAGCGGCATTGGTATTCCAGAATCAGAACTGAGTAAAATTTTTGCCATGTACTATCAGGTTAAGTCTGGCAAAGACAACCTTCATGCTGTTGGTACAGGCATCGGCTTGTCCGTTTCTAAGCAATTGATTAATCTAATGGACGGTGACATTACCGTTGTGAGTGAAGAAGGCTTCGGAAGTACGTTTACCGTGACGATCCGAGTGCCTCTGGCGGAAGTTCCAGAAGCAGAAAAATCCGTTCCTCAAAAGCAACCTGAGCTTAATATTTTTATGGTAGAAGATATTGAACTCAATATAACGGTTGCCCGTTCACTACTTGAAAGTATGGGACATGAAGTGTCGGTCGCGATGACTGGTGAAGAAGCTATCGAGATGTTTGACCCTGAGCTTTACGATCTCGTGTTTCTCGATATCCAACTACCCGATATGACGGGCTTTGATGTCGCAGAGTTTTTTAGAAAAACTTACAAAGATTTACCTCCATTGGTCGCGCTTACGGCGAATGTACTAAAAAACAAAGGAGAGTATTTAGAGAAAGGCATGGATGCAGCCATTAGTAAGCCTCTGTCGGTTACCGACGTTCAGGATGTGATAACGCAATTTACTCAAGGAGAGAATAGCTTGCCAGTTCAATCAGCAGATAAACCGACCGAAGTCCAGGAAAGTAACGACATATATTCCCGTTTACTTGACCTAGATATGCTTCACTCTTATGTCGATATTGTCGGGACTAAGCCCGTTATTGAGAGTATTGAGATGTTCGAAGAGATGATGCCTTCGTACATTAATGTGTTGGATTCTAATATGGTCGCTAAGCATCAAGATGGCATTGTCTCCGAAGCGCATAAGATAAAAGGTGCCGCAGGGTCGGTCGGTCTCAAGCATATTCAGAGTGTGGCTCAAAAAGCACAGTCTCCAGATTTACCTGCATGGTGGGAAAATATAGACGATTGGGTCGAAGAGATTAAAAACGAGTATCAACACGACATCAAAGTATTGAAAGAGTGGCTAGCACAAAGGTAGCGTCGATGAAAATGAGATTATTGGTGGGTGTACTAAGTATCGGTCTTTTAGGTGGTTGTTCTAGTGATCAAGCCGCTGAAGGGCGCAATCCACAAAGCGTTGTTGAGTCTACACAATCAACGCTCAGTAGCCATCTGTGGATCAATATGATGCCCACTATTGGTGAGCTACAGGATACACAACTGCATGGCTCCTTATACATTGAGTCGACACAAGTTTTGCCGGTCGATATGGACGTGCAGAGCGTTTTGATTCGCCAGGATGGCCGTAGTTGGATGATTCACGGTGAATATCTTGATCTGCGTACGCATAGCCCAAATCAGTGGGAAGTCGCGTTTGTATGGCAATTTGAGATAAATCCCGATCTACCTGTGGATATTGAGTTGGCATTGAAAACGAATGACAGCGTGGAACGACTGACTGAAAAAAATGTAGAAGTTCAGCGAGTGTATTAGTCACTCACTATCTGAAGAGTTGTTTGTCTTGCTGACTAACATGATTCTTAAAAAAAACAAAGGCTTGCCAAAACTGGCAAGCCTTTTTTAATTTTTTACATTAAATCAGCTAGGATTAACTCGCAGATTTTAATCCAGCGTCGATGTCTAGAATATCTTGCTCGCTTAGCGTACCGACAGCTTGACGAAGTTGCAGAACACTTAGGATATAATCATAACGGGCGTTAGATAGGCTCTTATTCGCATCATATAGACGACGGGTTGAATCCAACACATCAACAATAGTACGAGTACCGACATCAAATCCAGCTTCTGTTGCTTCTAACGCTGAACGCGCCGATACAACAGTTTGCTCATACGCTCGAAGCGCACCAATTGACGCACTAATGTTGTTGTTAAATGCGCGTACATCTTTTACAACATTACGGTAAGCTGCCTCAAGATTTTGGCTTGCAGACACATAGTTAAATTCTGCTTGCTTGGTTTGCGACGTAATGTTGCCACCAGTGTACAGAGGTACAGCAAGGTTAACGCCTACGCTAAAATCTGATGCATCGTAGTTTGTCGTATTGTCATTACTTTCGTCAGTGTAGTTGTAACCACCATCTAACGACAGAGTAGGCAGGTGACCAGAACTCGCTAAGGTAATCTGCTCTTTTGCAATATCTTGGGAAATACGTGCTGATAGAAGGCTCAGGTTTTTCTGTTGCGCATCTTCAAGTAGCTGAGAAACAGGTGTATTTGGTTTGCTCGCTGAGAAACGTTTCGTATCTAGGATATCAAGAGACGAGTGCTCTTGGCCTGTGATTTCACGCAATCCTTCATAACTATTATTGAGATCATTACGTGCCAATACTTCATCGGCTAGCACCGCATCGTATTGAGCTTGCGCATCATGTACGTCAGTAATTGCAGAAAGACCAACTTCAAAACGTTGCTTGGTTTGTTCTAATTGGCGACCAACCGCGGCTTTCTCTGCTCGTACAAAAACGAGGTTGTCTTGTGCACGAAGGACTTCAAAGTATGCCTGAGAAACTCGCAAGATAAGTGATTGCTGAGCAGCGGCATACGCAGCATCTTGCTGACGAGCGCTCTTTTCAGAAATATCCAACGATATCCAGCTTGTGCGTTTGTACAGTTCTTGCGAGAAGTTCACCCCGGCAGTGAGCTTATCGCTGTCTCGCGCATCCATGTCACTGCGGTTTAGGTTGTAACCTGCGTTCAAACTAATTTGAGGCAGTAAAGTTGACCGACTTGAGTTGATTGCTTCAAAGGCAGCATCACGCTGTGCAGCAGCACTTAAAAGCGTAGGGTCATTTTCTTTTGCTTGGTTATAAATTTCTGCCAGAGTATCTGCATAAGCTGCGCTACTACCTAGCGCGGTGCAAATCATTAGTGGAAGCAGTTTCTTCATAGGTTCTTATCCTGCCAATTATGAAACGGTAATTGTGTAAGAGTTTAACTCAAAGTGATGTTAATTCATGCAAAACTTTGCAAATTCTTACATCTAATTGACCGGTTGTGCAATAAAAATCCTCTTTATTTAACTTAAGATATAAAAATTATATAAAAAGTTGAGCCATATCCTTGGAAGTAAAGGTTCTGTCTGAGTAAACTATAAGCTTCATTCGAGAGGTGCCAAATGCAACTATCTGACAATCAAGAAAGCAAGTTTACGCCCAAAGATGTGGAAGTCCTTTCAAAAGAGACGCTGTTTAAGGGCTTCTTTAGTATGGTGAAATACCGCTTCAAACATAAATTGTTTGAAGGTGGATGGAGCCAAACGATAGAAAGAGAGATGTTTGACCGTGGTCATGCAGCTGCTCTATTGCCTTATGACCCTGTGACAGATCAAGTCGTGATTGTTGAACAAATTCGTGTTGGCTGCCTCGAGCATGAAAACCCTTGGCAGATGGAAATTGTCGCAGGCATTATCGATAAAGGCGAAGTGGCTGAAGATGTGGTGCGCCGAGAAGCAGTAGAAGAGGCCGGGATAAGCGTCGCAGATATCGAAAAAGTGACTTCTTATTATCCATCTGCTGGAGGTTGCTCGGAAAAACTGGATGTCTATGTTGGTAAGGTAGATGCAACAACCGCGCATGGTGTTCATGGATTAGACCATGAAGGCGAAGATATTCGGGTCCATGTTGTGAGTCGTGAGCAAGCTTATGAATGGGTTGTAGATGGCACGTTTGAAAACGGTGCGTCGATTATTGCTCTACAATGGTTGGAGTTAAACCATCAACGTTTAAGAAGCGAATGGCAAAAGTAGCAGAAAGAAAGCCGTATCATGTCGACTTGGCAGAGTTGATGCGTACATACGAAACGAACTATGCAAAATTGAACGCTCTCATTCCGAATAATGCGAGTGTCGGTGATGTTCGCTGCTATCAAGCCGCTAAAATGACGTATCAGATTCACGTGGGTGAAGTCACAAAGTACACAACTTTGGTCGATATCTGTCAAAGTGATGAAATTCCGGTATTTCCATTGCCAAGAATGTCTGTCAGGCTCTACCACGATGCTCGTGTTGCAGAAGTATGTGAATGCGACCACTTAAAACGCGTCAAGGCACGCTACGAATACCCAAACGACAAGATGGTTCAACAAGATGAAAAAGCACAACTGAACCGTTTTTTGGGCGATTGGTTAACATTTTGTCTACGGCACGGTATTAGCCGGACACCGATCAATATTTAGGTTTGTAATTTTGAAAGTAAGTTCAAGCTCATCAGATGGCAGTATTAAGCTGCTCCAAATTACAGATACCCATCTGTTTGAAGCAACAGATGGCTGCTTGTTAAGCGTTAACACAGGTGACAGCTTTAAGGCTGTAGTGGATGCAGTGCTGGAAGAGAACTGTTCGTATGATGCTGTTTTAGCGACGGGAGATATCTCTCAAGATCACAGTGAAGTATCATATCAACGTTTTGAAAAAGGCATAGTACCACTTGAGAAGCCTTGCTTTTGGCTACCAGGAAACCACGACTATAAACCGAATATGACGTCGGTGATCCCATCTCAACAAATTCAACAGGTTGAGCACGTTTTACTGGGTGAGCATTGGCAAATGGTTATGCTCGATTCTCAGGTCGTAGGCGTACCTCACGGACGCTTAAGTGATCAGCAGTTAACCATGCTAGAACAAAAATTGACTGAATATGCTGAGCGCCATACGTTAATACTTTTACACCACCACCCCATTTTAGTCGGTAGTGCGTGGCTGGATCAGCATTCGTTAAAAGATTCACAGGATTTCTGGCAAGTCGTTGATAAGTACAATAATGTAAATGCTGTTTTGTGTGGCCATGTTCATCAGGATATGAATGTGATTCGCAACGGTGTGCGTGTTATGGCAACGCCTTCTACATGTGTTCAGTTCAAGCCTGATTCCGATGATTTTGCTCTCGATACGCTGTCCCCTGGCTGGCGAGAGCTGGTATTGAAACAAGATGGTAGTGTTGACACTGTTGTTAAGCGTTTACCCCAAGGAAGCTTTCAACCTGACTTTAATTCGGCCGGCTATTAAGCCATAACTGATATTACTAGGTACTATATGAAACCATCACTGCTGCTTTATATTCATGGCTTTAACAGCTCTCCACTTTCACACAAAGCAAATGTGATGAGAGAGTACTGCGAAAAGCATAGGCCAGACATCAAAGTGTTGGTTCCTCAATTGCCTTGTTTCCCTGAAATGGCGGCAAACCATCTGCTCGAGATTGTGTCAAAGCATAAAGATGATTATCGCATAGGCTTAATCGGTAGCTCATTGGGCGGATATATGTCTATGTGGCTAAATCATCAGTTTGGCTTTAAAGCGGTGGTGGTTAACCCTGCGGTTAAGCCTTACGAGTTGTTTGTCAATTATTTAGGGGAGCAGTTTAACCCGTATACAAACGAAAATTATCTGTTAGAGTCTAAACACATCGATGAGCTACTGGCGATAGATACGCCTCAAATTCAACGTCCTCAGGATTTTTGGTTGTTGCAGCAGACAGAAGATGAAGTGCTCGATTTCAACCAAGCAGTAGAGAAATTCACAGGCTCTTTGCAAACGGTTGAGCAGGGCGGTGATCATAGCTTTGTTGGCTTTGAGCGATACCCATCACAAATTATCAAATTCCTTGAGCTCTAACTCCTAGTAGGGGGAAGAGTCATAAATTTTATGGGCTACTAGCGTAACTCGCTTGACATCATAACGTCTCTTCCAGACTATGTTCCACTTAAACTTGAGCAGCATTATTCGGTCATGAATTGATCGTTTCTGGCATTTACAAATTATTAATTAGATTCATTAATCGCTGTTCAAGTACTCTTTTTATTCTATAGAACGATATCCGTATTATGACTGAACAATATAATGCGAAAGACCTCTCGGTTCTTGAAGGTCTCGACCCAGTACGACATCGTCCTGGTATGTATACCGAAACAGAGCGACCAAACCACTTAGCGCAAGAAGTTATTGATAACTCGGTGGATGAGGCACTCGCAGGGCATGCCACGAAGATTAAAGTTATCCTTCATGCTGACCAATCATTGGAAGTGATCGATGATGGTCGTGGCATGCCAGTTGATATCCACCCTGAGAAAGGCATTTCAGGTGTCGAACTTATCATGACCAAGCTTCATGCTGGTGGTAAGTTTTCTAACGACAATTATAAATTCTCAGGCGGCTTACACGGCGTTGGTATTTCGGTAGTAAACGCGCTATCAAAGCGTGTTGAAGTCACGGTCAAACGTGAAGGGCAAGTACATGAAATTGCTTTTGAACACGGTACTGCTGTCACTGAGTTGAAAGTGACGGGGACTTGTGGTCATCGTAATACAGGTACAGCGGTACACTTCTGGCCAGAGAGCAAATATTTTGATAGCTCAAAATTCTCAACACTGCGCCTTGTAAACAATCTGCGTGCCAAAGCAGTTCTTTGTCCAGGGTTAGAAATCACCTTCAGTGACAAAGTGAACAACGAAGAGCACAAATGGTACTACGAAGATGGACTGAACGATTACCTTGCTGAAGGTGTAAAAGGTTATCCAGTATTGCCAGAGCAGCCATACATTGGTGAGTTTGTTGCGGATACTGAAATGGCTACCTGGGCAGTCATTTGGCAGCCAGAAGGCGGTGAGATGATCACCGAAAGCTACGTTAACTTAGTCCCTACCAAGCAAGGCGGTACACACGTCAATGGTTTGCGCCAAGGTTTGCTAGATGCCATGCGCGAGTTCTGCGAATTCCGTAACTTACTTCCTCGCGGTGTTAAGTTAACGGGTGATGATATCTTCGACCGCTGTTCTTACGTGTTGTCGGTTAAGATGCAAGACCCGCAATTTGCCGGACAGACGAAAGAACGTCTTTCTTCTCGACAGACTGCTGCATTCGTTTCAGGTGTGGTTAAAGATGCGTTCAGTTTGTGGCTAAATGAAAAGCCTCAACTTGCTGAGCAGTTAGCGGAAGTTTGTATTGCGAATGCTCACCGCCGTATGCGTGCGAGCAAAAAAGTTGTACGTAAAAAAATTGCATCAGGTCCGGCACTACCGGGCAAACTGACTGACTGTTCAGTACAAGACTTAAATCGTACCGAAATTTTCTTTGTCGAGGGTGACTCGGCGGGCGGTTCTGCTAAGCAAGCACGTGACCGTGAATTCCAAGCCGTTATGCCGCTACGCGGTAAAATCTTGAATACTTGGGAAGTTGCAGCGGATCAGGTTTTAGCCTCTCAAGAAGTACACGATATTTCAGTTGCGCTCGGTATCGACCCAGACAGCGATAATCTAGAAGGTTTACGTTACGGTAAGATCTGTATCCTTGCCGATGCGGACTCGGATGGACTTCACATCGCGACGCTACTGTGCGCTCTGTTTACTCGTCACTTCCGTGTCTTAGTTGAAGCGGGTCATATTTATGTGGCTATGCCGCCACTTTATCGTATCGACTGTGGCAAAGAAGTCTTCTATGCCCTTGATGATGATGAGAAAGAGGGCATTTTAGAGCGCCTTTCGAAGAAAAAAGCCAAAATCAATGTGCAGCGATTTAAGGGATTGGGTGAGATGAACCCACTTCAGCTTCGCGAAACTACCATGGATCCAAACACTCGTCGCTTGGTGCAGCTCACCATCGATGATAATGATTTAACGATGGAAATGATGGATATGTTGCTAGGTAAGAAGCGCGCAGACGACCGCCGCTCTTGGCTACAACGCAATGGTGATTTGGCAGAGGTTTAACGAATGTCTACAGAAATTACATATGATGGCGTTGAACAGTTGCCAATGCGCAAGTTCACTGAAGACGCTTATCTCAATTACTCAATGTACGTCATCATGGACCGAGCGTTGCCTTACATCGGCGACGGTCTAAAGCCGGTTCAGCGACGCATTATTTATGCGATGTCGGAGCTTGGTCTATCGGCAGCCGCGAAATATAAAAAATCTGCGCGTACTGTGGGTGACGTGCTCGGTAAATACCACCCGCACGGTGACTCCGCTTGTTATGAAGCGATGGTGTTAATGGCTCAGCCATTCTCTTATCGATACCCGCTGGTGGATGGTCAAGGTAACTGGGGTGCTCCAGACGACCCGAAATCATTTGCAGCGATGCGTTATACCGAAGCAAAGTTGTCTAAATTTGCTGAAGTTCTGCTCGGTGAGCTAGGTCAGGGCACCGTTGAGTGGCAACCAAACTTTGACGGCACGATGAAAGAGCCGCAAATGTTACCTGCTCGCCTACCGCACATCCTTTTGAATGGGGTGACTGGTATCGCGGTTGGTATGGCTACCGATATTCCACCACATAACGTGCGTGAAGTAGCGGAAGCCGCTATACATCTGATTGATAGTCCGAAATCGGAACTTGCCGACATAATGAGCTTCGTCAAAGGACCGGACTATCCGACAGAAGCGGAGATTATTTCGCCAAAAGCCGATTTAGAGAAGATCTATCGTACAGGTAGAGGCAGTATTAAAATGCGCGCGGTTTGGCAGAAAGACGGTTCAGATATCGTGATTACCGCTCTGCCACATCAAGTGTCTGGTGCAAAACTGCTTGAGCAGATCGCGAACCAAATGCGCGCTAAAAAACTGCCTATGGTAGAAGATTTACGTGATGAATCGGATCACGAAAACCCAACGCGTATCGTGATTGTACCGCGCTCAAACCGCATTGATTGCGATCAGCTGATGAACCACCTGTTTGCATCGACCGATCTAGAAAAGAATTACCGTGTTAACCTGAACATGATTGGTCTCGACAATCGCCCGCAGGTTAAAGGTTTAGTACAGATTTTATCTGAGTGGATTGAGTTCCGCCGCTTGACGGTACGTCGCCGTTTGCAACACCGTTTGGACAAAGTGCTAGCGCGCTTACACATCTTAGAAGGTTTATTGATCGCTTATCTCAACCTAGATGAAGTGATTGAAATTATCCGTACTGAAGATGATCCGAAAGCGGTATTGATGGCTCGCTTTGGTATTACGGATATCCAAGCTGATGCGATTCTTGACACCAAACTTCGTCATCTTGCCAAGTTGGAAGAGATGAAGATCCGCGGTGAACAAGAAGAGCTTGAAAAAGAGCGTGAGAAGCTAGAACAGCTGCTCGGCTCTGAACGTCGTCTAAATACGTTACTGAAAAAAGAGATCAAGGCGGACGCTGATAAGTACGGTGATGACCGTCGTTCACCACTGGTTGAACGTGCAGAAGCTAAAGCGTTGACTGAGCGTGACCTTGTTCCTAATGAGCCGATTACGGTTGTTCTATCTGAGAAAGGTTGGATTCGACACGCTAAAGGCCATGATGTTGATGCTGAAGGTCTGAGCTATAAATCGGGTGATAAATACCTAGCCTCAGCGCGTGGTAAGAGTAATCAGCAAGCGGTATTCCTAGGCAGTGATGGCCGCAGTTACTCGCTTGAATCTCACTCCTTGCCGTCTGCACGTAGTCAAGGTGAGCCGATAACGGGTCGCTTAAATATTACCGCTGGTAGTAATATTCGTCAGGTGATTATGGGTGAAGAAGAGCAGCTTTGGTTAGTGGGTTCTGATGCGGGTTACGGCTTTGTGTGTAAAGGCAGTGATTTATTGTCTAAAAACAGAAGTGGTAAGGCGTTGGTAACACTACCTGCTAACTCTGAAGTGATTGCTCCTGACATGATCTCGGATTTAGACTCAGATGAGATTGTTGCGATTACTAACCAAGGTCGAATGTTATTGTTCCCAATTAAAGATCTACCTCAGCTAGCGAAAGGTAAGGGTAACAAGATCATTAACATTCCAGCGGCGAAAGCCAAAGAACGTGAAGAAGTACTGTCACATCTTATCTCGGTGCCGAAAGACTCAACACTGACTCTGTATGCTGGCAAGCGAAAACTTGGTCTAAAGCCGAGTGACCTAGATAACTTCCGTGGAGAGCGTGGACGCAGAGGTGGTCTATTACCACGAGGTCTACAGCGAGTGACCCGGATAGAAGTTGAGAGTTCTGGCAACGAAACGCCAGAAGAGTAGACAAAAAATCCCATGTTGAGTTTAAACATGGGATTTTTTTATTTTGGAAGGCGGCTTGTTTACGAGGTTACTTACCGCTATCGAATATCTTCTGACACCGTCACATGCAGAGTTTGTTCTTGCCCTTTCCGCAAGATGATAACTTCAATCGTGGTACCAGGGCGAAGCTCCGTGACTAAGTCCATCACACTTTGGCGACCATTTATTTTTTTGCCATCTATTGTAAGAATTATGTCTTGAAGCTCAAAGCCCGCCTCAGCAGCTGGACCGTTGGGATCAACACCTAAGACCACGATACCACCTACATGCTCGTTACCTAATAAGCGAGAAGTCACAGATTTAATATCCTGACCATCCACACCAATGTACCCTCGAATCACTCGTCCATCAGCAATGATTTTTTCCATTATCTTATTAGCAAGTCTGTACGGAATAGCAAATGAAATACCGTAAGTTTCTAACTCAGTTGCTTGCTGGAAAGAGGCGGTATTGATACCAACAAGCTCACCACGGGTGTTGACGAGCGCACCGCCAGAGTTACCTTCATTGATGGCAGCGTCAGTTTGGATAAATGCTTGACGGCCATCCAAGCTGATAGAAGAACGACCAGTTGCGGAAATAATGCCAAACGTTGTGGTTTGACCCAAGTTATATGGGTTGCCAATGGCGAGTACGACGTCTCCTACGTTCGGAGTGTAGTTCGGGTTGAGCGGAATAACAGGAAGGTTAGAACCTTGCACTCGAAGAATCGCAATGTCTGTTCTACGATCTTTTCCAACTAGCTGAGCAGCGGCGACACGTCCGTCTTGTAGTGCAACTACAATCTGATCTGCTTGTGCGACCACATGGTAGTTGGTGATGATATAGCCCCTTTCGCTAACGATAACGCCAGAACCAAGACCTTGGGTTTGTAATTGAGAACGGTCATTTTCAATGTACTGACGGCTGTAGATATTGACAACGGCTGGTGCTGCATTACGCACAGCATAATTAAATGAGATCTGCTGTGGGCCACGAACTTCAGATTCTGGAGAGCTCGAAGGAGGAAAAATATTTGTACGTAGAGAAGGGATAGCGAGCAGTAATACAACAGCAGTCACTAGCCCCAAAACGACAGAGCGCAACATAAATTGCAGCATACTTTCCTCATGAAAATTTTTGATGTAAGTAACTGAAGAATATCACTAGATGATTAAATAATAAAAGGACAGCTGGTAGTGCAGCTGTCCTTTCGGAAGAAAATCTCGATTTTTACTTATTAATCAATAAGGATATTAGCGGATCACGAGATAGAGGGTACGGTTCCCACGCTGAATATTAAGTGCCAATACACCTGTTTGTTTTTCAACAATTTTTCGGAACTCCGCGAGGTTTTTCACTCTTTGGCGGTTAACACCTATGATGATATCGCCGTCTTCTAGTCGGTATGCTTCAGCATTGGAGCCTTTCTCGACAGACGCGACTTTGACACCTTGGACCGCATCTTTCGGAGTGGTATTTGTCAACTCAGCACCAGATAACCCTTCATGAAGTTTTTCTGCTGATGCCTTAACGTTTTGTTGTTCGCCGAGAGTAACGTCGAAGTCCTTCTTCTTACCGTCGCGAATCACGCCTAGGGTGATCTCTTTGCCTGCGCCTAATGTGGCTACTTTCGCTCGTAGCTCACTGAATGAGTGAATATCTTTACCATTCAAAGAGACGATTACATCACCCGCTTCAAGCCCTGCTTTATCAGCAGCACTGTCAGGGACGACTTGGCTCACGAATGCCCCTTTACTGGACTCATAGCCCAACGCTTCTGCTAGCTCGGAGGTGATTTCACCACCCTGAACACCTAGCATGCCTCGTTTCACTTCACCAAACTCTAGGATCTGATGCGTTAAATTCGTCATCATGTTGGATGGAATGGCAAATCCGATCCCCACATTACCACCATTCGGACCCAATATAGCGGTATTGATACCTATCAGCTCGCCGTTTAGGTTCACGAGTGCGCCACCTGAGTTACCGCTGTTGATTGCCGCATCGGTTTGAATAAAGTTTTCGAAATTCTCTATATTCAGCCCACTGCGCCCAAGGGCAGACACAATCCCTGATGTTACGGTTTGGCCAAGCCCAAATGGGTTACCAATGGCAACGGCAAAATCACCAACACGCAGTTTGTCTGAATCAGCAATTTTTATCTCAGTTAGGTTTTTGGCGTTGTCTAATTTTAGTAACGCCACATCAGACATTTGGTCGCCACCGATGAGTTCTGCATCATACTCACGCCCATCTCGCAGTTTGACGCGAATTTTCTCTGCGCCATTGATTACGTGATAGTTAGTGACAACAAAGCCTTTTTTGGCATCGATGACGACACCTGAGCCTAACCCTCTAAAAGGGCGCTCTTGCAGTTGTTCGGTTGGAAAGTCTGGTCCGAAGAAAAAACGGAATTGTTCTGGAATATGCTGTCGGGACACTTGAGTCCCCTCGACAGAAATACTGACAACCGCAGGGGTCACTTTATCGAGCATTGGGGCAAGGCTTGGCAGTTGCTCCCCCCCAACGGATAAAGGTAAAGCGGCGGTAGCTGGTAATGGTGTGATGATTGAACTTAAGCTTAGAGATAGGACGGTCAATGTAAGCAAAGGTTTTTTCATCTGATAACTCCTATTAAGTTAAGGTCTTAGATTTAATGTTTGTACAAAAAACAAAAAATCAAGAGACGCCAATGAGAGTTATGACTCAAAAACCTTTATTTAGTTCACCAAATTTTTATCCAATTAAGATGCTTTGGCGTCTACAACTTGGTTAGATTCGAGAATTTCTTTCTTTTCTTCTTTCAGTAGGCCAGTCGCTCCAGACGCGTAGTCTTTTGGCGCTTCATCAAGAGATGGATCTTTCGCATTTGGATCGCTCTCTTCTGAATGAGATTGCTCAATCACCTTCTTATTAAATGGGTTGTCTTGAACAGGAAGGTTAGGAAGTAACTCGGATGACGTATTCGTCATGTGCTGATACAGTTTTGTGTACTCTTTACCAAGTGAATCCAGCATCTCGGCTGTCTGTGCAAAGTGATCGGCTAAGTTTTGTTTTTGCTGCTCTAACTCGAACTTTGCATTGTCTAACTCTTTCTGGACGCTCTTTTGCTTTTTATATCCTGGTGTCGTAAGACGAGAAATGACGGCCCCTAAAAAGGCACCAGCAAGCAAACCCACTACAGCGTAAATCCAAGGCATAATCGCTCCTTATCGTTGTTCTTTAACATGTTTTTCACCACCTGGTTACACATGCACTAATGACATGGTACTATGAGAACTTCAGCCAATAAAGTGAAATGCATGTGCTCTACATAGCAGTTTCGACTCTTCTTCCTTAGGTATGTGACGTGATGACTCCCCTAGAAATATATCAGAAAGACATAAAAGAGCATGGATTCCAACAAGATGACGCTCAACTTGAAGCAGTTTCTGCTCTAGATGTTTTGTACCACCAATATATTGAATACATTAAAACACCAGTCATGTCTAAACCAACGGGGTGGAAAAATTGGTTTGGAAAGAAAGCGCAAGTGTCTGCGCCCGTTGCACCTAAAGGCTTGTATTTTTGGGGGGGAGTGGGGCGAGGTAAAACTTACCTGATGGATACATTTTTTGATGCATTGCCGTCTGACAAAAAAATGCGTGTTCACTTCCACCGGTTCATGTATCGCGTCCACGATGAGCTGAATGCACTAGGGGATGTGAACGACCCGCTAGAGTTGGTCGCTGATAAATTCAAATCAGAAGCGGACATTATCTGCTTTGATGAGTTTTTCGTTTCCGATATCACTGATGCCATGATTCTAGGCACGTTATTCCAAGCTTTGTTCAAGCGTGGGGTCATATTAGTGGCAACGTCTAATATTCCACCTGAAGATCTCTATCGCAATGGTCTGCAAAGAGCCCGCTTTTTGCCTGCGATTGAACTTATTCAGCGCAATTGTATTGTGCTAAACGTAGATAGTGGCATTGATTATCGTTTGAGAACGTTGGAGCAAGCCGAAATCTACCATTACCCCTTAGATGAACAAGCTAATAAGAACTTGCACCACTATTTTGAACAGCTTGTTGGTGAAGGAAGGCGTGGTGAAAAGGTTATTGAAATCAATCACCGTCAGATAAACGTTAACGAAACGTCGGAAGGTGTATTGCATGCTACGTTTGCTCAGCTTTGTCAGTCAGCTCGGAGCCAGAATGATTACATCGAGTTATCGAAAATCTATCACACGGTACTATTGGCTGATGTAAAACAAATGAATCGAACGATTGATGATGCGGCGCGCCGTTTTATCGCTCTAGTGGATGAGTTTTATGAGCGCAACGTAAAGTTAATTATTTCTGCCGAGGTCGCATTGGAAGAGCTTTATACCAGCGGACAACTGGAATTTGAGTTCAAACGTTGTCAGTCACGTTTGGTAGAAATGCAAAGCCATGATTACCTAGCTAAAGAGCATTTGGCTTAACCTAGATCCCATCTTGATTATGAAGCGAAAAAAAATGCTCTTTTTTGCCGAAAAGAGGTGATTTTTTCAACTGACTTCTCTATAATCTTGCGACCCACCGTTACTGCAGACCTTAATTATCGAAGGTATTTCGAGATAACGGGTCGAGAGTGCCAACCACTCGAAGGGGTGTTGACTGGACTCTTAGTCAGTGGGAGCGAAAGCTCCTTAAGTGTAAATTTAAATATTAACGGGTTATTGTTAGCATGAAAACTTTCGTTGCTAAACCAGAAACTGTAAAACGCGACTGGTACGTTGTAGACGCTGAAGGTAAAACTCTTGGCCGTCTAGCAAGTGAAATTGCATCTCGCCTACGTGGCAAACACAAAGCTGAATACACTCCTCACGTTGACACTGGTGATTACATCATCGTTATCAATGCTGAGAAAGTTGCTGTAACTGGCAACAAAGCTAAGAACAAAGTGTACTACCGTCACTCTGAGTTCCCAGGCGGCCTAAAATCAATCACTTTTGAAAAGCTGATTGATCGTAAGCCTGAAATGGCTCTTGAGCTAGCGGTTAAAGGTATGCTACCACGTGGTCCTCTAGGCCGTGCTATGTACCGTAAGCTAAAAGTTTACGCTGGCGCTGAGCACAACCATGTTGCTCAACAACCACAAGTACTAGACATCTAATCGGGGATTTCGAAAATGGCAGAGAATCAATACTACGGCACTGGCCGTCGCAAAAGCTCAGCTGCACGTGTTTTCATTAAACCAGGCAGCGGCAACATCGTAATCAACAAGCGTAGCCTTGATGAGTACTTCGGTCGTCCAACTTCTCGTATGGTTGTTAAACAGCCTCTAGAGCTAGTTGAACTAACTGAGAAACTAGACCTATACGTTACTGTTAAAGGTGGCGGTATTTCTGGTCAAGCAGGTGCTATCCGTCACGGTATCACTCGCGCTCTAATGGAATACGATGAGTCTCTACGTCCTACTCTACGTGCAGCTGGTTACGTTACTCGTGACGCTCGTTGCGTTGAACGTAAGAAAGTTGGTCTACGTAAAGCACGTCGTCGTCCACAGTTCTCTAAGCGTTAATTTCCACTTACTGGAAATTCCGCTGTTTCAGTGTTTCACTGGAAATTGTGGTTCAAAGCTCGGCTTCATGCCGAGCTTTTTGTTTTTCTACGCAAAATAAAACCTTCCAAGCGCCCGCTTTCTCGAACTTTTCTCTTACTTATGCCCCTTTTGTGACCTCCTAGGCGATTTGCCTCACAAATGTTACAAAAAGGTAGCTTTATCTTGTCAAAAAGTAGGGTTTTATTTATCATTTGCCATCAAATAAATACAACTAAATTCGTATTTTGTTAGCCATGCTCTTTACGCGGAATAACAAAAAATCCAAAGGAGCAAATGGGAGAATGTTTGGATGAGCAATGCGCCTTTAAATAACGGTCGCAGACGTTTCCTTACCGCTACAACTGCAGTTGTAGGTGGTCTGGGAGCTGCTGCTGTCGCCGTGCCTTTTATTAAATCTTGGAACCCAAGTGAAAAAGCAAAAGCTGCAGGTGCCCCTGTTGAAGTTGATATTAGTAAACTTGAAGAAGGGCAAATGGTTCGTGTTGAGTGGCGTGGTAAGCCTGTATGGGTTGTCCGTCGCGCACAGTCAGTTGTGGATAAACTAAAAGAAATTGATGGTCAGCTACGTGACCCATCTTCTGGTGAAGCACAGCAGCCAGCTTATGCTACAAATGCTTACCGTTCTATTAAGCCTGAGTACTTTGTTGCGGTAGGTATCTGTACTCACCTTGGTTGTTCACCAACCTATTTACCTGACAGTTTTAGTGAGCAAGTTCAGGGTGTTAAATCAGGTTTCTTCTGCCCTTGTCACGGCTCTAAGTTCGATATGGCTGGTCGTGTATTCCAGGGTGTACCAGCTCCATTAAACCTAGTCGTTCCAAAGCACATGTATCTGAGTGATACCAAGATCATCGTTGGTATTGACGAAGAAGGGGAGGCATAATGCAAGCTCTACTTGATTGGGTAGAAAAACGCATACCCGCAATGAATGCGTACAAAAAGCACCTTTCTGAGTATCCGATGCCAAAGAACTTTAACTTTTGGTATCTGTTTGGCTCATTAGCGATGCTTGTTTTGGTTAACCAAATCCTAACGGGTATTTGGCTAACAATGAACTACGTACCATCTGGTGATGGTGCATTCGCTTCTATCGAATACATCATGCGTGATGTTGAGTACGGTTGGCTACTTCGCTACATGCACTCAACTGGCGCTTCTGCTTTCTTCGTTGTTGTTTACCTGCACATGTTCCGTGGTCTTATCTACGGCTCATACCAGAAGCCTCGTGAGCTACTTTGGATCTTCGGTATGTTGATCTTCTTAGTGCTGATGGCTGAGGCATTCATGGGTTACCTACTACCATGGGGTCAGATGTCTTACTGGGGTGCTCAGGTAATTATTTCTCTGTTTGGTGCTATTCCTGTTATCGGTGATGACCTAACACTATGGATTCGTGGTGACTACGTTATCTCTGGTGCAACGCTAAACCGTTTCTTCGCACTGCACGTAATCGCTCTACCTATCGTTCTGTTACTGCTTATCGTATTACACGTATTGGCGCTGCACGAAGTGGGTTCTAACAACCCAGACGGTATCGAAACCAAGTTGCCAAAAGGCACAATGGGCGACGATTACAAAACTCAGTTCAAGTTCCACGATTACTACTCTAAGAAGTACGACATCATCGACTCGATTCCTTTCCACCCTTACGGTACTGTGAAGGATATGGTGGGTGTAGCTGGATTCTTGTTCCTGTTCTGTTACGTACTGTTCTTTAACCCAGAGATGGGCGGCTACTTCCTTGAGCCACCTAACTTTGAAGCGGCTAACCCTCTGAAAACACCAGAGCACATTGCTCCTGTATGGTACTTTACTCCATTCTACGCGATTCTACGTGCGGTTCCGGACAAGCTACTAGGTGTTATCGCGATGGGTGCGTCGATTGTGGTTCTGTTTGTACTACCTTGGCTGGACCGTTGTAAGGTACGTTCTTACCGTTACCGCAGTAAGTTCCATTTATTTAATATCATCCAGTTTACGATCAGCTTTATTGCGTTAGGTATTTTGGGTGCGCTTCCAGCGACGCCAACTTACACGCTATTAGCTCAGATCTTCAGCTTAGCTTACTTCATGTTCTTCGTGCTGCTGTATTTCTACAGTAAGAACGAAGCAACTAAGCCACTACCAGAAAGGGTGACATTCAAATGAAAAAATGGATTGTAATTTTATTTGCAATGCTGCCTTCTCTGGCGATGGCAGCGGGTGCAAATGTACCACTAGATAAAGCAAACAATGACTTAACGGATCAGGCGTCACTTCAGAACGGTGCTAAACTGTTCATGAACTACTGTTTCGGTTGTCACTCTGCTCAATACCAACGTTACGAGCGTGTTGCTCGTGACATCGGTATCCCAGCGGATCTAATGAAAGAAAACCTGATTTTCGACCCGGAAGCGAAAGTGGGCGACTTGATGGAAAATGCGATTCCTGAAACGTCAGCGGCTAAGTGGTTTGGTGCTCCACCACCGGATCTAACGCTTGTTGCGCGTGTTCGTGGTGCAGACTGGTTATACACTTACCTGCGCTCGTTCTATGCTGACCCATCTCGTCCATTTGGTGTAAACAACATCGTTTTCCCAAGCGTTGGTATGCCACACGTGTTGGAAGAGCTGCAGGGTATCCCACAACCTATTTTTGAAACGAAAATGGTTAATGGCGAAGAACACCGTGTGGTTGTCGGTGTTGAATCAGACGGTACTGGTGAGCTAAATACTGAAGAGTATAATGACGCTGTACGCGATTTGGTGAATTTCCTAGAGTACTCGGGTGACCCAGTAAAACTAGAGCGTCACGCTTTAGGTTGGTGGGTAATGGGTTTCCTAGTTATCTTCTCTATCGTTGTAGTACTGCTGAAGAAAGAGTATTGGCGTGATGTGCACTAATTGTGCTACTATGCCGTGCTAATACCCAATTTTTAAACTATACAATGGAGGCTTAGCCTCCATTGTTTTTATCGTTGTAAGTGTGCTGGAGGGCTCCATGGCTGTAGCTGCCAATAAACGTTCTGTGATGACTCTATTTTCAAGTGCATCTGATATGTATAGCCATCAGGTACGTATTGTCCTAGCTGAGAAAGGTGTAAGCGTTGAAGTAGAACTTGTAGATGACGCGAATCTACCTGCTGAGCTTATTGAACTTAATCCATACAAAACAGTACCAACTCTAGTTGATCGTGAGCTAGCGCTTTATGACTCAAAGATCATCATGGAATATCTAGATGAGCGTTTCCCTCATCCACCGTTGATGCCTGTTTACCCTGTTGCTCGTGGTAACAGCCGTTTAATGATCTACCGCATTGAGAAAAACTGGTACACACTCGCTGAGAAAATTGTAAAAGGCAGCGCAGAAGAAGCGGAGTCAGCACGTAATAAACTGCGTAATGACTTACTAACTCTTGCTCCTGTATTTGCTGAATACGAATACTTTATGAGTGAAGAATTCAGCTTGATCGACTGCTACCTAGCTCCTTTACTATGGCGTTTGCCTCAGATGGGAATCGATCTAGTAGGCCCTGGTTCTAAAGAGCTTAAAGTGTACATGAATCGCGTATTTGAGCGTGACTCATTCCTAGCTTCTTTAACTGAAGCTGAACGTGAAATGCGTCTGACTCGCTAATTAGTTCTGATGGATATTTCTAAAATGACACCACGCCGCCCTTATATGCTTCGAGCATTCTATGAGTGGCTGGTGGACAATGATTTAACGCCTCATCTTGTTGTTTCGGCAACACTACCTGGTGTTCGAGTACCAGAAGAGTTTATTCAGGATGGTCAAATCATTCTGAATGTCGCTCCTAGAGCTGTTGGTAATCTTGAACTAGGGAATGAGGCGATTACTTTCAACGCTCGTTTTGGTGGTCGTCCACATTCAGTGATTGTCCCTTTGTACGCGGTTGAAGCAATTTACGCTCGTGAAAATGGTGCAGGCACTATGTTTGAACCAGAAGAGGCGTATATCAATGAATCAGACGAAGAATTGATCGAGGAAAGTGATTTCTCACTATCCGTTGCGACTTCTGAAGAGTCTAACGTCGTTCAAGAAAGCGAAGAAGAAGCGCTAAGGCCCAAGGGTAGACCTAGCCTTCGTGTCGTAAAGTAAAAAAAAGCAGCGATTGAATCGCTGCTTTTTTTATGAGTTCTTAATCGCCGTATTCAAATGCACGGATAACTTGCTTTACGCCTGATATGTTACGAGCGACATCTGTTGCTATATTTGCATGGTGGTGAGACACGTAACCTAGTAGGTATACTTCTTTATCCTCTGTAATCACCTTGACCTTAACATTAGATATTTCTGAGTTAGCAAGCAGTGCAGATTTTACTTTGGTCGTTATCCAGCTATCCTGGCTTATTTCGCCCACAGAAAGTGGCTGTTTAATTTTGAGCTGATTATGGATAGTGCTAACGCCTTTCACTTGGCGAGCTTGCGCTTCGAATTCATTTTTCAGCTGTTCCGTTTTCATTTGACCAATGAGTACGACTGTGCCGTTATAAGAACTGGCGGTCACACGGGCATTGCTACGAAAGGGCGGCTTATTTGCTAGGCCAGTCATTTCAAATTCAATGTTGTTGTCGTCCCAGATCTCTTTAGCGCTTCGAGGATCGGTCACCATGTTTACTGTCGTGGCAGCGCCAGCAACGAATAAACCAGCACATCCCGTCGTTGATAAAGCAAAAATGGTTAACACTAAGGCTTTAAATAACTTCATAATTTACTCTTCATGGGTCGGAAAAAGTACTTGGTCAATGAGATCACACAAGCAATGCAGTGTCACCATGTGTACCTCGTGGATCCTAGCTGTTCTGTGAGATGGAATACGAATTTCGACATCATGCTCACCCAGAAGCCCTGCCATTTCACCACCATCTTTTCCGGTCAAAGCGATGATGGTCATATCACGAGTTACCGCTGCTTCCATCGCTTTAATGACGTTTTTGCTGTTACCACTGGTTGAGATAGCAAGTAGGATATCGCCAGCTTGACCAAACGCTCTCACTTGCTTAGAGAAGATTTCTTCGTAGTGATAGTCATTTGCTACCGCAGTCAGCGTGGTGTTATCAGCGGTTAACGCCATGCCGGGTAGGCTAGGGCGTTCAGTCTCGAATCTGTTAAGTAGGCAAGAGACAAATTGCTGAGCATTTGATGACGAGCCACCGTTACCGCAGCAAAGAATTTTGTTGCCGTTTAACAAACTCGCGACCATTGCCTGCGCTGCGTGAGTGATGGCATCGGGTAGCGCTTCTGCAGCGGCAATTTGAATTTGGATGCTTTCTGTAAAACTGTCTTTAATGCTGTCTAGCATTGATTATCCTTGAGTTATTGCGTTTTTAATCCACTCTATTTGATGCCCCTGTTGGTGGATAGCCACGACATCAAAGCGGAAGTCAGTTGAATAGATGGACATACCTTGCTTCATCAACCAGAGATTGGCTGCTTTTTGCAATTTTTGCATCTTACGATATGTGACTGTTTCTGCAGCATGCCCATAGTTTTGGTTGTCGCGATAGCGAACTTCGACAAACACTATGGTTGAGTTGTCACGCATGATCAGATCAAGCTCACCACTTTTTGTGAGGAAGTTTCTCTCAATTAGCGTTAAGCCGCAAGCGGAGAGGTGTTTCTCTGCTGCGGCTTCGAAGTGCTGACCTGTGGCGCGTTTATTGCGCTGATTCAAACTCAGTCCAGCTAATTTCACGCTGTACAACACAGTTCTGGTCAATGCTTAGTACACCCGTATTACCTTTGACGCTATAACCTTGGATGACTTTCATTTGAGGAAGTTCATCAATTAAGCGGTAAGCATCCATACCTAGCGCTTGCAGTCGTTTCTCCGCGAAAGAGCCATTCGGCCACAGTTGATCCATTTGCGCTTTTAGCTCTTCATCCGGATTAACCAGTAGGGGAATATCTCCGTAGGTGACGCCAGATAGGTCTTCGTATAGGCGACGACCATTGTTGCTTCTTGAGTTGGCAAATAGTTTTGGTGGAGCGACACCCGGATTAATCGCTACCTCAATAAATGGCTTAATTAAGGTAAGCTCTCCACTACTTGCGACAATGTAAACGGCGTCGATATCTCGTCGGCTTCTTGGTTGTGTCTCAAGTGATCTTTTCAACACGGATTGCATCTGAGAGATGTTTTGTTGGCTTCCTTGAAGACTGAAAGCTTTGTTGATATGGAGCTGGAGCTGGCGCTTATCACCAAAGAGTTCGACAGCCACTTTATTAGTGCTGTGCTTTTGCCACTCTTCTTTGAACGCTTCGACGGCACGATTCCCTACTCGACCTTGAGGAGCAAGAATCAGTGGGAATTGGTAGCCTTGTTTCGCTAAATATCTCGCACCCTCGGCGACTTCTTGTTCTGGTGAAAGTGCAAGGTAGCATGTGTGGGTGCTTGGTTTGATATCGTCTGGGATATTCAGAGCAAGCATTGGAACTGGCGTGGCAAAGTTCTGCTCTGCTTGCTGAAGTTTCTCAATGTTTTCTTTAATCAATGGACCAACAATAAAATCAATGTTGTTTTGAATGAGCTGGGCTTCTAGTTGAGCAACTGAAATATTATCCGTGTCGATGACCGTCAACGTTTCATTTGCACCGCGGTTTTTATCATTACGCATTTCTAGCATAAAGCCATCACGAACGAGTTGAGATTGCTTAGAGAACTTGCCAGAAAGTGGGAGTAAAAGGGCGGTATTGACAGGCTTTGTCATTTCCAAGTTAAGAACGTCTGATATCTCTTTTGGCGTATATAGAGACGCAGGGTGGTTAGGGTTCGCCGCGAACCACTTTTCAAAAGCCGATTGAAGCTGATTTAACGAATGAGCCATGGTTTTATTGTAGCTTGCAAGCTCTAACCAGCCAGCAAGAACAGGGCCTGACGGTTGCGACGACAGAGACTGTAATTGTTCAGCAGAGTATTGGTTCAGGTTACTCCAGATACTGTCCGAAATGAATTGATGGTCGGAGCGCTGAGAAAACTGTCTTTCAAGAGAAAGTTCTCGAGCAGCATTCGCAAAGTCCCCTTTTTGAGTGAACAAGGATGCACGCAGCTGGTGGTATTCTTTCCACTGCTGATATTGAAGTTGCCACTCTGGACGGAAATTTAACGACGCGAGTGCTTTATCGTGCATCCCCTGCTTAATCAGTAGATGAGCTCTGGCAAGATACCACTCTGCTTGCTGTGTTTCTGTCATAGACTGACGAGCAAGGCGTTTTATGAGCAATTCCGCTTGAGTGTAATCTCCATCTTCAACCGAAGCTTTCAGTGCCATGATCAACCAGTCGTTCTGTTGACTGCCTGAACTGCTATCAGCACGCATCAGATAACTCTGGGTCGGCTGGCTAGGGTCTAGGGTGATATCTACTTGTTGATTCGATGACGGTGACGTCGTACACGCTGACAATGCAACAGCAAGGGCTACAGGAGTGAGTAAGCGTGTTACACTGAGTCGCTTATGGTTTTTCATGGCCATGAGTTCTTAATTAATTCCGTATAAAATTATGTCTATATTAATCGTTGAAGTGATGGTAAACAAATGACAGATAACAAAACCTTACCACCCGAGGTCCCAACTCTCTACATCGTGCCTACTCCAATTGGCAATTTAGGCGATATCACTCAACGTGCGTTAGACGTGCTCTCCAATGTTGACATGATAGCCGCAGAAGATACACGCCACACAGGTAAGCTATTGTCGCATTTTGGGATTCATACTAAAACATTTGCATTACATGATCATAACGAGCAGCAAAAAGCGCAAGTATTAGTTGATAAACTTCTGACTGGTAACTCAATTGCACTTGTTTCTGATGCGGGGACGCCACTGATTAGTGATCCAGGATACCATCTTGTCACTCAGTGTCGTCAAGCAGGTGTTAAAGTGGTACCTCTTCCTGGCGCTTGTGCTGTTGTTACGGCCTTAAGTGCTTCAGGTCTGCCATCGGATCGCTTTAGCTTTGAAGGCTTTTTACCTGCAAAAAGTAAAGGACGCAAAGACAAATTCTTAGAGATCGCAAAAGTAGAACGTACGTGTATTTTCTATGAGTCGCCACATCGCATCGTAGATTCATTGGACGATATGCTGGATATCCTCGGTCCAGAGCGAGAAGTTGTGCTTGCTCGTGAACTCACAAAAACGTTCGAGACAATTCAGGGGATGCCGCTCGGTGAATTGGTGGAGTGGGTTAAGGCGGACCAAAACCAACAAAAAGGCGAGATGGCGTTATTGGTTCATGGCTACCGTTCGAGCAATGAAGGCAACGCATTGCCAGATGAAGTAACGCGCACTCTAGCAATACTGACCAAAGAACTTCCTCTTAAAAAAGCCGCTGCAATGACGGCAGAAATTTACAACTTAAAGAAAAACGCGTTGTACAAGTGGGGATTGGACAATCTAGATTAATCGCCTGAATGGCTTAAATTGTTCCGAACTGAGGTTTATGGACTAGGAGTGGTCGAAAAATCGTCAATCGAAGCGCTTGTTTCATCATATTTGTGATCTCGCTAGACACATCCCGTTAATCTCTATACAATCCGCCCTCGGAGTTGACTGGGTAGTCGCTGCTTTGTTGATGTCCTTCGGGAGACTGACGTTGAAGTCCTTTGGGAGACTGACGTTGACGTCCTTCGGGAGACTGACAAAGGGGAGGAAAGTCCGGGCTCCATAGAGCAGGGTGCCAGGTAACGCCTGGGGGGCGCAAGCCTACGACAAGTGCAGCAGAGAGAAGACCGCCGATGGCCCGTAAGGGAACAGGTAAGGGTGAAAGGGTGCGGTAAGAGCGCACCGGACGGCTAGCAATAGTTCGTTGCAGGGTAAACTCCACCCGGAGCAAGACCAAATAGGCCTCCACATTGCGTTGCTCGCGTAAGGAGGCGGGTAGGTTGCTTGAGCCAGTGAGCGATTGCTGGCCTAGACGAATGGCTACCACCGCGCAAGCGGAACAGAACCCGGCTTACATGTCGGCTCCACCTATTCGAAACCCATCGTAACTTCATCGTTATGATGGGTTTTTTGCTTTTTATTGACCTAATTTACTTTGTAAGCATTAAACTTAGCGCAAAATCACGTGTTGCCGCGTAATGAGGTGGCGATAACCTTTGAAACGGGTACACTGAGGAGCCTAGCTAGGTGAAGCTGAAACGAGATGACTATGACCGAAGCATTTAAACATATTTCTGTACTACTTCATGAATCTATCGATGGATTGGCCATTAAGCCTGACGGTACGTACATCGATGGTACATTCGGTCGTGGTGGCCATAGCCGCCAAATCTTGTCTAAGTTAGGTGAAAATGGGCGTTTGTTCAGTATCGACCGTGATCCACAAGCTATCGCGGAAGCAAAAACGATAGATGACCCGCGTTTCACCATTATTCATGGCCCATTTTCAGGCATGGCTGACTACGCACAAGAGTATGATCTTATTGGTAAGGTGGATGGCGTGCTACTTGACCTTGGCGTTTCGTCCCCACAGTTGGATGATGCGGAGCGTGGCTTTAGTTTTATGAAAGATGGCCCGCTGGACATGCGTATGGACCCGACATCCGGAATTCCTGTATCCCAATGGCTGATGGAAGCGGATCTTGATGACATCACTTGGGTGATTCGTGAGTTTGGTGAAGATAAGCACGCGCGTCGCATTGCGAAAGCGATCGTGGCTTATCGTGAAAATGAAGAAAACGAACCTCTCACTCGTACAGGTCAATTAGCCAAACTTATCTCTGATGCGGCTCCAAAAAGCTTCAAAGAGAAAAAACATCCAGCGACCCGCTCTTTTCAGGCTTTTCGGATATACATCAACAGCGAATTAGAAGAGATTGATACCGCACTTAAAGGCGCTGCAAGTATTCTTGCACCTGAAGGGCGATTATCTGTAATCAGCTTCCACTCACTGGAAGATCGCATGGTTAAGCGATTCATTCGTAAAGAGAGTAAGGGACCGGAAGTGCCTCATGGTATTCCGCTAACCGAAGAGCAGATTAAAGCCCTTGGAAGTGCGAATCTAAAAGCCATTGGGAAAGCAATTAAACCATCTAAACAAGAGATTGAGCTTAACACTCGTTCTCGAAGCTCAGTATTACGTATCGCAGAAAAACTCTAGTAACCAATGAGTAAGCAAAAGCATAATTTAGCCAAAGTGATTGCATTCGACCTAGTTACAGTAGGTCGAGTGCCACTAGTATTACTTACGCTGATCTTTACTAGTGCGATGGGGGTTGTGTTTACCACGCACCATACGCGACAGGCTGTAACTGAAAAAGACCAAGCCTTAGTAGAGCGCGAGAGGCTAGATGGCGAGTGGCGTAACTTGATTCTTGAAGAAACCGCATTAGCTGAGCATAGCCGTGTTCAAGCGATAGCCAAACAGGACCTCGAAATGCAGCGTCCTGAATCCGACAAAGAAGTCATTATTCATCTCCCATGAGCACTAAAAAAATCACTCCAGTAAAAAAACAAGATGTCGAGCAGCCACAAACGCTGATTCGTTGGCGTTTTTACGTGGTTCTCTTTTGCGTCTTTGCTGCCTTTGCGGCGTTGGTTGGACGTATTGCTTACATCCAAATCATTGAGCCTGATAATTTAATTAAGCAGGGAGACTTGCGATCTGTTAGGGCGAAGACCCTCCATTCTGCTCGTGGAATCATTTCGGATCGCAATGGTGAGCCGCTTGCTGTCAGTGTTCCGGTTGAAGCGGTCTGGGCGGATCCGGTGACGATATTTAAGCAAGGTGGACTTCAAGACATCGATCGCTGGCATGCGCTAGCAGACGTGTTGGGTTTAAAGCGTGATGATCTCATTAATAAAATCAACGGAAACAAATCTCGTCGTTTTATCTATCTTCAGCGTCAGGTCAGTCCGGCAATGGCGCATTACATACGTGAGCTTAAGCTGGCTGGTATCGGGCTTAAAGCGGAGTCTCGTCGTTATTATCCTGCCGGTGAAGTCAGTGCACACTTAGTGGGTGTGACGGGTATTGATGGGCATGGCCTTGAAGGTGTTGAGAGAAGTTACGATAAATGGCTGACAGGCGAAGCAGGTAAGCGAATTATCCGTAAAGATCGATATGGTCGAGTGGTCGAGAATATTTCTCTAGAAGAACGGGAAGAGGGTAAGCCTCTGGAACTGACCGTTGATCAGCGCATTCAGGCGATTGCGTATCGAGCTATTAAGCAGGCGGTCGCTGATTACCGAGCTACATCGGGTTCGGCAGTGGTTTTGGATGTGAAAACAGGGGCCGTACTTGCGATGGTCAATGCGCCGTCCTACAACCCAAACAATCGTTCTGACTTGCAGTCGGCGAAGATGCGTAACCGAATCATTACAGATGCATTTGAACCGGGTTCGACCATAAAGCCTTTCGTGGTTCTGGCTGCACTAGAGCAAGGTATCGCGAATGATAAAACCGTGATTGATACGGGGGGAGGTATCATGCAGATTGGTGGAAGCCGAGTGCGAGATACGTCAAAAGTGGGTAAGGCAGACTTAACGACGATTCTTAAAAAGTCGAGTAACATTGGTGTGGCAAAGCTGGCGTTAGATATGCCATTGGAAGCCTTGCTTGGGATGTATAGCTCCGTTGGGTTTGGTGAAGTGTCGGGCTTGAATCTGATTGGCGAAACCCAAGGTATTTTCCCAAATCGACGTCGCTGGTCAAAATTTGAGATTGCAACGCTCTCATTTGGTTACGGCTTGACGATCACTCCGCTTCAACTTGCCCACGCTTATGCCACTTTGGGTAATTTAGGTAAGTATCAGCCGATTCATATTATTGAAAACAACGAGCAGGATTTTTCGAAACAGGTCATAGGCCGAGAGAATGCTCGTAAAGTGCTCACCATGCTCGAAACGGTAACACAACCGGGCGGTACAGCGACGAGAGCTACTGTACCTGGCTATAGAGTTGCTGCAAAAACAGGAACCTCACGTAAAGCGATTGCTGGTGGTTATGGTGATGAGTACTTTGCCTACACCGCTGGCGTTGCACCTGCAAGTGATCCACGAGTCGCACTGGTTGTCGTTGTCAATGAACCTCAAGGTGACAACTACTATGGTGGCTCGGTCGCTGCACCGGTATTTGCTGAAATATTAAAGGGGACGCTGCAAATACTCAACGTAGCCCCTGATGAGAACAGATTTAAAGAGAAATAATTGAGACGCTCTATGTCTAAACAAATCACACTGTCGACATTACTTTCGCCATGGGTAGATTTATCTTCTTCCCGTTATGGCGACCTCGCTATCTCTCACTTAGAGTTAGACAGCAGAAAAGTGACTCAAGGTGTTACTTTCGTCGCTGTGAAAGGTCACGCGGTTGATGGTCGTCATTATATATCGTCGGCCGTTGAATCTGGTGCTAATGCCGTGATTGCACAAGCAGACGAAGAACGACCACACGCTTTTATCGAAACCATTCATGGTGTTCCTGTCGTGTATATTAACGGATTAAATCATGAGCTTTCTGCATTGGCAGGGCAGCTCTATCCGCTTGATAAGATGCAGTTGATAGGTGTCACTGGCACCAATGGAAAAACCACCATTACACAGTTGATTGCTCAGTGGCTTGAACTGGTCGAGCAACGAGCAGCGGTATTAGGAACGACGGGTAATGGCTTTCTGGATGCATTGAAACCTGCTGCCAATACGACGGGTAGCGCAATCGAAATTCAGCACACCTTGTCGGAATTGGAAAGCGTTGGCGCAAATTACACGGCAATGGAGATTTCGTCCCATGGCTTGGTTCAAGGAAGAGTAAAAACACTGCCATTTAAAGTGGGTGTATTTACGAACCTGAGCCGTGATCATCTCGATTACCATGGAACAATGGAAGAGTACGAGCGAGCAAAGTTATCACTCTTTACTCAACATCATTGTGAAACTGCAGTCATTAATGTGGATGATGCAGTCGGACAAAAATGGGCTGCGCAGCTTGATAATGCTATGTCTGTTTCGCTCAAGCCTTTGAATACGGAAAGAGCGGTCTTCGCTACCAACGTCGTTTATTCAGAGCAAGGTATCTCCCTCACGTTTTCCGGACTTTATGGCGAAGGTTCACTATCAGTACCGCTGATTGGTGAGTTTAATGCCAGCAATGTTTTGGTTGCGTTTACGACGATACTCTCGCTTGGTTTTGATAAGCAAAGTCTGATTGAGACTGCCCATTTATTGACGCCAGTTTTAGGCAGAATGGAGCTTTTTAAAGCACAGGGGAAAGCAAAAGTTGTGGTTGATTACGCGCATACCCCCGATGCTCTAGAGAAAGCACTGTTGGCTTTGCGAGTTCATTGTAAAGGTAAACTTTGGGCTATTTTTGGTTGTGGCGGTGACCGAGACGCAGGCAAACGCCCGATGATGGCTGAGATTGGAGAGCGACTGGCTGACCAAGTCATCCTCACCGACGATAACCCGCGTAGCGAATCACCACAACGCATTGTGAATGACATGCTGGAAGGGATGAGCCAACCGGAAAAAGCCGTGGTAGAGCATGACCGATTCAAAGCGTTGCAACATGCAGTGTCGCAGGGTAGCGAGGACGATATTATCCTGCTTGCCGGAAAAGGCCACGAAGATTATCAAGTGCTTGCAACCGAAACCATTCACTATTCTGACCGAGAATCTGCACAGCAGTTACTGGAGGCGACGTTATGATCACCTTAATGTTATCTCAGCTGGCTGACGTATTGGATGCACAGCTTATTGGTCAAGATGTGGCGATTGATAAAGTTTCTACAGACACCAGAACCATTGATTCAGGATCTTTGTTTGTGGCTTTAGTTGGAGAGCGATTTGACGCGCACGATTTTGCAAACGCTGCAATTGAAGCAGGTGCGAGTGCTTTGCTTGTCAGTAAGTCGATTGATGCTGATATCCCCCAACTACTGGTTGAAGATACGAAGATTGCGTTAGGGCTCATCGGAAAATTTGTTCATCAAGTTTGCCAGACGCCTACCGTAGCAATTACCGGAAGCTGCGGTAAAACAACGGTAAAAGAGATGGTTGCAAGCATTATGGCACAAAAAGGTCAGGTGCTTTTTACCGCAGGTAACTTCAACAACGATATTGGCGTACCGTTAACGCTTCTTCGCTCAACGCCTGAAGATGATTTTGCTGTGATTGAACTCGGGGCAAATCATATTGGTGAGATTGCTTACACTACTCAGCTTGTTCAGCCAGATGTTGCTCTAGTCAACAATGTAGCCGCGGCGCATTTAGAAGGTTTTGGCTCTATTGACGGCGTCAAACAGGCAAAAGGTGAAATCTACCAGGGTTTGCAATCTGGCTCAGTAGCCATCGTAAACCTTGATAGCAATGGTGGTGCGTATTGGGAAGAGATTCTGGCTGATAAATCGGTGAAAACATTCTCCGTGACAGATGCCAATGCTGATTTCTTTGCTCGTGATGTTACTGTGAACGACAATGGAGAAGCATCGTTTACCCTTGTTACATCTGAAACCGAATGTGCCATGAAGCTGAATATCATTGGTCAGCATAACGTTGCCAACGCGTTAGCTGCGACTGCGTTGGCTTTGGAACTCGGCGCAACAATGGAAATGATCCAGCTCGGTCTTGCCAGTTTGGGTAAGGTGAAAGGCCGAGTGGAAGCGGTGAATCTCAGTGATCACGTTAAGTTGATTGATGACAGCTATAACGCCAGTGTGCCCGCTATGAAAGCCGCCGCTGATCTACTCAGTGGCTTTAAAGGGGTTCGTTGGTTAATTTTGGGTAATATGGCCGAGTTAGGCGAGGAAAGTCTTGCACTTCACCGCCAAGTCGGGGAACATGCTGCCCCATTCAAATTTGAACACGTGCTGACTTATGGCGCTGATGCAAAAGCAATCAGTGATGTTTGCCAAGGTACGCACTTTGATACTCATGAGAGTATGATTGAGTTTATTAAGCTCCAGCTAAATCAGCACCAAGAACCTCAGACTTTATTAGTCAAAGGGGCGAACAGTGCGGGTATGAGTAAAATAGCTGGCGCTTTAAAGGAGATGTATTCATGATCATTTGGCTTGCAGAGCTTCTACAGCCATATTTTTCATTCTTCCGCTTATTCGAATATCTATCATTCAGAGCGATTGTTAGCGTGTTAACCGCATTGGGCATTTCTTTATGGATGGGCCCGCGCATGATTCGTCGCTTGCAAATGCTGCAGATTGGTCAGGTCGTTCGAAACGAAGGACCCGAGTCGCACTTCAGTAAGCGTGGTACACCAACGATGGGTGGTATCATGATCCTAACTGCGATTGTCACCACAATACTGCTGTGGACGGACTTGTCCAACCCTTATGTATGGGCGGTTTTGGCTGTTCTTATTGGTTATGGCGCGGTGGGCTTTGTGGATGATTACCGTAAAGTGGTACGTAAAAACACAGACGGCCTGATTGCGCGTTGGAAATACTTCTGGCAGTCCGCAATTGCACTGGTTGTGGCTTTTGCGCTATACGCCCATGGTAAAGATACAGCAGCAACACAATTGGTCGTGCCATTCTTTAAAGACATTATGCCGCAACTGGGCTTGATGTATATCGTACTAACATATTTCGTGATAGTTGGCACCAGTAACGCCGTTAACTTAACCGATGGCCTTGATGGATTGGCAATTATGCCGACCGTTTTGGTGGCTGCCGGTTTTGCTGCGATTGCCTGGGCAACGGGTAACGTTAACTTTGCGAACTACTTACATATCCCATATGTGCCAGAAGCATCAGAACTGGTTGTCGTATGTACTGCGATTGTAGGCGCTGGTTTGGGTTTCTTGTGGTTTAACACCTATCCAGCACAAGTCTTTATGGGCGATGTAGGTTCTCTGGCTCTAGGTGGCGCGCTGGGTACGATTGCGGTTTTGGTCCGTCAAGAGTTTGTTCTTGTCATTATGGGCGGTGTTTTTGTTATGGAAACATTGTCAGTTATCTTGCAGGTAGGTTCGTACAAACTGCGTGGTCAGCGCATCTTCCGTATGGCACCTATCCACCATCATTACGAGCTGAAAGGCTGGCCAGAGCCTCGAGTGATTGTTCGTTTCTGGATTATCTCTATTGTTCTTGTTCTGATTGGTTTAGCGACGCTAAAAGTACGTTAAGGATAAAAATTTTTATGACCATGGATCGTTGGCAAAATATTCATAGTGTCGTTGTAGTAGGGCTCGGTATCACCGGGCTCTCTGTCGTTAAATACCTGGCAAAATTGCCTAACGAATTAACGATTAAAGTCATTGATACACGAGAGAATCCACCTGGACAAGATGCGTTGCCTGATGGGGTAGAACTGCATTCAGGGGGCTGGAATCTAGAATGGTTGCTCGCGGCTGACTTGGTTGTGACAAATCCGGGGATCGCGTTGGCGACGCCTGAAATTCAGCAAGTGTTGGCCGCAGACATTCCTGTTGTTGGTGATATTGAGCTTTTCGCTTGGAGCGTAGAGAAGCCGGTTATTGCGATCACTGGCTCTAACGGCAAAAGCACCGTAACCGATCTGACCGGGGTTGTGGCGAAAGCGACAGGTCTGAAAGTGGGAGTGGGTGGTAACATCGGAGTACCAGCGTTGGAGCTGTTAAATGAAGACGCTGATCTATACGTTCTGGAGCTTTCGAGCTTTCAGCTGGAGACGACCTCCTCGCTTAACCTAAAGGCAGCAGCATTTCTCAACCTTTCTGAAGATCATATGGACCGATATGAAGGCATGGAAGATTATCGCCAAGCTAAACTTCGTATCTTTGATCATGCTGAATCCTGCATTGTGAACGCTGATGACCGAGCGACTTATCCTGAGAATACAAAGGACAATCTGGTTGAATTTAGCCTGACACAAGCCACGCAATTTGGCGTCGCAGATATTGAGGGCAGAGAGTTTATTTGCCGAAATGGAAAACCATTATTGGCGACGGATGAGTTGACACTGGTTGGTCGACACAACGTAGCAAACGTACTAGTGGTGTTAGCATTGTTGCTTGAGTCTGGCATTGATGTTGAGCAGGGAATGAATGCACTCAAGTCTTACAACGGCTTGACACATCGCTGCCAGATAGTTGCGGATAATCATGGTGTTAAGTGGGTGAACGATTCTAAGGCTACCAACGTTGCTAGTACCTTGGCAGCACTTTCAGGCCTGAGCTTGCAAGGAAAGCTCTATTTACTGGTAGGTGGTGTTGGTAAGGGCGCAGATTTCTCTGAATTGGCACCGGTTTTCTCTACTTTAGATTTACAGCTGTGTTGCTTTGGGGAAGATGGCGATCAATTTATGTCTCTCCATCCTAGCGCGCGTCGCTTTGATACATTAGAGCAGATCGTGGAGTGGGTATCGCCAAAGTTGGAGAATGGAGATATGGTATTACTTTCCCCTGCGTGTGCCAGTTTCGATCAGTTTAGCAACTTTATGGCTCGTGGTGACGCATTCACTGAACTTGCAAAGACTTACGCCTAATTTCGTCGGAAACTATGCATATAAAGAACCTTTTTGGCCGTATAAAGCGTTGGATAACAACTGCCTCTCCAGAAGCACTGTTTGACAGACAACTGGTGTGGATTTCTCTTGGATTGATGCTGACAGGACTTGTGATGGTGACGTCGGCCTCTTTCCCAATCAGTTCTCGACTAACGGATCAACCATTCCACTTTATGTTCCGCCATGCAGTCTTTCTTTTGCTTGCTATAGGTGTGTCTTCTGTGGTCGTGCAGGTGCCACTCAAACGGTGGTTCCAGCACAGTATGTGGCTGCTGCTCATTTCGGTTGGCTTATTAATTGTTGTGTTAGTAGCCGGAAAGTCCGTGAATGGTGCATCGCGTTGGATACCTTTAGGACTGTTTAACTTGCAGCCAGCAGAAGTCGCGAAGCTTTCCCTGTTTATCTTTATGTCTGGTTATTTGGTCAGAAAAAGCGAAGAGGTTAAGTCGAGCTTTTTTAGCGGCTTTATTAAACCGATCATTGTGTTTGCCACTTTAGCATTTTTGCTGCTGCTTCAGCCTGACTTGGGCACTGTAGTCGTTATGTTGGTGACGCTGTTTGGTATGTTGTTTATTGCCGGAGCGAAACTGACGCAGTTCATAGCGCTCATGGTGGTTGGTCTGGCTGCAGTCGCCTCGCTTATATACTTTGAGCCGTATCGCTGGAGACGTGTGACCTCTTTCCTTGATCCTTGGGAAGACCCTTTCGGTAGTGGTTACCAGCTCACCCAATCGTTGATGGCATTTGGACGTGGTGAGTGGTTTGGTCAAGGGTTAGGTAACTCGATACAGAAGCTAGAATACCTGCCCGAAGCGCATACTGACTTTGTGTTTGCAGTACTTGCAGAAGAACTTGGTTTTGTGGGCGTGGTGCTTGCTCTGGTCCTTATCTTTAGTTTGGTCATCAAGGCCATTATGATCGGACGAAAAGCCTTCGAGAATGGCGAGCAGTTTGGCGGTTATTTATCGTTTGGTATTGGTATTTGGTTTGCTTTTCAGACATTGATCAATGTTGGTGCAGCCGCAGGTATGGTACCAACGAAAGGTTTAACATTGCCGCTTATCAGTTATGGTGGTTCGAGCTTAATAATTATGGCTGTCGCGGTATCCATTTTATTGCGAATAGACCATGAATGCCGACTAACGGCTGACGTTGACGCTGAAGATGTGGAAAACGAACAGATAGAAACAGATGAAAGAAAATAAAAAATTAATGGTAATGGCTGGTGGCACTGGGGGGCACGTATTCCCAGGATTGGCTGTTGCAAAAAAGCTTCAAGAACAAGGCTGGGATATTCGCTGGTTAGGCACCGCGGATCGTATGGAAGCTGAACTCGTACCAAAGCATGGTATTGAGGTCGATTTTATTAAAGTCAAAGGTCTCCGAGGCCAAGGTTTAGGGCGTTTGATTAAGGCTCCGTTTCAGATCATTAATGCTATTTTGCAAGCTAAAGCGCACATGAAACGCTGGAAGCCAGATGCTGTTTTAGGCATGGGTGGCTATGTTAGTGGCCCCGGTGGTATCGCGGCGTGGTTGTTAGGTATTCCAGTGGTGTTGCATGAGCAAAATGCGGTTGCAGGCTTGACCAATCAATGGTTGTCAAAGATCGCCAAAAAGGTCTTTCAAGCATTTCCAGGCGCATTTTCGAATGCACCAGTCGTGGGAAATCCTGTACGAGAAGATGTTGTTTCCATTCTTCCTCCTAGAGAAAGGCTGAGTAACCGAAATGGAAACATCCGAATTTTGGTCATGGGTGGTAGCCAAGGTGCGCAAATCTTGAACAGAACTTTGCCTGAGGTGATGTCAAAACTGGGTGAAGGCTACGAGATTCGTCACCAAGCGGGCAAAAACAACCAACAAGAAGTGCAAAGTGCCTATTCTAAGCAGGATGTCGAACATGCTGAGGTCGTTGAGTTCATCGATGATGTTGCAGCAGCTTATCAATGGGCCGATCTACTGGTTTGTCGATCTGGCGCACTGACCGTTTCGGAAGTATCGGCAGCGGGCGTCGGCGCTATTTTTATTCCTTTTATGCACAAAGACAGACAGCAAGCGTTAAATGCTGACCACCTTGTAGAGTGTGGTGCTGCGAAAATGATTGAGCAACAAGAACTCACGGTAGACAAGTTGACCGCTCAAATTCGGACTTTAGATCGCTCGACGCTTATGTCGATGGCGAATAAAGCCAGAGAAGCGGCAAAACTGGATGCTGACCAAGTGGTTGCTGACGCTATCATTGCGCTAACAAAATAACGAGATACACAAATGACGGTTCAACATACACAAGACTTAGCTCAAATTCGAGCAATGGTGCCAGAAATGCGCCGTGTTAAATGCATCCACTTTATTGGTATTGGTGGTGCAGGAATGAGTGGCATCGCAGAAGTACTGCTCAATGAAGGCTACCAGATTTCCGGTTCAGATATTGCAGCAAATGCAGTGACTCAGAGCCTCTCTGAAAAAGGTGCAACCATCTTCATTGGACACGAGGAACAGAATGTCGCGCAAGCTAGTGTGGTGGTGGTATCCACCGCGATCAATGAAGACAACCCAGAAATCAAAGCGGCTCGAGCAGCGCGAATTCCTGTTGTTCGTCGAGCTGAAATGTTGGCAGAGTTGATGCGTTTCCGTCATGGAATCGCTGTCGCAGGTACGCATGGTAAAACGACGACAACGGCTTTAGTCACACAGATTTACTCAGAAGAAGGGCTTGATCCTACTTTTGTTAACGGTGGTTTGGTCAAAAGTGCGGGAACCAATGCTCGTTTGGGCTCTAGCCGCATCTTGATTGCAGAAGCGGATGAAAGCGATGCTTCTTTCCTTCACCTTCAACCTATGGTCAGCATCGTGACCAATATTGAAGCTGATCACATGGACACATACGGTGGTGATTTCGAGACGCTGAAACAAACGTTTATCGATTTTCTCCACAACCTACCATTTTATGGTCAGGCAATCATGTGTATTGATGATCCTGTTGTCCGTGAGTTGGTTCCACAGATTAGTCGACAGGTTATTACCTACGGTTTCTCTGAAGATGCAGATGTGCGAATCGCCAACTACCGTCAAGAAGGACAACAAGGCAAGTTTACTGTTATCCGAAAAGGTAAAGCCGATTTGGATATCACATTGAATATCCCTGGACGTCATAATGCCCTAAACGCGTCAGCGGCAATCGCTGTTGCGACAGAAGATGATATTTCAGATGAAGCTATCTTAAGTGCGATGGCGGGGACTCAAGGTACAGGTCGCCGATTTGATCACTTAGGAGAATTCGAAACGGGTAACGGACAAGTCATGCTAGTTGATGACTATGGCCATCACCCAACAGAAGTAGATGTAACCATTCAAGCGGCACGCAATGGCTGGGCTGACAAGCGATTGGTTATGATCTTCCAGCCTCACCGCTACAGTCGTACACGTGATCTCTATGACGATTTCGCTAATGTCTTGGATCAGGTTGACGTACTTATCATGCTCGATGTTTATGCAGCTGGTGAAAAACCGATTCCAGGTGCAGATGGCCGAGCGCTGTGTCGCACCATTCGTGGAAGAGGGAAATTAGATCCGATTTTTGTTTCAGATAACAAGGCATTACCGTCAATTCTTGCCAATGTTTTACAAGATGGCGATTTACTGCTTACACAAGGTGCCGGTGATGTTGGTAAAGTAGCCAAACAGCTTGAGGCTTTTGAGTTAAATATCGATAAGATGAAAAATGCTTAATCGCAAAGTTGCGATTTTTGTGAATTCGCCCATTTATCGTATTTAATGTGGATATTTCTTAATTTGAATGTTTGATACTTTTGATCTCACCAGTATAATCCGAAGGTTAAAGTAAGTGCTTTACCTCTATTGTACATTGAGATTAGGAATAATTAACAAGCTAACAGCAAGGACTATGGACTTTGATTAAAAGTGCTTTTAATGAAGGCCCTCGTTTAACTTTTAGTCCGCAAGTGCGTGATCACGCTTATGGTGGCGTGTTCTTACTAGCGGTTTTATTGTTAATTGGCTCGATCCTACACTCTACCGTTTCATGGATGTGGGATGATCAACGTCTTCCTCTGTCTAAAATTGCGCTCCAAGGGGAGTTGCGATATGTTTCGGCGAATGACGTCCAACAAGCCTTTGCTCGTTTGGATCATGTCGGAACGTTTATGTCTCAGGATGTCAGCGTCTTGCAAAATGTCGCTGAGTCCATCCCTTGGGTGGCTCATGCTTCAATCCGTAAGCAGTGGCCTGACACGGTCAAAGTCTTCTTAACTGAGCATGAAGCAGAAGCAATTTGGAATGGCAATGCTCTGCTAAATAGCGCTGGGGAACCATTCAACGGTGATGTTGGTGAACTAGAAGGTGAGCGAGTGAAGCTCTATGGCCCTGAAGGTAGTAACCAAGAAGTATTATCGGTTTGGCGTGATCTAGAGCCCAAATTTAAAGCATTAGACTTATCGATCACCTCTTTAGTGCTCAATGATAGGCGTGCGTGGCAGATCATTCTGGATAATGGGATTCGCCTTGAATTAGGTAAAGAGTCTTCAGAAGAGAGAATCGAGCGCTTCTTTACATTGTATAAGAATTTAGGTAGTTCAGCTGAAAGGGTGAGCTACATTGACCTCAGGTATGATACGGGAGCCTCTATCGGATGGTTCCCAGATGAAGAGTTAGAACAAGAGAACACAGATGACTAAGACCGCTGATGACAACATTATTGTTGGTCTTGATATAGGCACTGCAACCGTATCGGCTCTCGTAGGCGAGGTATTGCCTGATGGTCAAATCAATATTATTGGTGCTGGTAGCAGCCCATCCCGCGGGATGGACAAAGGTGGAGTAAACGACCTTGAATCGGTAGTTAAATCGGTTCAAAGAGCGGTAGACCAAGCAGAGTTGATGGCAGAATGCCAGATCAGTAATGTGTATATTTCCATTTCTGGACGTCACATCGCTAGCAGAATTGAAAAAGGTATGGGCACCATTTCTGACGAAGAAGTTTCTCAGGAAGACATGGATCGAGCCATTCATACTGCGAAGTCGATTAAAATTGGTGACGAACAACGCATTTTGCATGTTATTCCGCAAGAATTTACCATTGATTACCAAGAGGGAATCAAAAATCCACTAGGTTTATCAGGTGTGCGCATGGAAGTTAGCGTGCACTTGATTTCTTGTCATAATGATATGGCAAGAAACATTATTAAAGCGGTTGAGCGTTGTGGACTTAAAGTTGAACATCTAGTCTATTCCGGCTTAGCGGCGAGTAATGCAGTTATCACTGAAGATGAACGTGAGCTGGGCGTATGTGTGGTAGATATCGGCGCTGGTACTATGGATGTATCCATATGGACTGGTGGTGCGCTACGACACACCGAAGTGTTTTCTTACGCAGGTAACGCTGTTACGAGCGATATCGCGTTTGCATTTGGTACCCCGGTAAGTGACGCGGAAGAGATAAAAGTGAAATATGGCTGCGCACTAAGTGAGTTAGTCAGCAAGGATGACACGGTTAACGTTCCTAGCGTTGGTGGGCGACCATCACGAAGCTTACAAAGGCAGACCCTATCAGAAGTCATTGAGCCTCGTTATACTGAGCTTATGGGGCTGGTTAACCAAACTATCGATACTGTTCAAGATAAACTGCGTGTTGAAGGTATTAAGCATCACCTGGCAGCAGGAGTTGTGCTCACCGGAGGCGCTGCTCAAATTGATGGTGTGGTAGAGTGTGCGGAACGTGTGTTCCGCAACCAAGTTAGAGTCGGCAAACCTTTAGAGGTGAGTGGCTTAACGGATTATGTAAAAGAGCCGTATCATTCTACGGCAGTTGGTTTACTTCATTACGCAAGAGATAGCCAAATCAACGAAGATACTGAATATAACGAGCCAGCTCGCTCTTCAGTAACCGGATTGTTTGGTCGTTTGCGTAATTGGATACAAAAAGAATTTTAACCTGAGCAGCAGGAAACGGAGATAACACATGTTTGAACCGATGATGGAAATGTCTGACGACGCAGTAATCAAAGTCGTTGGTGTTGGTGGCGGCGGCGGTAACGCTGTTGAACACATGGTGCGTGAATCCATCGAAGGCGTGGAATTCATCAGCATTAACACGGATGCGCAAGCGCTTCGTAAAACTAGCGTAAATAGCGTTATTCAGATTGGCGGTGATATCACTAAAGGCCTTGGTGCTGGTGCTAACCCTCAAGTAGGACGTGACGCTGCTCTCGAAAACCGAGATCAAATTAAAGATGAGCTGACTGGCGCCGATATGGTATTTATCGCAGCTGGTATGGGTGGTGGTACTGGTACTGGTGCGGCTCCTGTTATTGCAGAAGTTGCAAAAGAGCTTGGCATTTTGACAGTGGCAGTGGTGACTAAGCCATTTAGTTTCGAAGGTAAAAAGCGTTTAGCGTTTGCCGAGCAAGGAATCGAAGAGCTATCTAAGCACGTTGACTCTTTAATCACGATCCCTAACGAGAAGCTACTTAAAGTACTTGGCCGTGGCATCACTTTACTTGAAGCTTTTGCAAGCGCGAATGATGTACTTAAGAATGCAGTTCAAGGTATCGCTGAGCTAATTACTCGCCCTGGCATGATCAACGTCGACTTTGCGGATGTAAGAACCGTAATGTCAGAAATGGGTCATGCAATGATGGGTAGCGGTGTTGCTAAAGGTGAAGACCGTGCTGAAGAAGCGGCTGAAATGGCAATTTCTAGCCCACTTCTGGAAGATATCGATCTTGCTGGCGCGCGTGGTGTACTTGTTAACATCACTGCGGGCTTAGATATGCGTCTAGATGAGTTTGAAACGGTGGGTAACACTGTAAAAGCATTTGCATCTGACAATGCAACGGTTGTTATTGGTACGTCTTTAGACCCAGATATGGCTGACGAAATCCGCGTAACTGTTGTTGCAACAGGTATCGGAAACGAAAGAAAGCCAGATATTACACTGGTAGCGGGTGGCAAAGCGAAAGTAGCACCTGTTACACAGCCGCAAACTCAACCACAAGTCACGCCAGCGCCTCAAGCAATGGCAACGAAAGTGGAAGAAAAACCGGCACCAAATTTGCATGAAAAACCACAAGTAACAACACAACAGCCAACGACAACGCCGACAAGTTCGGGCGCAGGTCAGAGCGTAGCTCCTAAACCTGATAAAGAAAGTGGCTACTTGGATATTCCTGCATTTCTACGTCGTCAGGCTGACTAAGGCAAATATCGTAATTTGACACTGTTCAAAATTATGGTAGGATACGCGGTCAGTATAGTATACTGACCGTGATTTGTAGCATTTTATGAGGCTTAGCAGATGATCAGACAACGAACTCTGAAAGAAATAGTGACAACAATCGGTGTGGGTCTCCACTCAGGTCGTAAAGTCACGCTTACTCTTCGCCCAGCTGCTGCAAATACTGGCATTGTTTACCGTCGTACCGATGTAAACCCACCAGTAGATTTTCCTGCAGATGCTTCTTCAGTCCGCGATACCATGCTATGTACGGCATTGGTTAATGACGAAGGTATCAGAATTTCAACAGTTGAGCACCTGAATGCCGCACTTGCTGGCATGGGGATTGACAACATTATTGTTGAAGTTGATGCACCAGAAATCCCTATTATGGATGGTAGTGCTAGCCCGTTTGTTTTCCTGCTGCAACAAGCGGGTATTCAAGAGCAAAATGCGTTAAAACGCTTTATTCGCATCAAAAAACCAGTGCGTTTTGAAGATGGCGATAAGTGGGCAGAGCTGCTCCCGTACAACGGCTTCCGTATGGATTTCGAGATTGAATTTAATCACCCTGCGATTGAGTCTGATGAACAGCACTTAGTGTTTGACTTCTCTTCTCAAGGTTTTGTTAAAGAAATCTCACGTGCTCGTACTTTTGGCTTCATGCGTGATATCGAATACTTGCAGTCTCAAAACCTTGTACTAGGTGGTAGCTTCGATAACGCTATCGTACTAGACGACTACCGTATTCTTAACGAAGAAGGCCTTCGTTTTGACAACGAATTTGTGACTCATAAAGTTTTAGACGCTATTGGTGACCTTTACATGTGTGGTCATGCAATTATCGGTGAGTTCCGCGCATTTAAGTCAGGCCATGGTCTAAATAACCAACTGCTTCGTGCTGTATTAGCAAATCAAGATGCTTGGGAATGGGTAACATTTGAAGAGGATGTACCATCTCCAGTTGCGTTTGCTGAACCAAACATGGTTATCGCGTAAAGATAGATTATTTAGAAAAGCCAGACGAAAGTCTGGCTTTTTTTATTTCTGAGATTGGATAACATCAGACGCTTATTTTTTGGCTAGTTTTGCTAAGCTTTCCAACCGTGCTTTCACTTTAGGCGATGCACCACTCGCGATCATATTTAGGTACTGGGCGGCATTTTCAGAAATTGGATCGCGGGGCTTTTGTTCTGCGGGATCTTTTGCCTGCTTACTTCTGTACAGTTCCGGGTTTATCTGGACATTGATCGCCATTAAACGGGCGAAACCTCTTGCACGAAGTTGGTTCAGAATCGATAAACGTTCATAATCGATCTTCATTTTGATCCCAGCACTTGCGACTTCAATAACCAACTGTCCATCACGAACATTTGCCACCCGGCAATGATCTTCCGTGCCGCGAGGCAATAACGTTTTTAATTCCTTGTTGATCATCATGATCTCTTCAGCATGTTTTTGCAGTTGAGAAAAGCGCGATTCCGCGATGATTTCATCCCCAAGGGTTGGACGGTGATCTCTCATAGTGAGTCTCGAATCAGATATATAGCTCTATTCTAGTCAATGGGATCATCGGAAGATAGACCGCATGGCGAATAAACTTCCAGCATACAGGCGCAAAAAATTAAGAGTGCTTCAAACAAATAGTCATGTTATTGGTCGTTAGTAGTAAAATTTCATAAACTAAGGGCCATCAAAGTTGATACAAGCCTTGAAATATCTAGTTCTCATCACAATATCTGAGAAAAGTGATTTATCTCAGTATTCTTAGTTCAAAACTGTTAGAGACTGAAGGCATTTAAAATAGATCGGGCCCGATCTAAGTAAAGAGAGATTCATAGCAAATGATAGCTAAGCTACTGACAAAGGTCATTGGCAGTCGCAATGACAGAACACTGCGTCGCCTAAGAAAAATTGTAAAAGAGATTAATAACTACGAACCAACGTTTGAAGCTTTTTCTGATGACGAACTGAAAGCAAAAACGGTCGAGTTCCGTCAACGTCTTGAGAAAGGTGAGGCGCTAGACAGCTTACTTCCTGAAGCATTTGCAACGGTACGCGAAGCCTCTAAACGTGTGTATGGCATGCGCCACTTCGACGTTCAGCTTATCGGTGGTATGGTTCTAAATGCTGGTCAAATCGCAGAGATGCGTACTGGTGAAGGTAAAACGCTAACGGCGACGTTACCAGCGTACTTAAACGCACTACCAGGCAAAGGTGTCCACATCGTTACAGTGAACGACTACCTTGCAAAGCGTGACGCGGAAACCAACCGCCCATTATTTGAGTTTTTAGGTATGACCGTTGGTGTCAACGTTCCAAACATGCCACCACATGAGAAGAAAGAAGCTTATCAAGCGGATATTCTATACGGTACAAACAACGAGTTTGGTTTTGACTACCTACGTGACAATATGGCGTTTCGTGCTGAAGACCGAGTCCAGCGCGCGCGTTTCTTTGCTGTAGTGGATGAGGTTGACTCCATTCTTATCGATGAAGCACGTACACCGCTTATCATCTCAGGTCCAGCTGAAGATAGCTCTGATCTCTATACTCGCATTAATACTCTGATCCCTCAGCTTAAAAAACAAGATAAGGAAGATTCAGAAGATTATCGTGGTGATGGTCACTACACCGTTGATGAAAAATCGAAACAAGTTTACATGACCGAGACGGGTCAGGAGTTTGTTGAAGAATTGATGGTGAAGAATGGCTTGATGGAAGAGGGGGATACTTTGTATTCACCAGCGAATATCAGCCTATTGCACCATGTTAATGCAGCATTGCGTGCTCATGTTTTATTTGAGAAAAATGTTGATTACATCGTCACTGAAGAAGGTGATGTCGTTATCGTTGACGAACATACTGGCCGTACAATGCCAGGTCGTCGATGGTCTGAAGGCTTACACCAAGCTGTAGAAGCGAAAGAAGGTGTGAAGATTCAGAATGAAAACCAGACTCTTGCGTCAATTACCTTCCAGAACTTCTTCCGTTTGTATGAAAAACTGTCGGGCATGACAGGTACGGCAGACACAGAAGCATTCGAGTTCCAATCGATTTATGGGTTAGAAACTGTTGTTGTTCCTACCAACAAACCGATGATTCGTAACGATATGCCAGACGTTGTGTACCGTACTGAAGTTGAGAAATTTAATGCAATCATTGAAGACATCAAAGAGCGCGTAGAGAATAAGCAGCCGACCTTAGTGGGTACGGTCTCTATCGAAAAGTCTGAGTTACTGTCTAGTGCGCTTAAACAAGCTAAGATTAAGCACAATGTCCTTAACGCTAAATTCCATGAAAAAGAAGCAGAGATTGTTGCTGAGGCAGGTAAGCCAGGTGCAGTGACTATTGCGACTAACATGGCGGGTCGTGGTACGGATATCGTGTTGGGTGGTAGCTGGCAATCGAAGGTCGATGCTTTAAACAACCCGACACAAGAACAAATCGACGCTATCAAAGCCGAGTGGAAAGTCGTTCACGATGCAGTACTTGAGGCCGGTGGTCTACATATTATTGGTACAGAGCGTCACGAATCTCGCCGTATCGATAACCAGCTACGTGGTCGTTCAGGTCGTCAAGGCGATGCGGGTTCTTCTCGTTTCTACTTATCAATGGAAGACTCGTTACTTCGTATATTTACATCTGACCGTATGGCGAGCCTTATTCAAAGTGGTATGGAAGAAGGCGAAGCAATCGAGTCTAAGATGTTGTCTCGTTCAATCGAAAAAGCTCAGCGTAAAGTAGAAGGTCGAAACTTCGATATTCGTAAGCAGCTTCTTGAATATGATGATGTTGCGAACGATCAGCGTAAAGTGGTTTACGAATTGCGTGATGAGCTGATGATTGTAGATGACATCAGTGAAATGATTGAGCAAAACCGAGACGATGTGCTGAATGCTGTCATTGACGAATATATCCCACCGCAATCTTTGGAAGATATGTGGGATGTTGAAGGCCTAGAGGAGCGTTTAAAGAACGACTTCGACCTAGATGCGCCAATTAAACAGTGGCTAGAGGAAGATGACAAACTTTACGAAGAAGCGCTTCGTGAAAAAATCGTTGCTACTTCTGTTTCTGTATATAAAGAGAAAGAAGCAATAGTAGGAGAGCAGGTTCTTCGCAACTTTGAAAAATCTGTTATGTTGCAAACCTTAGATACGCTTTGGAAAGAGCACCTAGCGGCTATGGACCACCTTCGCCAAGGTATCCACTTACGTGGTTATGCGCAGAAGAACCCGAAACAAGAGTACAAACGTGAGTCGTTTGAATTGTTTGAAGGGTTACTAGAATCACTAAAATCTGACGTGATTACCATTCTTTCTAAAGTTCGTGTTCAGCAACAAGAAGAAGTTGAACGCATGGAAGAGCAGCGTCGAGCTCAAGCTGAAGAAGCAGCGCGTTTAGCTCAAGCTCAACATGCTTCAGCAGAAAACCCACTATCAGATGGTGAAGAAGAGCAAGGTGCTCATCAGCCATTGGTTCGTGATGAACGTAAAGTGGGTCGTAATGAGCCGTGTCCATGTGGTAGTGGTAAGAAATATAAGCAGTGCCACGGCAAAATTGCCTGATGCGTCGGTGTAAAAGCCGATAACTGTGTCGGTGGTACTCATTTACTAACGTAAACTCCGTGCCACCTCCTTGTTATCGACTATTACAACTTAGCCTCATATTGTTTAGAGATAAAAGAGTCGCTTAGGCGGCTCTTTTTTTAAGCCGAGATTGATAAAGGAAGTAAGATGAAACGTATTCATATTGTAGCGGCGATAATCCTTAACCAAGACAAATCAGAAATTTTCATCACCAAGCGACCTGATGACAAGCATAAAGGGGGATTCTGGGAATTCCCTGGAGGAAAGGTTGAGCAAGATGAAACAGTAGAGCAGGCCATGATTCGTGAACTTGAAGAAGAAATAGGGATCACAGCAACGGAGCAAAGTTTGTTCGAGCACCTAGAGTATGACTACCCAGACAAATCACTTAAATTTGATTTTATGTGTGTAACGAAGTTTGAAAACGAACCCTATGGCAGAGAAGGGCAGCAAGGTCTATGGGTCAAAATTGAGGATTTATCTGGCTATGAATTTCCAGAAGCCAATGTGCCTATTCTAGAAAGAGTCGTTAAAGAGTTTTCTAGAGGCTAGCCACAGCGGTGCTTTGCTGTTAGTTTAAATTAATTGGCATTAGGGCTGAGCCCAAATAATTCGAATAATGGAGATAAATGCAATGGTACGTATTGCAATTGCAGGAGCAGCGGGCCGCATGGGCCGTAACTTGGTAAAAGCAACCTATCATAATCAGGATGCACACGTAGGCGCGGGCTCGGAAAGGCCTGAATCGTCTTTGGTTGGGGTTGATATTGGCGAGCTTTGCGGTGAAGGAAAGTTTTCGGTTGCTCTAACGGATGATTTAGAGAAAGAAATTGATAACTTTGATGTCATTATCGACTTTACTGCGCCTGTAAGTACGCTTGCGAACTTAGAACTGTGTAAACAACATGGTAAGAGTATTGTCATCGGCACCACGGGTTTTACTGACCAAGAACGTGAGCTCATTGATGAAGTTGCAAAGCAAGTGCCAGTTGTAATGGCTCCGAACTACTCTGTGGGCGTTAACCTTGTATTTAAGCTTCTTGAAAAAGCGGCCAAAGTTATGGGTGACTACTGTGACATTGAAATCATTGAGGCTCACCACCGCCACAAAGTCGACGCCCCTTCTGGTACTGCAATTGGTATGGGTGAGGCGATCGCTGGCGCAATGGGCAATCAGCTTAATGATGTTGCTGTTTATGCTCGAGAGGGAATCACGGGAGAGCGTACCAAGGATGAGATCGGTTTTGCGACGATTCGTGCAGGTGACATTGTCGGAGAGCATACCGCAATGTTTGCCGATATCGGTGAGCGAGTAGAGATCACTCATAAGGCAACAGATAGAATGACGTTTGCAAATGGTGCGGTTAAGGCTGCGGTATGGTTAAAAGATAAGCCTGCCCGTTTCTATACCATGACAGATGTTTTAGGTTTGAATGACCTTTAAATACATAATTATGCGCTGGGCTTGCCCGGCGCTTTTTGTATCTAAGAACTAAACCTCAGTGAGTAGCACGCTATATGACTTTAAATGGCTACTTTTAAAGTTGTGTTTTTAAGGCATTGGTGTGTATTTTTGTGCTTACCTTGCAAAAGTCGGTGTTATTTTTGCTTGTGTAACGTTTGCTTTTTTAATGAGTGAAAAAATGTGACTTGGATCTTTATTTTTTGGGTATGTTTCATTTAGTTTGCATTTTGCTTATCGTTTGGCCTGAGTAAACTTACTATTTTGGCTGGCTAACCTTGTTTTTGAGCCTAACTGCTTTAAATGATAAATTTATTTTCATCTCTCTGTTGACACATCTCACACGCCTCTTTAGAATACCGCCAATTTGTCTACAATACCTATTTACGCTTACTTATAGCGCTATGGAAGGCAAATCTGCACTTAAATTTATTATATTTGCATTTTTATTCTGGAGGTTGTCTTGAGTAAATCAGCACTGTTAGTCCTAGAAGATGGGACAGTGTTCCGCGGTGTTTCCATTGGAGCAGATGGCACATCCGTCGGTGAAGTCGTTTTTAATACCTCGATGACGGGGTACCAAGAAATCCTCACTGATCCTTCCTATTCACAACAGATTGTCACACTAACTTATCCTCACATTGGCAATACCGGAACTAATTCCGAAGATGAAGAATCTTCTTCAATCCATGCACAAGGCCTTGTGATTCGCGATCTTCCTCTTATCGCTTCTAATTTCCGTAACGAACAATCCCTTTCTGATTACCTAAAGTCGCAAAACATCGTTGGCATCGCTGACATTGATACTCGTAAGCTAACCCGAATCCTTCGTGAAAAAGGTGCGCAGAACGGCTGTATCGTGGCTGGTGATAACCTAGACGAAGCGCTTGCACTAGCAAAAGCGAAAGAATTCCCTGGCTTGAAAGGTATGGATCTTGCGAAAGAAGTTACAACAAAAGAAGCGTATCAATGGAAACAAGGTTCGTGGACGCTCGAGGGTGGTCTTCCAGAAGCAAAAGCTGACGGCGAATTACCATACCACGTTGTCGCTTACGACTTCGGTGCAAAACGCAACATCCTACGAATGCTGGTTGATCGCGGCTGCCGCTTAACCGTTGTTCCTGCAGAAACATCAGCGGAAGAAGTTTTGGCGTTAAACCCAGATGGCGTGTTCCTATCGAACGGCCCTGGTGACCCAGAACCATGTACCTATGCGATTGAAGCAACCAAAGTGTTCCTAGAGAAAGGCCTACCAATTTTTGGTATCTGTCTAGGTCACCAAATTCTGGCGCTAGCATCTGGTGCGCAAACGGTGAAAATGAAGTTTGGTCACCACGGTGCAAACCACCCAGTAAAAGATTTAGAGCGTAACGTTGTGATGATCACTTCGCAAAACCACGGCTTTGCGGCAGATGAAAAAACATTACCGGAAAACTTACGTGCTACTCACGTATCGCTATTTGATGGCTCTTTGCAAGGTATTCACCGTACAGACAAGCCAGCATTTAGTTTCCAAGGTCACCCAGAAGCGAGCCCAGGTCCACACGACGCGGCACCGCTATTTGACCACTTTATCGAACTCATCAAAAAACACAGCGCTTAATTCGGAGTAGTAGATAATGCCAAAACGTACTGACATTCAAAGTATTCTAATTCTTGGTGCTGGTCCGATTGTTATCGGTCAGGCATGTGAGTTTGACTACTCTGGCGCACAAGCGTGTAAAGCTCTTCGTGAAGAAGGCTACCGAGTTATCCTAGTTAACTCTAACCCTGCGACCATCATGACTGACCCAGAGATGGCAGATGCGACATACATCGAGCCAATCCAGTGGGAAGTAGTACGCAAGATCATCGAGAAAGAACGCCCAGACGCGGTACTGCCAACTATGGGTGGTCAGACTGCGCTTAACTGTGCGCTAGAGCTAGAGAAGCACGGCGTTCTTGAAGAGTTCGGCGTAGAGATGATTGGTGCAACGGCTGACGCGATCGATAAAGCAGAAGACCGTTCTCGCTTTGATAAAGCGATGAAGTCTATCGGCCTTGAGTGTCCTCGTGCTGATACCGCGAAGACGATGGAAGAAGCTTACAAAGTTTTAGATATGGTTGGCTTCCCTTGTATCATCCGTCCATCGTTCACCATGGGTGGTACGGGCGGCGGTATCGCATACAACAAAGAAGAGTTCGAAGAAATCTGTCGTCGTGGTCTGGATTTATCTCCGACCAACGAACTGCTTATCGATGAATCGCTAATCGGTTGGAAAGAGTACGAAATGGAAGTGGTTCGCGACAAAGCGGACAACTGTATTATCGTATGTTCAATCGAAAACTTTGACCCAATGGGCATCCACACGGGTGACTCCATCACGGTTGCACCAGCTCAAACACTGACTGATAAAGAATACCAGCTAATGCGTAATGCATCGCTAGCGGTTCTACGTGAAATCGGTGTTGAGACAGGTGGTTCAAACGTACAGTTTGGTATCAACCCGAAAGATGGCCGCATGGTTATCATCGAGATGAACCCACGTGTATCTCGTTCTTCTGCTCTAGCATCAAAAGCAACAGGTTTCCCAATCGCGAAGATTGCAGCGAAACTGGCAGTTGGCTTTACTCTGGATGAGCTACAAAATGACATCACAGGTGGCGCAACTCCAGCATCATTCGAACCGACTATCGACTACGTAGTGACTAAGATTCCTCGTTTTAACTTCGAGAAATTCGCGGGCGCAAACGACCGTCTGACAACACAGATGAAGTCGGTAGGTGAGGTGATGGCGATTGGTCGTAACCAGCAAGAATCTCTTCACAAAGCACTGCGTGGCCTAGAAGTTGGCGCAACTGGCTTTGATGAAATGGTTGACCTAGAAGCACCAGATGCACTCACTACGATTCGCCATGAGCTAAAAGAAGCGGGCGCAGAGCGTATTTGGTATATCGCAGATGCATTCCGTGCGGGTATGTCAGTAGATGGCGTATTCAACCTGACAAACATCGACCGTTGGTTCCTAGTTCAAATCGAAGAGCTAGTGAAACTGGAAGAGCAAGTAAAAGCGGGTGGTTTCGCTGGTCTAACGCAAGACGTTCTTCGTCAAATGAAACGTAAAGGTTTCTCTGATGCTCGTCTATCTAAGCTACTGGGTGTAGCAGAAAGCGAAATTCGTCGTATGCGTGACCAATACGATATCCACCCAGTATACAAGCGTGTCGATACGTGTGCGGCTGAGTTCTCTTCAGACACGGCTTACATGTACTCATCTTACGATGACGAATGTGAAGCGCAGCCTACTGACAAAGACAAGATCATGGTACTAGGCGGTGGTCCAAACCGTATCGGCCAAGGTATCGAATTCGACTACTGTTGTGTACACGCGTCACTAGCGCTACGCGAAGACGGTTACGAAACCATCATGGTGAACTGTAACCCAGAAACAGTATCAACAGACTACGATACGTCTGACCGTCTGTACTTCGAACCAGTAACGCTAGAAGACGTACTGTCTATCGCTCGCGTTGAAAAGCCAAAAGGTGTGATTGTTCAGTACGGTGGTCAAACGCCACTTAAACTGGCTCGCGCACTAGAAGCAGCAGGCGTACCAATCATTGGTACTAGCCCAGATGCTATCGACCGCGCTGAAGACCGTGAACGTTTCCAAGCAGCGGTTGAGCGCCTTGGTCTTCTTCAACCACAAAACGCTACTGTAACAACGATGGAGCAAGCGGTTGAGAAGTCGAAAGACATCGGTTTCCCTCTGGTTGTTCGTCCATCATACGTACTTGGTGGCCGTGCGATGGAAATCGTATACGACGAGCAAGACTTACGTCGCTACTTCAACGAAGCAGTAAGCGTATCAAACGAGTCTCCAGTTCTACTAGACCGTTTCCTAGATGATGCAACTGAAGTGGATATCGATGCTATCTGTGACGGTGAGCGCGTGGTTATCGGCGGTATCATGGAGCACATCGAGCAAGCGGGCGTTCACTCTGGTGACTCAGCATGTTCACTTCCTGCTTACACGCTAAGTCAGGAAATCCAGGACAAGATGCGTGAGCAAGTTGAGAAGCTAGCCTTCGAACTTGGTGTACGCGGTCTGATGAATACTCAGTTTGCTGTGAAAGATAACGAAGTGTACCTAATCGAAGTTAACCCTCGAGCTGCTCGTACTGTACCGTTTGTTTCGAAAGCGACAGGTGCACCGCTAGCGAAAATCGCTGCACGTGTTATGGCAGGTCAATCTCTGGAATCACAAGGTTTCACGAAAGAGATTATTCCTCCTTACTACTCAGTGAAAGAAGTGGTTCTTCCATTCAACAAATTCCCTGGTGTTGACCCACTATTGGGCCCAGAAATGCGCTCAACAGGTGAAGTGATGGGTGTTGGTACGACGTTTGCTGAAGCATACGCGAAAGCGGAACTTGGCTGTGGTGCGGTTTACCCTGAAGGTGGTCGTGCGCTACTGTCGGTTCGTGAAGGTGACAAAGAGCGTGTGGTTGACCTAGCGTCTAAGCTAGTGAAACTAGGCTACCAATTGGATGCAACACACGGCACAGCAGTGATTCTAGGTGAAGCGGGTATTAACCCTCGTCTTGTGAACAAAGTACATGAAGGTCGTCCGCACATTCTTGACCGTATCAAGAACAACGAATACACCTATATCGTTAACACGGCAGAAGGTCGTCAAGCTATTGAAGACTCGAAAGTTCTACGCCGTGGTGCATTGGCTGAGAAAGTGAACTACACCACAACGTTGAACGCAGCGTTTGCAACGTGTATGTCTCACGCAGCAGATGCAAAAGCGTCAGTGACTTCTGTTCAAGAGTTGCACGCGAAAGTGAAAGCAAGCTTAGCGTAACGAATAACAAATCGGTAAACCTCAGGTTTACCTGACAACCTCATTGCCCGCTCTCTTGAGCGGGCTTTTTTTGTCTATGTAGTGGGTTTACTCAATTACAAATTAATCGTTGAATTTTAGGAATGGGTTCTAATCTAAGCTTTCGTTAACTTAATTACGTGCCTGATGGTAACGTATTGAAATTCAGTATTAGATGTTTGAAATGCCATGGAACTATCTTTAGAGCTTCTTAGTCTACTTTTTGTTGTTGCGTCCATTGCTGGGTTTATTGACGCCATGGCGGGAGGCGGAGGCTTATTGACATTACCTGCTTTGTTGGCTGCTGGGGTTTCACCCACTCAAGCGCTGGCGACTAACAAGCTGCAAAGCTCATTCGGCAGTTTTTCTGCCAGTTGGTACTTTATCCGAAACGGTATCGTCAGCCTGAAAGAGATGCGTTTAGCGATTGCTTGTACATTCGTTGGCTCTGCGGTTGGTGCAGAAGCGGTGCAGTACATTGACGCGGGAATTCTCACTAGTTTGATCCCTATCTTGCTGATCGCCATTTCTGTGTATTTTTTGTTGATGCCAAAAACGACCCAAACAGAAGGCAAAGCAAAAATGTCTGAAGCACTGTTTGCTTTCTCTGTGGGTGGCGGCGTTGGTTTTTACGATGGTTTCTTTGGCCCGGGGACTGGCTCAATTTTTACAGTCTGTTTTGTTGCGCTTGGTCATTTTGGTTTGGTTGAAGCGACCGCACGTACTAAGGTACTCAACTTTACCTCCAATATTGCCGCGCTGCTGTTCTTCGTGCTGGCAGGATTACCGATTTGGGAGCTGGGTTTAGTGATGGCGGTTGGTGGTTTTATTGGCGCGAGACTGGGCGCTAAAGTGGTTGTGACCAAAGGACAGAAGTGGATTCGCCCTTTGGTGATCACCATGTCTATGCTAATGGCTCTGAAGCTACTTTGGGAACAGCATCAACAATGGATTCTATCAATGTTTTGATACGCCCATTTCGATAACTTGATGGCCTCAAACAAATATGAATCGGTCGACAAAGCGGTTTTATCTGTTCAAAGTGATGACAATATTTTGCATCGATTTTGAGCGTCTTACTCACCGAAAGTGGCACCAGAGCAGGAGCAATCCCAGATAGCGCGAGTTGTGCAGCAGCAGCGTAAGAATCCATTTCCATTATCGGTTGCATGTTGAGTTTGTTTAAAATAGCAAGCTGATATGTGTTGGCTGGATTGTTGAGATCGTTGGTAATAATCGTTTTAGGTAGCTGTTCAAGTTTTTCAGAATAGACGATAGAAAAGGGTTCATCGAGGAGATGAAAGGTCATTAGGCTATGGTGTTTGGGTAAGTGGCCGGCACAAACCCCTAAATGCGCTTTCCCGGACTGAACATGCTCGACGATTCGGGGTGTATGATTGGTCGTAATAGACAGAAAAGGCTCGTGTTTATACCAGTCTCCTAAAATAGTCGAGAGATAACCCGCGACCAGCGTTTCTGAGCAATCGAGCTTGATAATGCTATTTTCTACCACCGTCTGTTGTTCATAGATTAATCCGAGAAGCTCATTAAACGTAGGATTTAGACTCTCGATGAGAGTGAGCGCATCTGGCGTGAGTTGAACATTTCTGCCTTGTGGAACAACCAGTTTCTTGCCCAATTTCTTTTCTAAATTGGCGATACGTTTACTGACAGCAGATTGGCTGATGTAAAGCAGACTGCCAGTACGGCTCATGGTTTTTGCTTTGCTTAATACCAATAAGGTCTCAATGCCTTCCAATAGCATAATGAACCAATGAATATGAGGAATAGATGATTCAATTTAACGGATTTATTGTTGTTATGCACCAAAGCGATTAGAAAGATCTAACAAGATACAAAAAAAGCGGCGTTCTAGCTCTGAGAGTGCCGCTTTTGTTAGAATGAGTTTTAAGTTTATAGAGACTCAGTAAAAGTACGAGCGATTACGTCGCGTTGCTGCTCTGGAGTGAGTGAGTTAAAACGAACAGCATAACCTGAAACACGAATGGTGAGCTGTGGGTATTTTTCAGGGTTTGCTACGGCATCTTCAAGAGTTTCGCGCTTTAATACGTTCACGTTTAAGTGTTGGCCACCTTCGATACGTGGTGCAGTTTCGATAGCCACTTCACGGCTTTCATATTCGCCAAGTTCATCAATTGTGATAACTTGGTCTGTTTCATAGCCAGCAGTTGCCGCAATGCAGCGCGCTTCATTCTTTTCGCTATCTAGTAGCCAAATTGAGTTTTGTAGCTGGTCGTTTGCTGCTTTAGTAATTTGAATGCCTTGGATCATTACTGTCTCCTAGTCCATAGCTGTGGCGTTGTTGGTGTTAACTTTCGAAATTTGTTGAGTTGTTTACTGTATATCCAATAACCACTTTTATTTTATTGATTTAAGTCAATTAACCACAAAAAGACCCTATTTACCTGGTGGGTCATGTTTTATCGGCTCCTAAAAGTATTCAAAATAGTCTGCTTTTGTAGGGGTAAGAATTTATTTTAAATTGTAGTTTGTTGTAATTTTACAACGATAATAGTAGTTGTTCTTGGAGCCAGGGCAGATAACTAACTGCCATTCGGCTCGTATGCTGAACGTGTAAAGTGATGAAGTGATAATGTTAAAAAAGCCGTCTGGAAATAAATTTATTGGTGCTCATGTATCGGCAGCAGGTGGTGTCGACCAAGCACCTATACGGGCAAAAGAGATTGGTGCGAATGCGTTTGCTCTGTTTACGAAAAATCAGCGCCAATGGGCAGCCAAACCGTTAGAAGAGAAGACGATTCGAGCTTTTAAGGCTAATTGCCAAATGCTTGGTTATAAAAGTGAGCAAATCCTTCCTCATGACTCTTACCTGATAAATCTCGGTGCGCCGGAAGAGGAAAAACTCAATAAGTCCAGAGAAGCGTTTATTGATGAGATGAAACGATGCCAACAGCTTGGGTTGTCTCTATTGAATTTTCATCCTGGTAGCCACCTGAAGAAAATATCTGAGCAGGAATGCCTAAGTAAAATTGCCGAATCTATTAACCTTGCGCATCAAGCTGTGCCAGATGTTATTGCTGTGATTGAAAACACCGCTGGTCAGGGGACGAACTTAGGATGGAAGTTTGAGCACTTATCTGAAATTATCGAACAAGTTGAGGACAAGGGGCGCGTTGGAGTCTGTCTTGATACCTGCCATACCTTTGCGGCTGGCTATGACTTACGATCGCATGATGCATGTGACGCAACGTTTTCAGAGTTCGAACGGATAGTCGGAATGCACTATCTTAGAGCAATGCACATCAATGACTCAAAATCGATACTTGGCAGTAGAGTCGATAGGCACCATGCTTTAGGGAAGGGAGAGATTGGATGGGATTGCTTTGAATATATCGCGAGAGACTCGCGCTTTGATGGTATCCCTTTAATCTTAGAGACAATTGAGCCTGAGATATGGAAAGATGAGATCGCGCAATTACGTCGTTTTCACCTTGAATCGTTAAAAGAAAGCGTTTAGTCACAAAAGTGGCATTCATCTTCCATATATTATGAGACAGGGCTAAAAAATAGAGGGTGCCACTATGCGTTTTTCATCTCATTCTACTCCAGCGCGAGCAGTTCGTTTGCCAGTGCCTAATCGTCATGTCACAGGTCAAGGGCACCACAGAACACCGCAAAAACATTAGCACGCATCATCTTTACGTATCTGAGCTTTGTTCCATTCTAAGTTTTTGCGACAATCCGATGACACAAACATTGCGTATTCGTAGAAGGAACAGAGCATGGACTCGTCACTGACTTGGCATGATGTTATTGGGGTTGAGAAACAACAAGAGTATTTTCAGCAAACACTTCGCTTTGTAGACTCAGAGCGAAAAGCTGGGAAAACGATTTACCCGCCAGAAGAAGATGTCTTCAATGCGTTTCGCGCAACTGGATTTGGTGATGTTAAGGTGGTGATTTTAGGGCAAGACCCTTACCACGGGCCGAATCAAGCGCATGGTTTATGTTTTTCAGTGTTGCCGGGAGTGAAAACACCTCCATCATTGGTCAACATGTATAAGGAGCTTGTGCAAGATATTGAAGGTTTCAGCATTCCACACCACGGCTACTTACAGAGTTGGGCAGAGCAAGGGGTACTGTTGCTCAATACTGTGTTGACTGTCGAGCAGGGTAAGGCTCATTCTCATTCTAAAACTGGGTGGGAAACCTTTACCGATAAAGTGATTGAAGCAGTGAATCAGCATCAGTCGGGGGTTGTGTTTCTATTATGGGGCGCACACGCTCAAAAAAAAGGTCGTTTTATCGATCGCAGTAAGCATCATGTATTGATGGCTCCTCATCCATCGCCTTTGTCCGCTCATCGTGGTTTTTTTGGTTGTAAGCACTTTTCGCAAGCGAATCAACTTTTATCAGAACAGGGGAAAATGCCCATTGATTGGTGCTTACCAATTGATGTCAGTAGATAAAATTGTGTTGTTGTCTGATTTTCGAACAGCGCCCGGGATAACATAGATATTCTCATATACACTTATAAAAGGTGGGCATATAAGGAGAGTCGCTATGATGATAGAAAGGATAAGGCGTGAACATGGTTATATGGTTCGTTTGCTTGCAGTACTAAAGCAGAAGATCGTTTCACTTGAGCAAGAGGAGTCGATCAATTATTCATTACTTCGTGAAATAGTGACTTATCTTTCGGAGCACTCTGAGCGGGTACATCATCCTAAGGAAGATATACTCTATCGGTACTATCTTGATCATTTTGGTGCGCAACAGGAAATTATTAACCTCGAAAATGAGCACAAAGGGTTGTCTGAAAAAACACATGCTTTCTTAGAGATGGTCGATATGATCCTCAACGATGCTGTTGTGCCCCAGGATATTTTTATTTCCCACCTTAAAGAGTTTGTCGAATCGCAAAAGAGCCACTTGGAGCTTGAGGAAAGAACGGTTTTACCTCTCATCGCAAAAGTATTTACGGTTAAGGACTGGCAGGCTGTCGAAGATCTTTGGAGCGAAAACGAAGACGATCCTGTCTTTGGTGAAACTATTGCTGAAAAATATCAACAATTGGCTCAGCGAGTCAGGCAAAACGAGCAAGAGTGTATCTAGATTTTTAGACTTTCTTATCCCGAACTGAGGTTGTTTAGTCAGTTTTATAGACGTAAAAAAAGAGGCTAATCGCCTCTTTTTATTAGAAATCTATGTTTTCAATGTCCTCAAACGCGATACCCATTTCTTTAAGCTCGCGCTGAAGTCTTTGCTTATCTTTAATTGCTTCTATTTCACGCCACTTACGTTTCACTGGTTTTGAGCGCACACCGCGCGCTTTTGGGAATTCCATTTCCATAAAATCTTCAAAGTTTAAGCTGTCCATAAGCTACCTCTTTTAATTATTACGCTTTGAAGGGGTATTACTTAAATACCATTCTCAATGCAGCGTAACCTTGATTCGTTTCTCATTTGTTACGATTTCATTAAGTTTTTCTTGAAATCTAATGGTGTCCTCACATTATTTTTTAGTTTATGTGCCTGTTTTTTGCGCAAACGTTTAGACGATAACGATTAAATTGTCGAAAATTGATTGTTAATCGACTGTTTATAGACTCATCATTTCGCTTGGTTATGCAATGAGTTGTTTCGTGAGCCGTTGGGTTGCTACTCTGAGGAGGTTTTGGTTTTGTGAAACATGCCTTCTAAGCCTTGATAAACAAGGCACTCATTCAATTTTTAACGGGTCGTCTTTTTGATTGGTGTATAACTCGGCATTGTTGTTTATATTTAGTGCGATTGTTCTTTTGTTGTGGTGTATTTGTTCGTTTTTGTGTTAATTGATGGTGATTTTATAGTAAAAAACAGCTCATAAATGAGCGCTGTTTCATATTGATTTTTATTTTCCTTCGCTGCATTATCCGCCCGTCAAAAATCAGCTGGTACGTAAAATGGAAGCATGAGGCGCGTTTTACATATCTTGGTTGCTCTAAAATTACACTATAAATAGCTAAGTACATTGACTCTTAGCTTGCAATCAAGTGGATGGCTTGGAAGCAGAGACCGGCGAAAACTCAATATGAGGCTCTTATGACAGATATAATTAATCTAATGAATGACCTGCTTTGGGGGTCAATTCTAGTTTACCTGCTGGTGGGTGTGGGAATTTACTTTACTGTAAGATTGGGCTTTATCCAGTTCCGCCATTTTGGACACATGTTCTCCGTGCTAAAAAATAGCCGCAAAGCCGACAGTGCTGGTATCTCTTCTTTCCAAGCTCTTTGTACCAGTCTGGCTGCTCGTGTGGGTACAGGTAACATGGCGGGTGTTGCTGTTGCACTGACAGCGGGTGGTCCTGGTGCTATCTTCTGGATGTGGCTCATTGCCATGCTGGGTATGGCGACTTCGTTTGCTGAAAGTACGTTAGCACAGCTATACAAAACCAAAGATGATGACGGTAACTATCGAGGCGGTCCTGCATATTATATGGAGAAAGGTCTTGGTATGCGCTGGATGGGCGTGTTGTTCTCTATCTTCTTAATCATCGCTTTTGGTTTGGTATTCAACGCCGTACAAGCTAACTCAATTGCAGGTGCAATGAACGCTGCGTTTGGTTGGAACGAGACGTATGTGGGCGTTGCAGTCGTGCTTCTTTCTGCCGTAGTCATTTTTGGTGGTATTAAACGTATCGCACGTGTGGCAGAGATGATTGTTCCAGCAATGGCACTAGCGTACTTAGTACTGGCTCTGTTTGTGATGTTTATGAACATCGAAAAACTACCAGCGGTACTGACTCTGATCTTCAAGAGCGCGTTCGGCTTGCAAGAAGCGGCAGCTGGTGGTTTGGGCTATGCAATTGCACAAGCGATGATCAATGGTATTAAACGTGGTTTGTTCTCGAACGAAGCGGGTATGGGTTCTGCGCCTAACGCTGCAGCGTCGGCAACACCATATCCACCGCACCCTGCGTCACAAGGTTACGTACAAATGCTTGGCGTATTCACGGATACAATTGTTATCTGTTCTGCAACGGTAGCCATTATCCTGATGTCTGGCGAGTATGTACCGCACGGTGAAGTAACGGGTATCGAACTAACGCAGAATGCACTGAGCTCGCAAGTGGGTGATTGGGGTAGCGTGTTTGTGGCGGTGGCAATTTTCTTCTTCGCGTTCACCTCTATCATCGCAAACTACTCGTACGCAGAAACCAACTTGATCTTCTTAGAGCACAACCACAAAGCGGGTCTAAGTATTTTCCGTATCGTAGTGCTTGGCATGGTGATGTTTGGCGCGGTAGCTTCACTTCCAATCGTTTGGGCCTTGGCTGATGTGTCGATGGGTCTGATGGCGATTGTGAACCTAGTAGCGATCATCCTGCTTTCTGGCATCGTGATTAAACTGGCGAAAGACTATAACCGTCAGTTGGATGCGGGTAAGGTACCAACGTTCGATGCGAATGACTTCCCAGAGCTGAAATCTCAGCTTGAAGAAGGTATCTGGTACAACAAAAAGAAAGACTAATCGCTTTGAACGATTAGTATGATTCAAAAAGCCGTGCAGACATTGCGCGGCTTTTTTTGTACCCTAAGGCCAGCAAAAATTAAAAAGATATAGAGTAAAGTCATGTTAATTGTAGTTTCTCCAGCCAAGACCCTAGATTACGAATCTCCTCTGGCGACGCAAAAGTATACTCAGCCAGAATTGGTGGAGTATTCAAAGCAACTGATCGATGTTTGCCGTAAATTAACACCAGCCGATGTATCTAGCTTGATGAAGGTGAGTGATAAGATCGCAGACCTCAATGTTGGTCGTTTCCAAGAGTGGAGTGAAGAGTTCAACACAGACAACTCTCGCCAAGCT